>NZ_JBWKEZ010000069.1:31005-38405 GCF_056434525.1 Streptomyces sp. NPDC044002
ACCACTCCTTTTCCTCTTTTGGAAAAGAGGACGGGCTCTTGCGAAAGGCCCGGGGGGGAGGGGGGGCGCCCTGGGGAGGAGACCGGTGGCCCCTTCTCCCCCCCCGCGGCCCGGCGCGCGAGCGCGTACGGGCGTACGTGGACCTGTACGTGCCGGACGGCGCCCGGGACCCGCACTGGACCCTGTGGCTGGAGGTCTGGAACCGGTCCCAGAACGCGGGCCCCCAGGAACGCGAGCGGCAGGCCGCCATCGAGGGCGCCTGGCACCGCGACCTGGTCGCCCTGCTCGCCGAGGGCATCTCGCGCGGAGAGTTCCGCGCGGTGGACCCCGACCGCTTCGCGTCCAGGCTGCGGGCCCTGCTCGACGGGTTCAGCATCCAGGTCGCCGTGGGGCTGCCCGGGATAGGGCGCGAGGACATCCTGGAACACGTCGCGGAGTTCCTCGCCGAAACCCTCGCCGGCTAGGGCTCCCACCGGCGGCGGGCCGACTGGCGGACGCCGGGTGCCCGCATGCTGAGACCGGCGTCCACCGGCGACGGGCCGTGTGACACACTGCGAGCGTGTCTGCTCAGCTCATGATTATGGACAGCAGCGCGCCGGTCCTCTGTGACCGCTGAAACCGTGGACGACCTCCGCGGCAGCGGCCACCGTGCCTCAGACCCGCGCGCAGACCTCTCGCACCCGCGAGGGGTCTTTTCGTTTCCAAGGGCAGAAACATGCCGGAACCGGGCGGCGCGCGATGATGGGGGCAGTGGATCCCCGGTCTCCGGAACCACTCATCCGACAGGAGTCAGATCAGCATGACGACGACAGAGGCGACCCAGCCGACGGCGGCCCTCGACGACGCCTTCCACGTCTTCGACACCACCCTGCGCGACGGCGCCCAGCGTGAGGGCATCAACCTCACGGTCGCGGACAAGCTGACCATCGCGCGGCACCTGGACGAGTTCGGAGTCGGCTTCATCGAGGGCGGCTGGCCGGGCGCCAACCCCCGCGACACCGAGTTCTTCGCCCGCGCCCGGGCCGAGATCGACTTCAAGAACGCCCAGCTCGTCGCCTTCGGCGCCACCCGCCGGGCCGGTGGCGACGCCGCCTCGGACCCGCAGGTGCGCGCCCTCCTGGAGTCCGGCGCGCCGGTGATCACCCTCGTCGCCAAGTCCCACGACCGGCACGTCGAACTCGCGCTCCGCACCACCCTGGACGAGAACCTGGAGATGGTCCGCGACACCGTCTCCCACCTCGTCGCCCAGGGCCGCCGCGTCTTCGTCGACTGCGAGCACTTCTTCGACGGCTACCGCGCCAACCCCGAGTACGCCAAGTCCGTCGTCCGCACCGCCCACGAGGCCGGCGCCGACGTCGTCATCCTCTGCGACACCAACGGCGGCATGCTCCCCGCCCAGATCACCGCCGTCGTCTCGACCGTACTGGCCGACACCGGGGCCCGTCTCGGCATCCACGCCCAGGACGACACCGGCTGCGCCGTCGCCAACACCCTGGCCGCCGTCGACGCGGGCGCCACGCACGTCCAGTGCACCGCCAACGGCTACGGCGAGCGCGTCGGCAACGCCAACCTCTTCCCGGTCGTCGCCGCGCTGGAGATCAAGTACGGCCGCAAGGTCCTCCCCGAGGGCGCGCTCGGCGAGATGACCCGCATCTCCCACGCCATCGCCGAGGTCGTCAACCTCACCCCCTCCACGCACCAGCCGTACGTCGGCGTCTCCGCCTTCGCGCACAAGGCGGGCCTGCACGCCTCGGCGATCAAGGTCGACCCGGACCTGTACCAGCACATCGACCCCGAGCGCGTCGGCAACACCATGCGCATGCTGGTCTCCGACATGGCCGGCCGGGCCTCCATCGAGCTCAAGGGCAAGGAGCTCGGCGTCGACCTCGGCGGCGACCGGGCGCTGATCGCCCGCGTGGTCGAGCGGGTCAAGGAGCGCGAGCTGGCCGGCTACACGTACGAGGCCGCCGACGCCTCCTTCGAGCTGCTGCTGCGGGCCGAGGCCGAGGGCCGGGCGCGCAAGTACTTCCGCGTGGAGTCCTGGCGGGCCATCGTCGAGGACCGCCCCGACGGCACCCACGCCAACGAGGCCACGGTCAAGCTGCGGGCCAAGGGCGAGCGGATCGTCGCCACGGCGGAGGGCAACGGCCCGGTCAACGCCCTCGACCGGGCCCTGCGGGTCGCGCTGGAGCGCTTCTACCCCCAGCTGGCCAAGTTCGAGCTGGTGGACTACAAGGTCCGCATCCTGGAGGGCAAGCACGGCACGGAGTCCACGACCCGCGTCCTGATCGCCACGACGGACGGCACCCGCGAGTGGAACACGGTGGGCGTCGCCCCCAACGTCATCGCGGCCTCCTGGCAGGCCCTGGAGGACGCCTACACCTTCGGCCTCCTGCACGCGGGCGTGGAGCCGGCCGAGTAGTCCCGGCGGCGGTCAGCACTCGTCCGCGACGAGCTTGCGGAACTTCTTCGGGGACATCGCCCTGCCGTCGGCCCACACCTCGCCGGGCCCGAGCCGGGCGAGGTCCTCGGCGGTGAAGCGGACCGTCCCCGAGTAGTCGGCGAAGCCGGGGGCGTGGAAGCGCAGGCTGTACGTGCGGCCGGGCTTGAGGTGCCGTTCGGCGCCCCACTCGCGGACCGCCCACGAGGCCGGCGGCGAGTAGAGGGAGAACGTCACCCGGCCCCTGGCGAGCGGGGAGCCGCCGGCCATCCAGCCTTCCTCCGACGCCGTCTGCGGCGTCGTCACGGTGGGCTGTGGCGCACCGGGCGGGAGGGTGGCGCGCTCCCGCACGAAGAAGCTTGCGGTGCCGATGGCGTCCTTGCCGCACGGCGCCATCGTGACCTGCGGTGTTCCGTCGGCACCGATGCCGACGGAGATCAGCGACAGATCGGCCGCCGAGCAACCCGCCAGCAGCCCCGCTCCCGCCAGTGCCAGAACCACCCCGTGCCATGCGCGCCGCATCGGCCCACCCCCCGGCCGGGAGCGTAGACGGTGCGGGGGCGGGCGGAGCCGGAACGGGCTTATGTCCCGCTCACACAGGAAATGACCGGTTCGGGTAGCGTCGTCGGTATGAGGACCAGGCTGATATCCGTACGCGTCGGATCGGCGCTGTCCGGTCTGCTGCTGGCGTTCGGCGTCGGTGTGCTCGGGGCGGCCCCGCAGGCGGCCGCCGCCGACGGGGGGACCGCCGCCGTGGCGGAGGCGCTCAAGAAGGGGCCCGTCTACGTGGACCCCGGGGCCGCGGCGCAGCTGTCGCCGGCCCAGGCCGACGCCCTCGCCGCCAAGATCAAGGCGGCCGGCAAGCCGCTCTTCGTCGCCGTGCTGCCCGCCACCCCCGCCTTCCCGGCCGGCAGCGTGCTGCGCACGGTCCGCACCGAGACGGGGATCACCGGGCTCTACGCCATCCGGCTCGGCGACGGCTTCGACGCCGGGGCCGACCGGGCCGTCATGCCGAACAACGCCGTCCGCAACCTCACCGACGCGGTGAAGGCGGGCGGGCCGGTGGACGCAGCGACCGAGCTCAACAACTTCGTCGACCAGGCCCTCCCGCAGATGAAGGGCAAGGCCCCGGCCTCCTGGGGCACCGCAGGCTCCTCCGGCGGCGGCTCCTCGGCCGGGGCGGTGATCGCCCTCGGCGCGGTGGCCCTGGCCGGCGGCGGCGGTGCGTACCTGCTGGTCAAGCGGAACCGGAAGAAGAAGGAAGAAGCCCGGCGGGAGGCCGTCGCCCGGCTGGGCGTGGTCGTGGACGAGGACATCACCGCCTTCGGCGAGGAACTCGAACGCCTCGACTTCCACCCCGGCGAGCCCGGCGCCGACGACGCCATGCGCGCGGACTACGAGAAGGGGCTGGACTCCTACGAGAAGGCCAAGCGGATCATGGCCTCGGTGCGGGAGCCGCACGAGGTGCAGGGGGTGACCCAGGCCCTGGAGGACGGCCGGTTCGCCCTGGCGAGCCTCGACGCCCGCCGTCAGGGCAGGCCGCTGCCGGAGCGCCGCGTGCCCTGCTTCTTCGACCCGCGCCACGGGCCGAGCACCGAGGACGCGGCCTGGGCCCCGCCGGGCGGGGCGGCCCGTACCGTACCGGTCTGCGCGGCGGACGCCGTACGGCTGCGCGACGGGCTGGACCCGGCGGTGCGCACCGTGGACACGGAGCACGGCCGGCGGCCGTACTACGACGCCGGCCCGGCGTACGGCCCGTGGGCCGGCGGGTACTTCGGCGGCGGGATGCTGCCCGGCCTGCTGGTGGGCACGATGCTCGGTTCGATGATGGCCACCCCCGCGTACGCCTCGGACTTCGGCGGCGGATACGGCGGCTTCGAGGGCGGGGACGTCTCGGGCGCCGACTTCAACCCGTCCGACTTCGGGGGCGGGGACTTCGGCGGCGGTGGCGGCTTCGACGGGGGCGGCGGGTTCGACGGCGGGGGCGGCTGGTAGCCGCCCCCGGGGTTCCGCGCGGGCCGTGATCAGGCCTGCTTGACCGCCGAGATGTCGAAGGTCAGCTTCACCTTGTCGCTGACCATCACGCCGCCGGCCTCCAGGGCCGCGTTCCAGGTCAGGCCCCAGTCCGAGCGCAGGATCTCGGCCGAGCCCTCGAAGCCCACGCGCTCGCTGCCGTAGACGTCCGTGGCGGTACCGGCGAACTCCAGGTCGATGGCGAGCGGACGCGTCACGTCCTTGATCGTCAGGTCACCGGTGATGCGGTACTTGTCGCCGCCCAGCTGCTCCGCCGAGGTGGAGCGGAAGGTCATCAGGGGGAAGAGCTCGGCGTCGAAGAAGTCGCTGCCCAGCAGGTGGGCGTCGCGGTCGGCGATGCCGGTGCTGACGGAGGCGATCTGCACGTCGATGGAGGCGGTGGAGCGGGACGGGTCGGCGCCGTCCAGGTGGAGGGTGCCCTCGTGCTGCGCGAAGCTGCCGCGGACGTTGGTCACCATGGCGTGGCGGACGGTGAAGCCGATGCTGCTGTGCGCGGCGTCGATGGCGTAGTCGCCGGTGAGGGCGGCGAGGGCCGGGTCGACGGGGAGGGTGGCCACCGCGCCCTGCTGGGCGGAGGCGGCGGTCTGGCTGCTGCGGCGGGAGAAGAGGCCCATGACTTGCTCCTGGGGAGTCCGTGGTTTGGTTTAACTTTCAACAAGGAAGACGCTAGACCCATTCCGTTCAAATTTCAACTTCTCGGTTCGGGGTGGCGGTGTTTTGTGGGACCCCCACAAAGGCCGAAGGTCCCTGCTGGGGGAGTCCATGCATCCTTCGGAGGTTCTGTCCGGGCCGCACAGCGGACGGGGTCCGAGACTGTGTAGAACCAACGGAGGGTTTTGATGGCCACGCTTCGTAAGGTCGGTACATGACCGTTGTGGACCAGACCCCGAGCGAGCCGACGGACGCCCGCGGGCGCGTGGCCGAGCTGCACTCCCTCCGCGAGGAGGCCCGGCGCGGCCCCAGTGACCGCGCGACCGAGGCCCAGCACGCCAAGGGCAAGCTGACCGCGCGCGAGCGCATCGCGCTCCTGCTCGACGAAGGTTCCTTCAGGGAGGTCGAGCAGCTCCGCCGGCACCGGGCGACCGGCTTCGGCCTGGAGGCCAAGAAGCCCTACACCGACGGTGTCATCACCGGCTGGGGCACGGTCGAGGGCCGCACGGTCTTCGTCTACGCGCACGACTTCCGCATCTTCGGCGGCGCGCTGGGCGAGGCCCACGCCACGAAGATCCACAAGATCATGGACATGGCCATCGCGGCCGGTGCCCCGCTGGTCTCCCTCAACGACGGCGCCGGCGCCCGCATCCAGGAGGGCGTCTCCGCCCTCGCCGGCTACGGCGGCATCTTCCAGCGCAACACCAAGGCCTCGGGCGTCATCCCGCAGATCTCGGTGATGCTGGGCCCGTGCGCCGGCGGCGCCGCGTACTCCCCGGCCCTGACGGACTTCGTGTTCATGGTCCGGGACACCTCGCAGATGTTCATCACCGGCCCCGACGTCGTCCGCGCCGTCACCGGTGAGGAGATCACCCAGAACGGTCTGGGCGGCGCCGACGTGCACGCCGAGACCTCCGGCGTCGCGCACTTCGCGTACGACGACGAGGAGACCTGCATCGCCGAGGTCCGGTACCTCATCACGATGCTCCCCTCGAACAACCGCGAGAACCCCCCGGTCCACGAGAACTCCGACCCCGCGGAACGGCGCTCGGACGTCCTCCTGGACCTGGTCCCCGCCGACGGCAACCGTCCGTACGACATGCTCAAGGTCATCGAGGAGCTCGTCGACGACGGCGACGTCCTGGAGATCCACGAGCGCTGGGCGCGCAACATCATCTGCGCCCTGGCCCGCCTGGACGGCCAGGTCGTCGGCATCGTCGCCAACCAGCCCGGCCACCTCGCCGGCGTCCTGGACATCCACGCGTCCGAGAAGGCCGCGCGCTTCGTCCAGATGTGCGACGCGTTCAACATCCCGATCGTCACCCTGCTGGACGTCCCGGGCTTCCTGCCCGGCGTCGACCAGGAGCACGGCGGCATCATCCGCCACGGCGCCAAGCTGCTGTACGCGTACTGCAACGCCACCGTGCCGCGGATTTCGCTGATCCTGCGCAAGGCCTACGGCGGCGCGTACATCGTCATGGACTCCCAGTCCATCGGTGCCGACCTCACCTATGCCTGGCCCACCAACGAGATCGCCGTCATGGGCGCCGAGGGCGCCGCCAACGTGATCTTCCGCAAGCAGATCGCGGACGCCGAGGACCCCGAGGCGATGCGCGCCCGGATGGTCAAGGAATACAAGGCCGAACTGATGCACCCGTACTACGCGGCCGAGCGCGGCCTCGTGGACGACGTCATCGACCCCGCCGAGACCCGCGGGGTGCTCGTGAGCGCCCTCGCGATGCTCCGCACCAAGCACGCCGATCTGCCGTCTCGCAAGCACGGCAACCCGCCGCAGTAACGAGCGAAGGAGACATGCCGACGATGAGCACCGCCACCGACACCCTGCTGAAGGTCGAGAAGGGCAACGCCGCCCCCGAGGAGCTGGCCGCGATCACCGCGATCCTCCTCGCCCGCGCCGCCGCCACCCCGGAGGAGGCCGCCGCCACCGCCCGCTCCACGGCCGGCTGGCGCCGCCTGGAGCGCAGCCGGGGCTTCCAGGCCCCCCACAGCTGGCGCGGCTGAGCAGCGCACGCACGAACGCCGGAAGGCCCCGTACCCCGTCCCGGGGGTGCGGGGCCTTCCGCGTGCCCGCCCCGGGACGCCGGCCGGCTCCCGGGTACGGCGAAGGCCCCCGTGTCCCGGACACGGGGGCCTTCCGCGGTGTTCCGCTCTGCTTACCGGAGCCGGGCCATGAGGGCGTGCTCGACGAGCGTGATGAGTGCGCTCTTGGCGTCCGCGCGGTGGCGGGCGTCGGTGGTGATGATGGGGGCGTCGG
>NZ_JBWKEZ010000070.1:0-38336 GCF_056434525.1 Streptomyces sp. NPDC044002
ACCGGGTGGGGGGCACCTACCCAAAGGTCCAGAACCACCCGAAGACCCCTCCTGGCACCCAGACCCCCCCCACCCCCCCCTGCGGGGGGGGGGCCCCCCCCCCCCCCCCCCCCCCCCCCCCCCCACCCGCCTTTTCGTATGCCCCCAACATGTGTGACAACTGAGGTTATTGAGGACCAAAGTCCTTATTACCTGGAATTTATTGGGCAATTCGGTGGAACCCCGCCAGGGATGAAGGCGTCATGACCCACAGAACCCTTGCAAGGCCGGACGGGGAGTGGACACATGACGAGCACGCAGAAGCACAGCCTCCGGAACCGGATAGCCGTCGGCGCCTCGGCCGCCGCCGTGGCCGCCACCATCTGGGGCGTGACGGTCCTCGTCGCCCCGGACGACGGCCCCGCCGCCCACCCCGGGACCGGCACGGAGGCGCCCAAGGGCGGCAACGGGCCGGGCGCCCAGCCGCCGCAGGCACCGCCGGCCGGGCTGCCCGACAGCATCGCCCACGCCTCCGAGGCCGGCGGCAACGCCGTCAACATCACCATCGACGACGGCCCCGACCCCCGCTGGACCCCGCAGGTCCTGGAGGTGCTGGCCAAGCACGACGTCAAGGCCGTCTTCTGCATGATCGGCCCCCAGGCCAAGGCCCACCCCGACCTGGTCAAGAAGGTCGTCGCGGCCGGCCACCGGCTCTGCGACCACTCCATGGACCACGACACGTCCATGGACAAGAAGCCCGTCGCCTACCAGCAGGCCCAGATCCTCGACGCCAAGAAGCTGATCGAGGAAGCCGCCGGCGGCGGCGCCAAGGTCGAGTACTACCGCGCCCCCGGCGGGGCCTTCACCCCCGACAGCCGGAAGACCGCCGCCGCCAACGGCATGCGCCCGCTCGGCTGGAACGTCGACACCAAGGACTTCGGCAAGCCCGGCACCGCCGCCATCGTCGACGCCGTCAAGCGCGAGATCGGCAACGGCCCCACGGTCCTCTTCCACGACGGCGGCGGCGATCGCAAGCAGACCGTCGCCGCCCTCGACCAGGTCCTGACCTGGCTGGAGGAGCAGGGCCGGCCCACCGGCTTCCCGGTGCGCACCGCCCCCGACCCCTCCTGACACGCCGCCGGGCGGCGAACGGGTGAGGGTCGGCCGCCCGGCCCCGCCGGGGGTGTTCCCTGGTCGCGCGCGCAGCACAGGACGCACGACGACCACGCACACGACCGGGAGACCCCATGATCAAGCCGGACCAGCTCGCCGACCCCGCCGTCCGGGCCTTCGTCACCGCCGTCAACGCGGGCGACCAGGAGGCCTTCCGGGCCGTCCTGACCCCCGGCGCGACCATGTCCGACGACGGCTCCGACCGGGACCTGACCGACTGGGCGGACCGCGAGATCTTCTCCTCCCGCGGCCACATGTCGGTCGAGAAGCAGACCGACGACGGCCGGTCCCTCGTCGTCTCCTACCGCAACGACACCTGGGGCGAGATGCGCACCGCCTGGCGGTTCACCGTCTCCGACGGCCACATCAGCCGCTTCGAGACCGGCCAGGCCTGAGGCGGCCCGGGGGACGCTACAGCCCCCGCGCCACCTTCAGCACCGCCGCCGTCAGGCGCCCGTTCTCCGGGGCCAGCCCGCCCGGGAAGCCGAAGCGGCGGCGCGTGTACCCGTACGCGATCCCCGTGACCGGGTCGGCGAAGCCGTTGCCGCCCGCCGCGCCGCAGTGCCCGAAGGCCTCGGGGCCCACCGCGGGCTGGGTCTCGAAGCCCAGCCCGAAGTGGTCCGGCTCCGAGGTCACCCGGTCCTGGCCCGGCGTGTGCAGCCGCGCCACCTCGGCCACCGTCGCCGGCTCCAGCAGCGCGGGCCGGCCGTCCAGCCCGCTGACGGCCGCCGCGTACAGGGCGGCCACCCCGCGCGCCGTGCCGCTGCCGCCCGCCGAGGCCGGGCCCAGCGCCTTCACCTTCGGGTGGTTGGCGTACGCGACCATGTCCATCGGCGGCTCGTGGTGCCAGTTGAAGGCGGTCCGCAGCATCTCGGGCAGCGGCCCGCCCGCCGCGAGCAGCTCCAGCTGCGCGGGCGTCGGCAGCATCTCCAGGACCGGCTTCCAGCGGCCCTCCAGCTCCGCCGGCAGCCCCATGTACAGGTCCAGCCCGTACGGCGCCCGCACCCGCTCCTCGTAGACCTCCTGGAGCGAGCGGCCCGTGACCCGCCGCACCACCTCGCCCGTCAGCGCGCCGATCACGAACGCGTGGTAGCCGTACGCCGTGCCGGGCTCCCAGTACGGCTCCTGCCCCGCCAGCCGGGCCGCGAGGAGCGCGTCGTCCGCGATCTCCTCGTACGAGAAGCCCCCGGGGACGCTGATCAGCCCGGAGCCGTGCGCGACGAGCTGCCGCACCGTCAGCCGCTCCTTGCCGTGCCCGGTGAACTCCGGCCAGTACGCCGACACCGGACGCTCCAGGTCCAGTACGCCCTCCTGCGCCAGCAGCGCCACGACGAGGTGCGCGGCGCCCTTCGTGAGGGAGAAGACCCCGCTCAGGGTGGCCCCGTCGGTGTCCTCGCCGGCCCACAGGTCCACCACGGTCCTCCCGTGGTGGCGCACCGCGAGCTGGGCCTCCGGCGGGTTCGGCTCCGAGGCCGCGAACGCCTCGAACTCCGCCCGCACCGTCTCCCAGCCCGGTGCGACCGTCCCATCGATCGTCATGCCCATGCCATCCCCCGTGGTCGTGCGGGGACCGTTTCCCCGTCCGGGCACAGGGAACCAGAGCCGTCCGGAGCGCATTCCGGCCCGGAACGGAATCTGTCACCTGTGCGTCCGCCGCCCGCTCCGTACGGGTGAACGCGCGCACGGCGTCGTTCCGGCCCGCCGCGGGGGTCCGTTGGGCCGGGCATGAAGCGCACTCGCACCGCAGCCCTCGCCCTCGCCGCGGCAGCCGCGGCCGTCGCCCCCGCACTCGGCCAGGCGTCCGCCACCGCCGCACCGGGCACCGGATACCTCCAGGACCCGGCCGGGGGCGAGCACAAGATGAAATCCCTGTGGACCAAGGACCAGAAGCACAAGCTGGAGGGCCAGGTCCGCTTCCACCCGGGGATCCGGTACGGGACCGTCTCCCGCCCCTCGCACCCCCACGACCCGAGGAGCGAGCGCCAGGTCGCCGACCCGGACACGCTCTCCTGGGAGCCCTCGTACGAGTTCGCGTGGGCGGTGTCGGACGCCCTGGTGAACAAGGGCCTGACCACCAAGAACGACACCCACCCGATCGTCGTGCACGCCGTGCTGCGCGACGCGAAGGGGGTCGCGCGGGCGGAGGTGGAGCGGAAGCTGACGGGGCAGCCGGCGACGGGGCGTCAGAAGGTGGAGGGCGGCAAGAGGATCGCGTGCGACACCGGCGAGTACACGGTGGAATGGTCGGTCACGCGCACCCACTACGGGACGCTGACGGGCACGCTGCGCTGGGACTCCGGCTGCGAGCAGTACCGCAAGGCGTTCTCCGCGGAGAACGGCCGGGCGTAGCGGGAGGCGGCGCCGGGCGGCGGAGGAGGGGGAGGCCTGCCGCCCCGCGCACCTTGTGGGTGCCCGTCGGGCGACTGGGCCGCGGCCTTGGATCAAGTGCCGACAGCCATTCTGCCGTACGGGATGGGGTCCGGCAGGGAGGCGAAGGTCCCTTGTCGCGAGGGACTTTCAGTGCGACTCTCAGTGCGACTTTCAGTGCTTCTTCTTCGAGGCGGCGCTCGCCTTCGCGGCGATGTCCTCCAGGACGGCCTTCGGGCTGGCGCCCGGTTCCAGGGCCCGTCCGATGTTGCGCTTGATGGTGTCGCTGACCGACACCCAGGCGGGGTCGTTGACCGGGTAGAGCTGGGCACCGCGCAGGGCGGTCAGGAACTGCTCGTCGTTCTTGTCGAGGCCGCCGCCCGAGGGGGTGCGGGAGGCCGTGACGGTCGAGGGCAGCAGGTGGTAGCGGCCCGCGAAGTCCGCCAGGTTCTTGTCCTGGTAGACGAAGTCCAGGAACTTGCCGATCTCCTCGCGGTTGCCGTTCTGCTTGAAGGCCATCATCCAGTCGGCCACGCCCACGGTCGGCGGCTTCTCGCCGGTGCCGAGGTAGTCCGAGACCGGCATGGCCACGGCGCCGACGGTGATGCCCTTGGCGCGCGCCTCGTGGGAGAGGGACGGGTAGCCGTTGAGCATGCCGACCTCACCGCGCAGGAACGCCGCGAAGGCGTCGGCGCGGTTCAGCTGCGCGGGCGGGGTCGGGCCGGTCAGCCCGGGGCCCACCATCTTGTCCCGGAGCCAGTTGAAGGTCACGATGTTCTGGTCCGAGGCCAGGCTGTAGTTGCCGCTGCTGTCGGCGTAGCCGCCGCCGTTGGACAGCTCCCAGATCATCGCCTCCGCGTGCGCCTCCTCGGGGCCCAGCGGCAGGGCGTACGGGTACTTCACGCCCTTCGTCTTGAGCGCCTTGGCGGCGGACTCCAGGTCCGCCCAGGTCTTCGGCTGCCAGGTGGGCGAGCCGTCCTTGGCGACGAGGCCGGCGTCCGCGAACAGCTTGGTGTTGTAGAAGAGCAGACGGCTGCTCGCCACGAACGGCAGGCCGTAGAGGGTGTTGCCGACCGATCCGGCCTCGGCGAGGGGCTGGAGGAAGTTCGCCTCGGCGCTGATCGAGAGCAGCTCCTCCGCGGAATACAGCTTGCCCTGGGCGGCGAAGTCGGAGTAGGAGCCCATGAGCGCCATGTCCGGCGCCTTGCCGGAGCTGACCATTTTGGAGACCTCGCGGTCGATGTTCGCCCACGGGAGGAGCGTGACCTCGACCTTGATGCCGGGGTTGGCCTTGGTGAAATCGGCCGTCACCTTGTCCCAGAAAGCCTTGGAACTGGTGGCGGGAGTGGTGCCGTATTCGGCCGCGACCAGGTGCAGCGCGTCGCCGCTGCCGCCGCCGGAGGAACTTCCGCAGCCGGACAGCGGTATCAGCAGACCGAACACGGCTGCCGTGGCGGCCGCGCCGAACATTCTTCTTCGCACGGGTGGATACCCCTGATTTTCTTTTGATTCCCGTTATTACTTATGAGTTGCTCCGGGCTGGGGTGTCCCGCCGTGGCCCGTCTGGCCGGAATTCTCTCCCGACGGCGGTCGGCTTGAATGCATTGGGTCGGCGGTTGTGTTGAATGCTCCAACCGATTGTTTTCCGAATTGTGTTTTCCGATATGAGTGCGGGATATGCGACGCGCGTAGACATGCCGAAAAGCCCGTTTCCGGCGGGGAAACGGGCTGGGTGTGATTTCGGGCGGGCCGGCTCCGGCGCGGCCGGCCTGGCGGGACCAGGCCTGGCGGGGACTAGTCGGCGAACTCGCCCGCGTAGGGGTCCGGCTCCCCGGTCTCCGGGTTGCGGCCCTCCTGCCAGCGGCGCTGGGCCTTGCGCCAGTGGACGAAGCTGAGGTGCCCGGCGTCCCAGAAGGTGATGCTCACGGGGCTCACGTCGAACTCGTCGGAGCAGAGCCGCAGCAAGAATTCGGCCATGCCGTACGGGTGGACGGCGAAGGCGTCGGCGGTGTGCCGGCCCGCGACCAGCACCGGCCAGCGGTCCGGGTCGGGGTCGGTGGTGAGCCAGCAGAGGATGTCGGACCCGCCGGTGACGCCCCAGGCGATGATCGACTCCGGGTCCACGTCGAAGGCGGCCCGGCCGCCCCCGGCCTCCCAGAGCTGCCGCGCGTTGGCGGTCTCCTCGGCCATCTCGGCCGGGTCCCACTGGAGTCCGGGCTTGGGCAGCGGCAGCAGCACGCTGGCCTCGCCGTTGATGGACCCGGCCCCGTAACGCCCCATGAACGCCACGAAGTCGGAGGGGAAGCGGGTGCCCCAGACCGCCTCGGCCGCCTGCCAGTCGATGTCCTCGTCGGCGCCGTGCGTCGCCGGCATGATCTGCTCCAGCGCCTTGATCCGCGCGTTCTCCGTCATGCCGCTCCCCTGAGACCCCAGCCCAACCGCCCCAACCTACCGCCCCGCGCCGGGAGGTCCACCCGCTGAGACGGCCACCGTGCTCCCCACCGTGAGGCCCCAGCGGGCCATGGCCCCCGCCTCGGCCTCAAGCACGTGCCGGGAACGGAGCCGGGGCAGGCCGAGGCGGCCCGGGGGCATGGTGGTCAGCGCGATCACGCGCATCCGGCGGTCGAGGTGGGCCACGTCGATCGGGAACCGCATCCGGAAGGTGTGCACGCTCGCGGCCGGCGTCAGCAGCAGCGCCCCCTCGACACCGTCGCGGCCGAGCAGGCCGCGGGTGCGGGCCCGGTAGGAGGCGGCGACCTCCAGGGGGACCGTGGTGCCGCCGATGAGGAGGGTGCCGGTGCCGTCCCTGTACGCCATGGGGGTCACCCTAGGCGCCGCTGCGCGGGGCTGGTCCCCTACCCGCCCTTCCACCGGTCCCCGGGCTCCGCCCGGACCCGTTCCGTGCGCTCCGCGCCCGGTGCGCTCAAACTCCCCCAGCTACCGCTGGGAGGTGCCCCCAGCGCGGGCTGGATGTGCGCAGCACAGCTCAGCCCCGCCGGCGTTTGAGGCGCGGGGTCTGGGGCGGAGCCCCAGGGAACGGGCGAAGGGCGGGTAGGGGACCTCGCCCCGCGCAGCGGCCGACGCGCCGGGCGGGGCGGCGTTGGGTCCTCGGGCCCGTGCCCGCGGCGGCGGCGCGGCCTACCGTCACCGGATGGGCGCACTCGTGATCACCGCCGCCGCCGCATACGGCGCCACCGCCGGCCTGGCGCTGCCCCGCGCCGCGTACCGCCTCTCGGTGCCCCCCGGCGAGCCCTGGCGCGCGTCCTGCCCGGACGGGCACCCGCTGCGGGGATGGCTCGGGCCCGCCCGGTGCGGACCGGGCGGGCCGTCGGGGCTGCCCTACGGCCCCCGGGCCGGGTGGGCCGGCGGGCTCACCGCCGCCGTCTGCGCGGCCCTCGCCGCCACCGTCGGCCCGCGCCCCGAGACGGCCGTCTTCGTCGCGCTCGCGCCCGTACTCGTACTGCTGGCGCTCGTCGACCTCGCCGTGCACCGGCTGCCCGACGTGCTCACCCTCCCCCTGGCCGCGGCCTGCACCGCACTGCTCGGCGCCGCCGCGCTGCTGCCCGGCGCCGCCGGGTCCTGGCGGCTCGCGCTGCTGGGCGGGCTCGCGCTCGGGGCCTCGTACCTCCTGCTGTTCCTGATCAACCCCGCCGGGATGGGGCTGGGCGACGTCAAGCTGGCGCTCGCCCTGGGGGTCGCTCTTGGGTGGTACGGGTGGGGGGTATGGGCGGCCGGGGCGTTCCTGGGGCTGCTCTACGGCGCCGTATACGGCCTCGGCCTGGTGCTGAGCGGCCGCGCGGGCCGTGACCAGGGCTTCGCGTTCGGCCCCTTCATGGCCGCCGGAGCCCTCACCGGAGTGCTGCTGGGCGGATTCGGAGCGTAATCGTTTTGCGGCAATGCACGCAGGACGCTTTACGAAGGGTTATGGTGGAACCCCCCCCTCGGGCCGGTCCGTATCCCCCCCACGGACCGGCCCGTTTTTCTTTCCACCCGCCCTCCGGGCAAAAACGCAGGTCAGCCGCGGGTCAGCCGCGCTGGGCCCAGATGTTGGTGCCGGGGGTGGACACCGCGAAGGAGTCGATCTCCTTCAGCTCCTGCTCCGTGAGCGGCGCACCGGCCAGCGCGGCCACGTTCTCCTCCAGCTGCTTCACGCTCGACGCGCCGATCAGCGCGGAGGTCATCCGCTCGTCGCGCAGCACCCAGGTCAGCGCCAGCTGGGCCAGCGACTGGCCGCGGCGGGCCGCGATGTCGTTCAGGCCGTGCAGGCGGCGCACCACGTCCTCCGACAGCAGCGCCGGGTTCAGGGACTTGCCCGCGGCCGCCCGGGAGTCCTCCGGGATGCCCTGGAGGTACTTGCCGGTGAGCATGCCCTGCGCGAGCGGCGCGAAGGAGATGCAGCCCATGCCGGCCTCCTCCAGGGTGTCCAGCAGTGCGTCCTCCTCCGTCCAGCGGTTGATCATGGAGTACGAGGGCTGGTGGATCAGCGGGCGCACGCCCATGTCCGTCAGGATCCGCGCGGCCTCGGCGGTCTGCGCCGCCGTGTACGAGGACACGCCGACGTACAGCGCCTTGCCCTGCTGGACCGCGGACGCGAGCGCGCCCATGGTCTCCTCCAGCGGGGTCTCCGGGTCGAAGCGGTGCGAGTAGAAGACGTCGACGTAGTCCACGCCCATCCGCTTCAGCGAGGCGTCGAGCGAGCCGAGCAGGTACTTGCGGCTGCCCCATTCGCCGTACGGGCCGGGGTGCATGAAGTAGCCGGCCTTGGTGGAGAGCACCAGCTCCTCGCGGTAGCGCGCGAAGTCCTGGGCGAAGATCTTGCCGAAGTTCAGCTCGGCGGAGCCGGGCGGCGGGCCGTAGTTGTTGGCCAGGTCGAAGTGGGTCACGCCGAGGTCGAAGGCGCGGCGCAGGATGGCGCGCTGGGACTCCAGGGAACGGTCGTCCCCGAAGTTGTGCCAGAGGCCCAGGGAGATCGCGGGGAGCTTGAGGCCGCTGCGACCCGTGCGACGGTAGAGCATGGAGTCGTAACGCGAGGGCTCTGCCCGATAGGGATTGTTATCAGTCACGTTGTCCTTGCTATCACGGACTTGTGACAGACCGAGTTGGGTACCCGATCCCGACGCGCAGTAATGTGGCGGCCTCGGGGGAGACCGCAATTGGCACGGGGGCATTGCACGGAGGGGCTCGAAGATCGTGAAGCTGCGCGACCTGGTGTACAGGCTCTATGCACGCCGGGTGGAAGGCCGCCTCGACCATGACGCGTCGCCCAAGCACATCGGCGTCATCCTGGACGGGAACCGGCGCTGGGCGAAGGCGTCCGGAGGCACGACGGAGCAGGGCCACCAGGCCGGCGCCGACAAGATCTCCGAGATGCTCGGCTGGTGCACCGAGACGGACGTCGAGGTCGTCACCCTGTGGATGCTCTCCACGGACAACCTGGACCGGCCGGAGGTCGAGCTCCGACCGCTGCTCAACATCATCGAGAACACGGTCCGGGGCCTCGCCGAGGACGGCCGCTGGCGCGTCCACCACGTGGGCAACCTGGACATCCTGCCCGCGCAGACCCAGACGGTGCTGAAGGAGGCCGAGCAGGCCACCCACGACATCGACGGGATACTGGTCAACGTCGCCGTCGGCTACGGCGGCCGCCAGGAGATCGCCGACGCGGTCCGCTCGCTCCTGCTGGAGCACGCCGAGAAGGGCACCTCCTTCGAGGAGCTCGCCGAGGTCCTGGACATCGACCACATCGCGGAGCACCTCTACACCCGCGGCCAGCCCGACCCGGACCTGGTGATCCGCACCAGCGGCGAGCAGCGGCTCTCCGGGTTCATGCTCTGGCAGAGCGCCCACTCGGAGTACTACTTCTGCGAGGTCTTCTGGCCGGCCTTCCGCAAGGTCGACTTCCTGCGCGCCCTGCGCGACTACGCCGCCCGCCACCGGCGCTACGGCACCTGACCGGAAGGCACCCCCACCCCCTCGGCCCCACCCGAACCCTTCACCAGGGATTCACCGAGCGTCCGTCATATGCCATGGCATGGCAGCGCACGTTCGAGGGCATAACCCAGGCAGGTCGACGCCCGATCCACGGGTGTCGAGTCTCAGCGGACGGCACAGGGCCGTCCGCCCGGGAGGCCCTTTGCACCAGGACGCGCGTGCGGTTCGCACGGACGGATTGGAGGGCCGGAACTCGGCCCTGGCACTGGCGCCGATGACCGGTCCGGTCTTCATGGCCCGACCTCTTCCGAGGGGGTACGTCCTTCCGTGGTGACCAGCACAAAGCGCCGCCTGCCCGACAGGCGGACCTACGTCCTCGACACCAGCGTCCTGCTGGCCGACCCCAACGCGTTCTCCCGCTTCGACGAGCACGAGGTCGTGCTCCCGATCGTGGTGATCACCGAGTTGGAGGCCAAGAGGCACCATCCCGAACTCGGCTACTTCGCCCGTCAGGCCCTGCGCCTGCTCGACGACTTCCGGGTCCGCTACGGTCGCCTCGACGCCCCCATCCCGCTGGGAGATCTGGGCGGCACCCTGCGCGTCGAGCTCAACCACTCCGACCCCGGCGTCCTGCCGGCGGGCTTCCGGCTCGGGGACAACGACTCGCGGATCCTCGCGGTCGCCCGCAACCTCCAGGCCGAGGGCTACGACGTCACGGTCGTCTCGAAGGATCTCCCGCTGCGCATCAAGGCCTCCTCCGTGGGGCTGCTCGCCGAGGAGTACCGCGCGGAGCTCGCCATCACCGACGCCGGCTGGACCGGCATGAGCGACCTCGCCCTGTCGGGGGAGCAGGTGGACCTCCTCTACTCCGAGGAACGGCTCTACGTACCGGAGGCCGCGGAACTGCCCGTGCACACCGGCCTGGTCCTCCAGTCCGAGCGCGGCAAGGCCCTGGGCCGGGTCACGGCCGACGGCAACGTCCGGCTCGTACGGGGCGACCGCGAGGCCTTCGGGCTGCACGGGCGCAGCGCCGAGCAGCGCATCGCCCTGGACCTGCTCCTCGACCCGGATATCGGGATCATCTCGATGGGCGGCCGGGCCGGCACCGGCAAGTCGGCACTGGCGCTGTGCGCGGGTCTGGAGGCGGTGCTGGAGCGGAGGCAGCACCAGAAGGTCATGGTCTTCCGCCCGCTGTACGCGGTCGGCGGCCAGGACCTCGGGTACCTGCCGGGAGACGCGGCCGAGAAGATGAGCCCCTGGGCGCAGGCGGTCTTCGACACCCTCTCGGCGGTCGCCGGGCGCGAGGTCATCGAGGAGGTGCTCGGGCGCGGGATGCTGGAGGTCCTGCCGCTCACGCACATCCGCGGCCGCTCGCTGCACGACGCGTTCGTCATCGTGGACGAGGCCCAGTCCCTGGAGCGCAACGTCCTGCTGACCGTTCTGTCCCGGATCGGGGCCAATTCGAGGGTCGTTCTCACCCACGACGTGGCCCAGCGCGACAATCTGCGCGTCGGCCGGTACGACGGAGTGGTCGCCGTCGTTGAGAAGCTGAAGGGGCATCCGCTCTTCGCCCACGTGACGCTGACCCGCTCCGAGCGCTCCCCGATCGCCGCACTGGTGACGGAGATGCTGGAGACCCTCTAGGAGGGAACGGGGTAAAACCCCCATAGCGGGACGGTCAGTTGGCGCCGCCCGGCAAAGGCCCAGGAGCCTAGCCGGGCGGCGCCCTGCTGCACAGGCGTTTTCCCGAATCACCGGCATCACAGCAGGTGTGACCTTTCACACGCAACGCGGAATTGCCCTGCGGCGTCGAGGTCCGGCAGAGTCTGTTCTCCGTCAGGCCCCGCATACGGAACACCTGTATCCCCTTCCGGGATACGCAGTACGAACAACTCCACAGCCGATGTCCGTATGCCGCCCGGTACAGCCGGCAGCCCCCGTGAGGGAGTTGCCCACGGGCCAGCGTCTCCAGTGACCTCAACACCACGGAGACCAGTGTCGAGGGGGCACTCTTGCGACCGCGCGGTCACTGCGGACGCTGCTGGAAGGACACCGTGTGAGCCGGATCTCGGTCCGGGGGTTCGCAGTGGCTTCGGCCACCGCGGTCACCACCGTCGGCGCAGTCGTGGGCGTCGCCACTGGCGATGCCGCATCCAACGACATCGAGACGACCGCTTCCGGCGCGACTCTCCTCACCGACCTCCAGGTCGGCGAGCAGGCCCAGGTCCAGAGCGCCACCCTGGCGCAGCAGGCCGACAGCATCGCCCACGCCGCCGACACCGACGCCAAGCGCTCGGTGGAGGAAGCCGCCCGCATCCAGGCCGCCGAGGACGCCAAGTCCAAGAAGGCCGAGGCCGAGAAGGCCGAGGCGGAGAAGGCGAAGAAGGCGGAAGCCGACGCCAAGCTCAAGGAGCAGCGCGACGGGGAGGGCGAGGTCGCCAGCCGTTCCGCCACCCGCGACGCCGGCGACTTCCCGGTCCAGGGCTCCTACACGGTCGCCCAGGTCAAGGAGATCGCCCGGCAGCTGGTCCCGGCGGGCCAGTTCCAGTGCTTCTCGAACATCATCAACCAGGAATCCACCTGGAACTACAAGGCCGTCAACTCCTCTTCGGGAGCCTACGGTCTGGTCCAGGCGCTCCCCGGTTCGAAGATGGCCTCGGCCGGCTCCGACTGGCGCACCAACCCGGCCACGCAGATCAAGTGGGGCCTCGGCTACATGAACGAGCGCTACGGCAGCCCGTGCAGCGCCTGGAGCTTCCACCAGGCCAACGGCTGGTACTAGAGCCCCGGCATAGGGCCCGCGCACAACCTCGGGGAACCCCGCACCGTCCGACGGTGTGGGGTTCCTCGCGTGTACGGTCGTGCGAGGCGTCACCACTGGGCGGGGGAAAGGGAACGACATGGCGAAGAGGGCAGGCTGGCTCGGCCGGCTCGGCAGCAGACTGAGCCGGATGGAGGCGGCCCTGGACGAACGGCGGGCCGAGGTCGAGGCCGAAGCCGCCGGCGAACCGCCGCTGCCCGCCTCCGCGTCCACCCCCGCCGCCTCCACCTCCGCCTCCGCCTCGTCGGCATCGGCGTCGGCGTCGGCGGCGGCGGTCCAGGGTCCCGTGGAGCCGGCCGGGCCCGCGGTGCTCGCGCCGCCCGGGCGGCCCGACCCGGTGACCGTCATCCCGTGGGGGGTGCGGGTCGCCGCCGAGGCGAGCTGGCGGCTGCTGATGCTCGCCGGGATGCTCTGGGTCCTGATGAAGGTGATCAGCGAAGTCCGGCTGGTCGTCCTCGCCTTCGCCGCCGCGCTGCTCGTCACCGCGCTGCTCCAGCCCTTCGTGGTGCGGCTGCGCCGGATCGGCCTGCCGCGCGGGCTGGCCACCGCCGTCACCGCGGTCCTCGGCTTCGTCGTCATCGGGCTGGTCGGCTGGTTCGTGGTCTGGCAGGTCATGGAGAACCTGGACGACCTCTCCAGCCGGCTCCGCGAGGGCATCAACGAGCTCAAGAGCTGGGCACTGGACAGTCCGTTCCACGTGACCGAGAAGCAGATCAACGACATCGCGAAGAACCTCAGCGAGACCATCGGCACCAACACCGAGGAGATCACCTCCGCCGGCCTCCAGGGCGTGACGGTCCTCGTCGAGGTGCTGACGGGCATGCTGCTCGCGATGTTCTCGACGCTCTTCCTGCTCTACGACGGCAAGAAGATCTGGACGTGGGTGCTGGGCCTCGTCCCGGCCGCCGCCCGCCCCGGTGTCGCGGGCGCGGGCCCGCGCGCCTGGCGCACGCTGACCGCGTACGTGCGCGGCACGGTGCTCGTCGCGCTGATCGACGCCGTGTTCATCGGCCTCGGGCTGTACTTCCTCGACGTGACGATGGCCGTGCCGCTGGCCGTGTTCATCTTCCTGTTCGCCTTCATCCCGCTCGTCGGCGCCGTGATCTCCGGCGCGCTCGCCGTGGTGGTGGCGCTGGTGACGCAGGGGCCCGTCATCGCGCTCGCGGTGCTGGGCGTGGTGCTGGCGGTGCAGCAGATCGAGGGGCACGTGCTCCAGCCCTTCATCCTCGGCCGGGCCGTACGGGTCCACCCGCTCGCGGTGGTGCTCGCGGTGGCGGCCGGCGGGATGGTCGCGGGCATCGGCGGGGCCGTCGTCGCGGTGCCGCTGGTGGCCGTCACCAACACCGTGGTGGTCTACCTGAGGGCCTATTCGCGCGAGCGGCACCACGCGGCCGTCGCCGCCACCGGTCCGGGCCCGCACGGGGCCACGGCGGTGCGGGCCGCCGCGCTGGAGGCCGGGGATGATCAGCGAGCCTGAGCTCGACGGGGAGTGGGCCGACGCCCCTCCGGCCGAACCCGCGGGCCCGCCCGCGCGGCCCGGGGGCCGGGAGGGGCGCGGCCGGGCCCCCTGGCTGTGGGCCCTGGGCGGGGCCGTGCTGGCCTCTGCCGCGTGGGCCGGGGTGCTGGTCGTGCAGGAACGTCACTCCGCCGCCGGGCCGCCCCTCGCGTACCGGCACAGCGAGCAGCTGTGCGGGGAGGTCCCGCTGAAGGCGGTGGGGGCGGTGATGGGCGGCCTGGGCGTCGGCATGCCGAGCCACGGCGAGGACCCGGCGCTGGATTGGTCGCACTGCTACTCGGTCGGGGGGCGGGAGGACCAGCTCTCCATGCACGACGCCCAGGTGATGGTCGAGCTGCACAAGAAGACCGACCCCGAGGCCGAGTTCGGAGCCGGACCCGACCTCAACGAGAACCTGCGCTCGCCGTCCGTCGTGCGGGAGCAGGTTGCCGGGCTCGGCGAGCGGGCGGTCTTCTCCGGGCAGGAGGCCGGGCCCCGGCTCCAGGTGCTGGACGGCGGGGCGGTGTTCACCATCCGGGTCACGTGGTGGGTGGGCCCGGACGGCAAGGGGGAGGTCGACGAGACCGCCCTCAAGGCGGCGATGGTCGAGGACATGCGCGCGCTGATGGACCGGCTCCGCCGGAAGTGACCACGGAACGCAGCGTGCCCCCGCCGCCCTGAAGGGCAGCGGGGGCACGGTGGCGTGGGGAGTCGCCCCTGGGGGTGACTACTCGGCGGCCAGGGCCGCTTCCGCGTCGAGGGTGACGGCGACGGCCTGGATCACCGAGGCGATCTTGAAGGCCTCCTGGACCGTCTCGCGGTCGACGCCCGCCTTGCGCAGGACCTGCTCGTGCGAGTCCAGGCACTGGCCGCAGCCGTTGATCGCGGAGACCGCGAGCGACCACAGCTCGAAGTCGACCTTCTCCACGCCCGGGTTGCCGATGACGTTCATCCGCAGGCCCGCGCGCAGCGTGCCGTACTCCGGGTCGGAGAGCAGGTGGCGCGTCCGGTAGAAGACGTTGTTCATCGCCATGACCGCGGCGGCGGACTTGGCGGCGTTGTACGCCTCCGGGGACAGCGCGGCCTTGGCCTCCGGCTCCAGCTCACGCAGGACGCGCGGGGAGCGGGCGGCGATCGCGCAGGACAGGACGGTGCCCCACAGCTGCTGCTGGGTCAGGGTGTCCTGGTTGCCGATGACCGAACCGAGGTTCAGCTTCAGGTCCTTGGCGAAGTCCGGTATGGCCGACTTCAGGGTGTCGAGGGACATCCGTCACTCACCGGCCAGCAGGGCGCCGGCGTTCAGGGTGTCGTCGCCCTTGTTCCAGTTGCAGGGGCACAGCTCGTCGGTCTGCAGGGCGTCGAGGACCCGCAGGACCTCCTTGGGGTTACGGCCCACGGAACCGGCGGTCACCATGGCGAACTGGATCTCGTTGTTCGGGTCGACGATGAAGACCGCGCGCTTGGCGAAGCCGTCCTCGCCCTCGACGCCGCAGGCCTGCATCAGGTCGTGCTTGACGTCGGCCAGCATCGGGAAGGGCAGGTCACGCAGGTCGGCGTGGTCCTTGCGCCAGGCGTGGTGGACGTACTCGGAGTCGCCGGAGACGCCGAGGATCTGAGCGTCGCGGTCCGCGAACTCGTCGTTCAGCTTGCCGAACGCGGCGATCTCGGTCGGGCAGACGAAGGTGAAGTCGGCAGGCCAGAAAAACACCACGCGCCACTTGCCCTCGTAGGACTTGTGGTCGATCTGCGCGAACTGCTTGTCGGCGTCGAGGGAGACGCAGGCGGTCAGATCGTAGGTGGGGAACTTGTCACCGACAGTGAGCACACTGACTCCTAGCAGAGCGGAAAGGGACCCTTTTGGGGGCTTTCCGAAGGGGTTGGACGGTCTCACATGCTGGCACAGTGACATTGATCGCGGAAATCGCAAAGGGTGGTCGCTCTGATCAGGCTTCCCTATCAATGGGGTGGGTCAGCCGCCGCAGAACGTCTTGGCGGCCAGCGCGGCGCCGTTGGCGTAGCCCCGCTGGTAGTCGGGGTCCAGCTCGCGCAGGTCGTTCGGCGGCTCGGCGCCGCAGTCGGCCTTGACCGCCTGGAACCCCTTCCTGAAGCCCTTGTCGTATTGCGCGTCCCCGTCCGTCCCGGCGGGCCGGACGACCTCCGGGGCCCGGGCGCCGGCCGCGACCGAGCAGGCCGTGACTCCGGAGGCTGTGACTCCGAAGGGCGTGGCCGCGGGTGCGCCCGGTACGGCGTGGGCCGCGACCGCCGGCCCCAGGAGCAGCGGTGCGGCCGCCAGCGGGGTCAGGACGGCGGTACGCAGGAGCCTGTTCATGGTCGCCTCCCGGGCGCGGGCCCAGGCCGGGCCCTCCTCGCCCTGCCTCCACTCTCACGCGCCCGGACGCGGCCCGCAGCGCACACGGCCTAGTCTGGTGGCGGGTGATCGGAGGTACCTATCAGTGGCTGTCGGCAACAGGGGAGCGAAGCAGGCGACGCTCGCACAGCTGCGGGCGTTCGCCGCCGTCGCCGAACACCTGCACTTCCGGGACGCGGCCGCCTCGATCGGCATGAGCCAGCCCGCGCTCTCCGGCGCCGTCTCCGCGCTGGAGGAGGCCCTCGGCGTGCAGCTGCTGGAGCGCACCACCCGCAAGGTCCTGCTCTCCCCGGCCGGCGAGCGGATCGCCGCCCGGGCCCGGACCGTCCTCGACGCCATGGGCGGGCTGCTGGAGGAGGCCGAGGCCGTACGGGCCCCCTTCACCGGGATCATGCGGCTCGGGGTGATCCCCACGGTGGCCCCCTACCTGCTGCCGACCGTGCTCGGGCTGTTCCACCGGCGCTACCCGCGGATGGACCTCCAGGTGCACGAGGAGCAGACCTCCTCGCTGCTGGAGGGGCTGGCCGGCGGGCGGCTCGACCTGCTGCTGCTCGCGGTGCCGCTCGGTGTCCCCGGCGTCACCGAACTGCCCCTCTTCGACGAGGACTTCGTCCTGCTCGCACCCCGCGAGCACCCGCTCGCCGGGCGGCGCGACATCCCGCGCGGGGAACTGCGCGACCTGCGGCTGCTGCTGCTCGACGAGGGGCACTGCCTGCGCGACCAGGCCCTGGACATCTGCCGCGAGGCGGGCCGGGCCGACGGGGCCGCCGTCACCACGACCGCCGCC
This sequence comes from Streptomyces sp. NPDC044002, assembly GCF_056434525.1. Lineage (NCBI taxonomy): Bacteria > Bacillati > Actinomycetota > Actinomycetes > Kitasatosporales > Streptomycetaceae > Streptomyces > Streptomyces sp. NPDC044002. The sequence goes on from NZ_JBWKEZ010000070.1 coordinate 16,922, forward strand.
GGGCTGTCCACCCTCGTACAACTGGTCGCCGGGGGACTGGGCGTGACCCTGTTGCCGCGCACCGCGCTGCGCCTGGAGACCGCGCGCAACGAGTACCTGGCCACCGGCTACTTCGCCGAGCCCGCCCCCTCGCGGCGGATCGCGCTGGCCATGCGGACGGGGACCGCCCGGCAGGAGGAGTTCCGGGCCATCGCGGCGGCGCTGCGCGAAGCCGTGCGCCCGCTCCCGGTCTGGCCCGCGGAGTAGGGCGTACGGCTCCGCGGGTCACTCCGTGCGCAGTCCGTCCGGGCGCGTCATGCGCAGCAGCGGCGGCAGGCTCAGCAGGGTGACCGCCGCGACGAGCCCCGCTCCGGCCCCGGTCAGCGAGAGCACCGACGTCCAGTCGACCCGCACCGGGACCTGGACCATCACCATCAGCACCGCACCGAGCCCGGTGCCGGCACCCGCCGCCAGGACCAGCCCGAGGGCCACCGGCAGGGCCGTCTGCCAGAGCACCGACAGGCCCAGCGTCGAGCGCCGGGTCCCGAAGGCGGCCAGCGCCGAGAGCAGCCTCCTGCGCTCGCGCAGCTGTTCCAGCTGGGTGACCAGCAGGCTGGTGCCGATCAGGACCAGCACCCCGGTCGCGCCGAAGAACAGCCCGGCGCGGATGCCGGGGAGGGAGCGGTCCTGCTGCGTGGACCGCAGGGTCGTCGCCGTGGCGAGGGGGTCCGCCTTGAAGGCGGCGGTGCGCACCCGCTCCAGGGCGTCCGGAACGGACTCGTCGAGCTGGACGTAGACCTGTGCGAACTGGGCGCGGCCCATGCCCTTCGGCGCGGCGGAAGGGGTGGCCAGCAGGCCGGTGCGGAGCGCGCCCGTCGGGTCCTCGCGGGGGCGGACGGTACGGGCGGCGGCCGGGACGGTCCAGTCGACGGTCCTCCCGCCCAGGCCGGCCGAGGCCTCCGCGGAGATCCGGACGTCGCCGGCGAAGACCCGGTCGCCGGGGCCGACGGCCTCCCCCAGCGGGCCCCCGGAGAGGACGAAGACGTCACCTTCGCGGCACGCGCCCAGCTCCGCGACCTCGGCGAGCGCCTGGCAGGTGCCGATGGTCAGGTCGGGCGCACCGGGGGTCGGGACCTGCCGGGCGACGCCCACGGTGTTCAGCGGGACGGCGCGGGTGACGCCCGGGGTCCCGGCGATCCGCCGGCCGAGGTCGTCGAGACCGGACTCGGTGCCGCCGTGCATCATCACCGCGACCGAGGCCCGGGAGGGGTCCTGCCCGGTCTCCACGGTGACCGCGCCCTCGACGCCCGAGAAGAGCATCTGGAGCGAGATGGCCCCGGCGACCGCCACCGCGATGCCGTTGACCAGCCGGGCGGAGGAACCGCTGGCGACCTGCAGGCGGCGGACCGCCAGCTGCCAGGAGACGGGCCCGCCGCGCATCCGGCCGACGCAGCGCTCCAGCAGCCAGGGGAGCAGGGCCGTGACACCGACCAGCAGCAGCACCACGCCACCGCTGACCTGCCACTGGTTGAACCGGCCGCCGCCGTTGCCGCGGCCCGCCATCGGCAGGAGCAGCCCCAGCCCGCCGAGCGGCAGCAGCAGCCGCCACCACACGCGGCGCCGGCGCGGCGCGGCCGTCCGCAGGACGCCCAGCGGCTCGATGACCACCCCGCGCAGCGTGAACAGGGTCACGGCCACGGCCGCGGCCGGCACGGCGAGGACCACCAGGGCGACCAGCCCCGGCGCGGGGGCCAGGTCGGCCGGGAAGACGCTGCGCCCGCTCAGGGAGAGGGAGCCGACCAGCTCGCGGCCGGCCGCGAAGAACACGGAGCCCAGCAGCAGCCCGGCCACCGCTCCGGCCAGCGCCTCGCCGGCCGCGATCCGGCGGACCGTCCGCCCGTCGGCACCGACCAGGCGCAGCGCGGCGAGCCGCTGGTCGCGCCGCTCCCCGCCCGAGCGGACGGCGGCGGCGATGAACACGGCGACCGGCAGCAGCAGGGCGACGAAGGTCATCAGCACCGTGAGCATCAGCACCGGGCTGAGCCCCCGGCCCGGCGGAGCGGGGGCGAAGCCGGTGATGCGCTGGACGCGGAACTCGCCCGGCTCCGTTGCCGGGAGGACGTCGGCGCCCCGGTAGAAGGCGAGTTCGGCCGGGCCGGCCAGGCCGGCGTCGCCGATGACGGCGCCGATCCCGCCGTCGAGGCGCTCGCGCAGCAGCGCGCCCTCCGGCGACCGCAGCAGCTCCCGCAGGGCGGGGGAGACGGCCAGTTCGCCGGGGGCGGGGAAGGCCTTCAGACCCGGCGGGAGCGGGGCGTCGGGGCCCTCCGGCTTCAGCAGCCGGCCCTCGATGTCCTGGCCGCGGTACGTCATGTCGGCGCGGGCTATCAGCAGGGTGTCGGGGCCGGGTGCCGCGGCCGTCGGGGCGCCCAGGAGGGAGCGGGCGTCGCCGCGCTGCTCGCGGGCGGCGAGCGCGCCCGGGACGGCCGTGCCGATCAGCAGCAGTGCGACGCCGAGGCCGACGCCGACGCCGGTGAAGAGGGTGCGCAGCCACCCTTCGCGGCCGCCGCCGAAGGCGAACCGGACCCCCATGGAGAGGTCCCGGGGCCATGCGCGGGCCTTGCCGGGCGCGCTCATACGATCGGCTCCATGTCGCGGGAGCGGCCGTCGCGCACGACGATCTCGCGGTCGGAGTACGCGGCGACGCGGGTCTCGTGCGTGACGAGGACGACGGCGGTGTTCGCCGACCGGGCTGCCTCGGTGAGGAGCTGCATCACCAGCTCGCCGTTGAGGGAGTCCAGGGCGCCCGTGGGCTCGTCCGCGAAGACCACCCGGGGTCCGGTGACCAGGGCCCGGGCCACGGCCACCCGCTGGCCCTGGCCGCCGCTGACCTCGCCGGGGCGCTTGGCGGCGAGGTCCTCGACCTGGAGCCGCTCCATCCAGCGCAGCGCGGTCGCCTCGGCCTCCTTGCGCCGGGTCCCCGCCAGGCGCAGCGGCAGGGCCACGTTCTCCACGCAGGTCAGCTCCGGGACGAGCCGGCCGAACTGGAAGACGAAGCCGAACTCGCTGCGGCGCAGGGCGCTGCGCTCGGAGTCGTTCATCGCGGACAGCTCGCGGCCGGCGTAGGTGACGGTGCCCGAGTCGGGGGTGACGATCCCGGCGAGGCAGTGCAGCAGCGTCGACTTGCCGGAGCCGGAGGGGCCCATGACGGCGACGACCTCGCCGGGGTGGATGGAGAACCCGGCGCCGTCCAGGGCCTTGGTGGGCCCGTACGACTTGCGCAGGTCCGCGGCGGCGAGCAGGGTGCCGGCCGGGGTCATCGGCGTACCTCCCGGGCGAGCTGGTCGAGGCGTGCGGCGGTGAGCTCCAGCCAGCGCAGGTCGGCCTCCAGGTGGAACAGGGCGTGGTCGCAGACCAGCTGGTCGGCGATGTCGCCCTTGCGCTTGCGCTGGGTCAGGATGCGCATCAGCCGCAGGTGCTCGGCGCGCTGGGTGTCGAGGAGCTCGTTGGCGCTGCGGTGGGTGAGCAGGGCCAGCACGACCTTGGTGTACAGGGTCGACTGGAGGTACGGCTCGGGCTTCTCGGGCTGGGAGAGCCAGTGCTCGACGTCGGTGATGCCGGCGTCGGTGATCGCGTACCGCTTGCGTTCGGGACCGCCGCCGCTCTCGACCCCGTCGACCTCGACGAGGCCGTTCTTCAGGAGCCGGGACATGGTCGAGTAGACCTGCCCGTAGGCGAGGGGGCGGTCGTGGCCGAAGGTCTCGTCGAAGGCGCGCTTGAGGTCGTAGCCGTGGCGCGGGCCGGCCTCCAGGAGGCCGAGCAGGGTGTGGCCGATGGACATGGCGGCGACTATACACGTCATGTATACGCGTGGTGTATAGCCATCTGACGTGCGGATATGCGGGAATGGCATGAGGAAGGCCCGCCGACGGGGAGCCGGCGGGCCGAGTGGGGCCGCAGACCCGTACGGCCGTACGGGCTCAGGAATCCGGTGCGTTGCGGGGGCGGCCGCGCGGGGGAATGGGGGCGGCGCCGCCGGGGAGCCGGCCCGCCTCGGACAGGGCCCTGCGCAGCAGGAACTCGATCTGCGCGTTCGAGCTGCGCAGCTCCTCGCCGGCCCAGCGCGCGAGGGCGTCGTAGACCTGCGGGTCGAGCCGCAGGAGCACCTGCTTGCGCGCCTGCCGTGCCGCCCGGGCGGGCTTGCCCTCGGCCGGGCCCGGGGCGGAACCGGAGCCCGCGCCGGAGCCGGCCCCCTGGCCCTGGGGGCCGCCGGGGCGGGGAGCGGCGGACGGGGTCACTGGTAGAGGGTGCCCGTGTTGATGACCGGCGTGGCCGCGCGGTCGCCGCAGAGCACCACCATCAGGTTGGAGACCATGGAGGCCTTGCGCTCCGGGTCCAGGTCCACGATGTCCTCCTCGGCCAGCCGGGTCAGGGCGAGCTCCACCATGCCCACCGCACCCTCGACGATCTGCTTGCGGGCCGCCACGACCGCGCCCGCCTGCTGGCGCTGGAGCATCGCGGAGGCGATCTCCGGAGCGTACGCGAGATGCGTGAAGCGGGACTCGATGATCTCCACGCCCGCCGCCTCGACCCGGGTCGCCAGCTCGGCCGCGAGCTTCTCGGTGATCTCCTCGGCGTTCCCGCGCAGCGACAGGCCGCCCTCGTCGTGGGCGTCGTAGGGGTACTCGATGGCGATGTGCCGGACCGCCGCCTCGGTCTGGGTCTCGACGAACTCCGTGAAGTCCTCTACCTCGAAGACCGCGCGCGCGGTGTCGGCGACCTTCCACACCACGACCGCCGCGAGCTCGATCGGATTGCCGTAGGCGTCGTTGACCTTGAGGACGGCCGTCTCGTGGTTGCGCACCCGGGTCGAGATCTTCTGGCGCGAGGTCAGCGGGTTGACCCAGCGCAGTCCGTCCGTGCGGACCGTGCCCCGGTAGCGGCCGAACAGCTGGACCACCCGGGCCTCGCCCGGGGCCACCGTGTTGAGGCCGGTCATCGCGAGGATCGAGCCGAGGAACAGCAGGAAGCCCAGCGGGATCAGGACCGCCTTGGCCGCCGTCGCGTCCGCCACGGCGGCGAGCGCCAGCAGGCCCGCCCCGGCCGCCACGCCCGCCAGTCCGAGCAGCAGGGCCGGTCCGCCGCCGACGCTGCGCGCCGTGAACTCCCGTACCCCACTCGGTCGTGCGTCCGCTGTGTTCGTCATGGAATGCCCCCGTTTGTTCAGTTGCGTCCGGTCGCCGTCGACCGTTCCGCTCTATCAAAGTGATATCACTTTTTGCGGACACCGCAACCCTTCCGGCATCGTGGGCGTCGGTTCCATCGGAGTGGGTGCTGATTCTCACGTCCGAATTGACCGGTATTGATCTGGGTTGATCAACCTTTGTCACAGCCTGCGGTGTTAGTTTTCTGAGCTGACGTCGGGGGGGTAAATCGAGCGGAGCGGGAGCGATGGGCCGAGCAGATGCGCGACGGGCGCAGCAGCAACGCGGTGCGCGGAATGCGCCGAGCGGGCGCGCCGGCGGGCGCCCGGGCAAGGCGGCGAAGAAGCGCAGTGGCATACGCCGCTTCCTCAACTGGAAGACGCTGCTGGGGACTTTCCTCGGCGGCATCCTCCTCCTGGTGATCGCGGGCATAGCCCTCTACTTCTCCGTGGACGAGCCGACCGACCCGAACAAGACCGCGACGCTCCAGAGCAACACGTACAAGTACGCCGACGGTTCGATCATGGCCCGCACCGGCGACATGAACCGTGAGATCGTCCCGATCGACAAGGTCCCCGAGGACGTCCGCTTCGCGTTCATCGCGATCGAGAACAAGACCTTCTACCAGGACCGCGGCGTCGACGTCATGGGCGTCTTCCGCGGCCTGGTCAACACGGTCCGCGGCAAGGGCACGGCCGGCGGTTCGACGATCACCCAGCAGTACGTCAAGAACTACTACCTGACCCAGGACCAGTCGCCGACGCGCAAGCTGCGCGAGCTGATCATCTCGCTCAAGGTCGACCAGCGGATGGAGAAGCCCGACATCCTCGCCGGTTACCTGAACACCAACTTCTACGGCCGCAACGCGTACGGCATCCAGGCCGCCGCCCAGGCCTACTACGGCGTCGACTCCGACAAGCTGACCCTGGAGCAGGGCGCGTACCTCGCCGCCGTCATCCAGGCCCCCAGCCAGTACGACTGGGCGACCGCCGGCCCCAACGGCAAGCGCCTCGTGATGATCCGCTTCAACGCCGTCCTCGACAACATGGTCGAGATGGGCAAGCTGGACGAGGCCAAGCGCAAGACCCTGAAGTTCCAGGAGCCGATCAAGCCCAAGCCGCGTCCGGGCATGGACGGGCAGAAGGGCTACCTGATCCAGGCCGCCGAGGCCGAGATGAACCGGCAGGGGATCAAGGACGCCGAGATCAACGCCGGCGGCTGGACGATCACCCTCGCCATCGACAAGAAGAAGCAGGCCGCCCTGGAGAAGGCCGTCCAGGACGAGCTGGAGTCCAAGCTCGACCGCAAGGACACCAAGAACCGGCCCCAGGACCAGAGCGTCCAGGCCGGCGCCACCTCCGTCGACGCCAAGACCGGCTACATCGTCGCCATGTACGGCGGCGTGGGTCTGACGGAGAAGGCGGCGAGCAACGCCCTGCGCAGCGACTTCCAGCCGGGCTCGACCTTCAAGCCGATCGTGCTGGCCTCCGCCCTGGAGAACGGGTCGAAGACCCAGGACGGCCGCCCGATCAACCCGAGCACCCTCTACGACGGCACCAGCAAGCGCCCGGTGGTCGGCAGCGACACCGCGTTCGCCCCGCAGAACCAGGACAACGAGAACTACGGCGACCCGATGATCTCGGTCCAGGACGCCACCAACTCGTCCGTGAACTCGGTCTACGCCCAGATGATCGTCGACGCCAAGCCGACGAACGTGAAGAAGACCGCCCTCTCCATGGGCATGACCGACCGCCCGGGCTGGCCGCAGACGAGTCCCGCCATGTCGCTCGGCACGATGAGCGCGAACACCGTCGAGATGGCCGCCGTCTACGCCACCCTCGACAACCACGGCAAGAAGGTCACCCCGAGCATCATCAAGAAGGCCGAGCACAAGGACGGCGAGTTCAAGCCCGTCACCCCCATCGGCTCCCAGGTGCTCACCAGCACCACCGCCGACACCGTGACCAAGGTCCTCACCGGCGTGGTCGAGAACGGCTCCGGCAAGGCCGTCCGCAGCTCCGCCTACGAGGCCGCGGGCAAGACCGGTACCACCGAGTCCAACGTGGCCGCCTGGTTCACCGGCTACACCCCGGAACTGGTCACCGTCGTCGCGATGTTCGGCGAGGACCCCAACACCCACGGCCAGGTCACCCTGACCGGTACCGCCGGCAAGGGCCGCGCGGGCGGCTCCAGCTTCCCCGCGCAGATCTGGCAGGCGTACACGACGGCCGCGCTCAAGGGCCAGACCGCGGGCCAGTTCGACCTGGACGACGCCCGGATGGGCACCCCGGCGCCGTCCCGCGCCCCGTCGCCCTCGGCCACCCCCAGCGGCTCCGCCAGCCCGACGCCGTCCGGCTCCGGCAGCACCCGCCCGACCGGCACCCCGGACCCCTCGGGCAGCTCCGGCAAGCCGACCCCGCCGACCGGCGGCCCGACGACGCCCACCGGCAAGCCGACGCCGACGGGCAAGCCGACCCCGACGAAGGACCCGACACCGCCCGTCTTCCCGCCCAACCCGAACGAACAGCGCTAGGGGGTGTCCGCAAAGTCTCGCCTGCCCCGCGACGCCCGGCACGCGCTCTCGCCGCACCGGGCGAAAGACCGAGTACGTCCAGTACGAGGTCTTCCGCCCGGCACGCCGAGAGCACGCACCTGGGGGCACCTCCCAGCGGTAGCTGGGGGAGCCGCGGGGCCCGCCCTTCGGGCGGACGGCGCCACTTTGCGGACACCCCCTAGGCACACGCGAAGGGGCCCCGCAGCGAATCCGCTGCGGGGCCCCTTCGCGTACCGGCCCTCCCGCCGGTCAGCGACGCTCGTGCGGCCCCGGCAGCGGGAGTTCGAACCAGACCACCTTGCCGCTGCTCAGCCGGGTCGCGCCCCACCGCCGGGCGAGGCGGTTGACCAGGAACAGGCCGCGCCCGCCCTCGTCGGTTTCCCGGGCCCGCCGCTGCCGCGGCAGCTGCGGGGAGTCGTCGCCGACCTCGCAGCGCAGCACGTCCGTGCGCAGCAGGCGCAGCGTCACCGGCCGCTCCGCGTACCGGACGGCGTTGGTGACCACCTCGCTGACGAGCAGCTCCAGCGAGTCGCTCAGCTCCTCCAGCCCCCAGCGGGCCAGCGCGCGCCGGGCGAACCGGCGGGCCCGGCCCGGAGCGGTCTCCTCCGGGTCCAGGAACCAGTACGCCACGTCGCTGGGCGCGATGCCCTCGAAGCGGGCCGCGAGCAGCGCGATGTCGTCGTCCCGGTCGCCCGGGCCCAGCATGTCCAGCACGTCGTCGCAGAGGGCCTCCAGCGGCGGCGAGTGGTCCAGCCCGGTCAGCTGCGCGGTCGTCGCGAGGCGCTCGCGCAGCTGCTCGATGCCCGTCCACACGTCCCGCAGCCGGGACTCCACCAGCCCGTCCGTGTACAGCAGCAGGGTGGCCCCGGCCGGGGCGTCCAGCTCCACGGCCTCGAAGTCCACGCCGCCGACCCCGATGGGGGCGCCCGGCGGCACGCGCAGCACCTCGGCGCGGCCGCCCAGGTGCAGCAGCACCGGCGGCGGGTGGCCGGCGTTGGCGATGGTGATGCGGTGCGAGACCGGGTCGTAGACCGCGTACAGGCAGGTGGCCATGCGGTCGGAGCCCAGCCGCTGGGCCTGCTCGTCCAGGTGGTGCAGCACCTCGGCCGGCGGCAGGTCCAGCTGGGCCAGGGTCTGCGCGGTGGTGCGCAGCTGGCCCATGATCGCCGCGGAGGTCATGGAGTGGCCCATCACGTCGCCGACGACCAGCGCGACCCGGCTGCCCGGCAGCGGTATGGCGTCGTACCAGTCGCCGCCCACCCGGGCGGTCTCGGCGGCGGGCAGGTAGCGGGAGGCGAGGCGGACCCCGGTGGGCTGGGGGAGGCCGTCGGGCAGCATGGTGCGCTGGAGCTCGTCGGCGATGTAGGCCTCGCGCCCGTAGAGCACGGCCTTGTCGATGCCGAGCGCGGTGTGCGTGGCCAGCTGCGCGGCCACCAGCAGGTCGTTGGTCTCGAACGCGTCCCGGTCCGGGGTGCGCAGGAACACCGCCGCGCCGATCACCCGCCGGCGGCCCCGCAGCGGGGCCAGGATGGCCCGCTGGCCGCGCGGGACGGGATGGTCTGCGCCCAGCAGCTCCGGGAGCGCGTCCTTGGCCCCGGCGGCCGACCCGAAGACCGGCCGGACGCCGCGCAGCACCTCGGCGAGGGCCCCGCCGGGGCGGATCTCGCACAGCTCGGCCGCGGGCAGGTCACCCTGCGGGCCGACCAGCGGCAGCTGGCTGAAGTCGAGTTCGCCGGCGGCCCCCGCGGCCCCGGCGCCCCCGTCGGCGTCGGTCAGGTCGTCGATCGGCCGGAGCCGGTCGGTGCGGCGCAGCCTTAAAACGACCGGGCCGACGGGCCGCTCGTCGCCGACGGGCAGCGGGTCGCGCAGGTAGACGAGGATGGCGTCGGAGAACGTCGGCACGGTGGCCCGGCACAGGCCGAGCACGATCTCGTCGAGGTCGATGCCGCGCGCGATCCGGCGCGTGGCGGCGCCGACGAAGCGCAGCCGGTCGCCCTCGCGGCGGGCCACCCCGGCCTCTCCGAAGCCGGGGCCGGTGCCGGCTCCGGATCCGGCACCCGCGCCGGAGCCCGGGAGCGGGACGGCCCGTACGGCCGTCGCGGCGGCCGCGTCGGCGGCCGGTTCGCCGGGTGCCCCGTCGGCCGGGGTGCGCCGGCCCGCGTTGCGCGCGGCCTCGCCGTCGCGGCCGCGCGCCGCGGCCGGGCCGGTGTCCGCGGGGCCGTGCCCGGAGCCCTCGCCGGTGGTGCCGCGCGGGCGCGGGAAGTCGGCATGCGTGCGTACGGCCTCGGCGGCCGCGATGGGGGCCTTGCCGTGGCCGAGCTCGTCCGTACCTCCGCCGGAGGCGACGGTGGGCTGCGGGCCCTCCTGGGAGGTGGGGTACTCCGTCACGCGTGGAATTCCGTCCGTTTGCGCTCGATGTGCGCTGCACTCAACTCGGTCAGTCGCGGTATACCCGCTCAGCGGCGGGGGCACCATCACCCCCGGGTACCGCGTCCCGCTCGTTACCTTTCGCTCGCGTCGACCTCCGGTCAAGTCCCGGTCGCCGCAGGTCATTTACGGATGCGGGACCGGTGGGGCCCCTCGTGCACGACCTGCGGAGGACGATCCTACGGTTGACCCCCGGGGGCGCATCAAGGGTCTCATGAGGTCATATGCGCCGGGGTGCGGTCCCAGTCCTCGGGCAGAACCGGAACTCCCCAGGCCGGATCGGGCCTCCAGTCCTGCCATCCGTCGCAGAACGGAGCCCCCCAGGCCTTGACGACCTCGACCGCGGAGCGCCCCGCGTCCACCACCCGGCGCGCCTGGTCCTGGTCCATCAGCCCGATGCGCTGGGCCTGCGCGAACTCGTCCTCGTCCAGCCACTTCCAGCTGCGGTCCGGGTAGACCGCGATGTCGAGGAAGTGGTCCACGGAGTCGACCCCGCCGGCCCACCGGGTGCGGGGCTCCTCCAGGTTGACGTACCAGTTCCGCAGGGTCCAGTCGTCGTCCCAGAACAGCCAGACCGACCAAGGCTGCCCGGGCCGGGCCAGCTTCAGCACGCCGCCGCCGAACCAGCGCGAGCGCGCGGTGGTGCGCGGCGCGGTGTAGCGGGTGGCGAGCGGCTCCCGGTGCACCGGACTGCCGTCGGCCAGCACCGGCTTGACGCATTCGGTGCCGGGCGCCATCCACACGGCGAGCAGCTCGTCGGTGTCGCGCACCACCGTCACCGGGCGGGCGATGTGGAACGGGCCGGCCGGCCCCGGGGCGTGCTCGCGGTAGCGCCAGAGGATCTGCTCCCCGGGCGCCCAGTGCCGCTCCGACGCCGCACCACCCGCGGCGGGCAGTGCCGCGCCGCCCCCGGACCCCCCGTACGTACCTGTCATGCGCAGATCTTAGGGCTGTGGTCCCGCGAGATGCTGCGGTGCAGGTCACGGAGGGGGGCGGGGACGGTAAACGACCGGATTCGGCCCATGTCCGGAACCGATTTCAGGGCCGGGTCATCCGCAGTACGTCGAGCGCCTCGTCCAGCTGCGCCAGGGTGAGCGCGCCCCGGTCGACGTAGCCGGACTCCAGCACGACCTCCCTGATCGTCTTCCGCTCCGCGAGCGCCCGCTTGGCCACCTTGGCGGCCTCCTCGTAGCCGATGTACCGGTTGAGCGGGGTCACCACCGAGGGCGAGGACTCGGCGTACTCCCTGGCCCGCTCGGAGTTGGCGGTGATCCCGTCCACGGTCCGGTCGGCCAGCAGCCGGCTCCCGTTGCCCAGCAGGCGGATCGATTCGAGCAGGTTCCGGGCCATCACCGGGAGCATCACATTGAGCTCGAAGTTGCCGGCGGCGCCCGCCACGGCGACCGTCGCGTCGTTCCCCATCACCTGCGCGGCGATCATCAACAGGGCCTCGGGGACGACCGGATTGACCTTCCCCGGCATGATCGAGGACCCCGGCTGGAGGTCCGGCAGATTGATTTCGGCCAATCCGGTGCGCGGGCCGGAGGACATCCAGCGCAGGTCGTTGCAGATCTTGGTGAGCGAGACGGCGATCGTACGGAGCACCCCCGAGGTCTCCACCAGCGCGTCCCGCGCCCCCTGGGCCTCGAAGTGGTCGCGCGCCTCGGTCAGCGGCAGCCCCGTCGCGTCCGCCACCTCGGCGATCACGGCCGCCGAGAAGCCGGCCGGGGTGTTGATGCCGGTGCCCACCGCCGTGCCGCCCAGCGGCAGTTCGGCCAGCCTCGGCAGGGCGGCCCGCAGCCGGTCGACGCCGTAGCGGACCTGGGCGGCGTACCCGCCGAACTCCTGGCCCAGGGTGACCGGGGTGGCGTCCATCAGGTGCGTGCGCCCGGCCTTGACCACCTCGGCGAACTCGGCCGCCTTGCGCTCCAGGGCGGCGGCGAGGTGCTCCAGGGCGGGGATCAGCTCGCGGGAGACGGCGGCGGTGGCGGCGATGTGGATCGACGAGGGGAAGACGTCGTTGGAGCTCTGCGAGGCGTTGACGTGGTCGTTGGGGTGGACCTCGCGCCCGAGCCGCTCGGTGGCCAGGGTCGCGATCACCTCGTTGGTGTTCATGTTGGACGAGGTCCCGGACCCGGTCTGGAACACGTCGACGGGGAAGTGCTCGTCCCAGCGCCCCTCGGCGACCTCGGCGGCGGCCGACCGGATCGCCTGCGCGACGTCCTCGTCCACCACCCCCAGCTCGGCGTTGACCAGGGCGGCGGCGGCCTTGATCCGGGCGAGGGCCTCGATGTGGGCGCGCTCGATGCGCTGCCCGGAGAGCGGGAAGTTCTCCACCGCGCGCTGGGTCTGGGCGCGCCACTTGGCGTGCGCGGGGACGCGCACCTCGCCCATGGAGTCGTGCTCGGTCCGGAACTCCTGCGGCTGCTGATCGTCAGTCATCTTTGTAGCCTCCTCAGAAACTTGAGCAATTGTCTTGTTCGAACTGTTCCCATCTCCCCTACCGGCCAGTAAATACCGGGGGTAACACCAATACCGGGGAGGCGTTCATGGCACGTGCCCGCACGAAACCCACGCTCAGATGTACCTTCGCCGCCCTCGCGGCGTTCGCGGCCGCCCTCGGGGGCGTCACCGCCATCACCCCCATGGCCCAGGCCGCACCCGCCGCATCCGGCTCGATCGCACCCCTGCCGCCGGAACTGGAGGCCGTACGCGCCGCCGAGGCCGTCAAGATCTACGGGGACCCGGCCGTCCGCCCGCTCGCCGAACGCAAGACCGGCCTCATCTCGCTCGGCGACAGCGAGATCTCCGGCGAGGGCGTCGGCAACTACGACCCCGCCACCAACACCTCGTCCAACCAGTGCCACCGCTCGCCCGACGCGGCCATCCACCGCACCGGCATCCCCGCCGACCTCACCTTCAACGTCGCCTGCTCCGGCGGCTACACGGGCAACATCCGCATCGGCGGCAGCAAGCAGTACGCCGACGAACTCGTGCAGAGCGACAGCCTCGCCATCAAGGCCCGCAACACGAGGATCAAGATGGTGCTGCTGGTCGCAGGAGCCAACGACGACCTCCAGTTCGGCCCCGTCATGACCGACTGCGTCACCCGCTGGGTGCTCAGCCAGGGCACCTGCGAACCCAAGTACGGCCCCGGCTGGCAGGGCCGCGTCGACGGCCTCAAGCCCAAGGTCGAGGCCACCGTCGCCGACCTCAAGACCGTCATGCGCGACGCCGGCTACGCCGACACCGACTACAAGCTCGTCGTCATGGGATACCCGAGCCCCATCGGCCCCGACTTCAACGACAACCCGAACTTCCCCGGCAAGCTCCCCGGCGGCTGCGCCGGCTACGACTCCGACGCCGCCTGGGGCCGCAACTACGCCGTGCCCACCTTCGAGAAGGGCATGCGCGCCGCCGCCCTCGCCTCGGGCGCGGTCTACCTCGACAACTCGCGGCTCTTCCACGGCCACGAGGTCTGCATGGAGGACACCTGGGCCCGCGGCCTCTACCTCGACCTCGGGGACCACTTCCCCTGGGACGAGAACACCGCCCGACAGTCCTTCCACCCCAACTACCGCGGCCACGGCGCCTTCGCGTCCTGCCTCACCCAGCTCTACGACTCCGGCCTGCGCGAGGCCTCCTGCGCCGACCCGGCGAGCACCGGCACCCCCGTCCTCCAGGCCGGCGCCTGGGACTCCCTCTACAAGCCGGTCAGGAACGAGGCCACCGGCAACTGCCTCGACTCCTTCGGCGGCTCCAGCGCCAACGAGACCAAGGTGGTCGGCTGGGACTGCCACGGCGGCCGCAACCAGGGCTGGTGGTACGACTCCGCGAAGAAGTCCCTCCACGTCGAGCTCACCCACGACCGCTGCCTCGACGCCCCGGGCGCCAACTACGGCGCCGGCACCGGGATGATCCTCTACAACTGCCACGGCGGCGCCAACCAGCAGTTCGTCCGCGACGGCGCCACCCTGCGCCCCGCAGCCGCCCCCGGCATGTGCCTCACCGTCGCCGCCGCCCACGAGCAGCTGCGCCTCCAGCCCTGCAACGGCTCCGCGAACCAGCGCTTCGCGTAGCCCCGATCCCCGTACCGCCACGCACCCCCCACACCCGGCCGGACCCTCCCGGCCGGGTGTTCCCACGTCAGCGGGTTGCGAGGAGGCCCTCCAGCTGCTCCCGCACCTGCCGGGGCCGGTTGGTGATGATCGTCTCCACCCCGAGCCGCACGCACAGCTCCACGTCCTCGGGCTCGTCCACGGTCCACACCCGCACCCGCAGCCCCTTCGCCCGCAGCCGCCCCACCAGCCCCGGATCCCTGCGCACCAGGTCGATCCCGGGACCCGCGTGCCCCGTGAACGGCGGCCGCGGCGGCCGCACGGCCCGCTCGATCAGGTACACGGTCGGCAGCCCCGGCGCCAGCCGGTGCAGCCGGGTCAGCGCGCTCCGGGAGAAGCTCATCACCTCGACGCGGCCGTCCGCGCCGTCGGCCAGCCCGTACTCCTTCAGCACCCGGACGAGCTCGGTCTCCAGCCGCCCGCCGGCCCGGGTGGGGTGCTTGGTCTCCACGGCCAGCCCGACGGGCCGGTCCGCGGCGAGGGCCTCCCGCAGCAGGTCCTCGAAGAGCAGCACCCGGGCCCCGGTGTGCTCCTCTCCCTTCCACCGCCCGAAGTCGAGCGCGGCGAGCTGCGCGTACGTCATCTCGGAGACCACCCCCCGCCCGTCGGAGGTCCGCTCCACCCGCCGGTCGTGCACGCACACCAGCTTCCGGTCGGCGGTGAGCCGTACGTCGCACTCGAGCGCGTCGGCCCCGTCGGCGATGGCCTGCCGGTAGGCGGCCATGGTGTGCTCGGGGTGCTCGTGGGAGGCCCCGCGGTGGGCGACCACGTGAATGGCGCGGGGGGAGGGGAGGGGCAGCTGCGTCATGTCCCAGACGTTATCCGGATGCGGTCGACGCCCCGGCACCGCATGCTGCCCGCATGGCTGAACAGCAGATGGACGGGTACATGCACTGTGGACCGTGCCCGAGCTGCCGTTTCGAGGCGTGGCAGCGCGTGGTGGACGGCCGGCTGCGCTGGGAGGAATCCCAGCACTGCGCCGAATCCGGCACTCAGGCGTGCGGCGGCGGCTGGGGCCCGCCACCGCCCTGGGTCCGCGAGCGGATCGTCGCCGAGGAGGGCACGGTCCGCCTGGCCGTGGGCGGCCCGGACGGCCTGCCGCTGAAGGCCGTACGCGCGCTGTACGGCCTGACGCTCCCGGAGCTGCGGGAGGCGCGGGAGCACGGCATCGAGGCCACCCCCGTCGAGGCCGGTCTTCTGGCGGAGCGGGCCGCGGCCGCGGAGCCCGGGCGGGCGGACTCCAGCCCCTTCAGGGGGCACCTCTGAGGGTCCCGCCCGTTACGGCGCCGGGATCGGGGCCAGCGGGGCCGGGGTGACCTTGAAGCCGTTCTTCGTGACCTCCGTGAACGGCGCGGGGGCCATGCAGGTGCCCACCGAGCCCTGCGTCACCGTGCCGTCCGGCTTCACGTCGACGTTGGCGACGCCCCAGGAGAAGCCGACGCGGTCCGGCTCGCCGCGCTGGCCGTCCTGGATGCTGATGCCGATCCGCTTGCCGTCCCAGCCCATGTTCGAGCTCTTGACGATGGCCGTCAGGGTGGCGGTCTTCCCACCCGTGACCAGGCAGTCGACCTCCGCCTCGGCGGTGCCGGTGAAGCCGGTCTCCTTGAACAGGTGGGAGATCGTCACCCGGCCCCGCGCGTCCGTCGGCAGGCCCTTCTCCAGGCCCGGGATGTTCGGGTACGGCTTGGTCCACGGGACCGACTCGGCGTCGACCGTGAAGCGGATGTCGTCCTTGGGGGAGTACGGGAAGAAGATCGCGCCGCCCCCGTGCACCGAGGCGGTCTTCGGCGCGACCGGTGCCGCCGGGGCCGGGGACGCCAGGGCCACGGCCGCGAGCAGGGCGGCGGTTCCGGCGAGGGCGAGGGCGCGGGTACGGGGCTTCATGGTGAACTCCCTTTTCGGGTAGGCCGTTCGGGTTACGGGAACAGCCTCGCCGGGAGCAGGTGCCCCTGCCATCTGCCGAAGGGCGGAGACGGGCGAGGGCCCCTCCCCCGAACGGGGGAGGGGCCCTCAGCCGTGCGCCACGGGCTACAGACCCGGGCCGCGCACCGGGATGTGGGTGAACGTCGGCTCGGGCGCCGGGTTCTGGAAGAAGTCGTTGCCCTTGTCGTCGACGACGATGAAGGCCGGGAAGTCCTCGACCTCGATCTTCCAGACCGCCTCCATGCCGAGCTCCTCGTACTCCAGGACCTCGACCTTCTTGATGCAGTCCTGCGCCAGGCGCGCCGCCGGGCCGCCGATCGAGCCGAGGTAGAAGCCGCCGTGCGCGCCGCACGCGTCCGTCACCTGCTGCGAGCGGTTGCCCTTGGCCAGCATGACCTTGGAGCCGCCCGCCGCCTGGAACTGCTCGACGTAGCTGTCCATGCGGCCGGCCGTGGTCGGGCCGAAGGAGCCGGAGGCGTAGCCCTCGGGGGTCTTCGCGGGGCCGGCGTAGTACACCGGGTGGTCCTTGAGGTACTGCGGCATGCCCTCGCCCGCGTCCAGCCGCTCCTTGATCTTGGCGTGCGCGATGTCGCGGGCCACGACCAGGGGTCCGGTGAGGGACAGGCGGGTCTTGACCGGGTGCTTGGTCAGGGTCGCCAGGATCTCGTCCATCGGCCGGTTCAGGTCGATGGAGACCACGTCCGAGGACTCGTCCAGGTGGGAGTCCGTGGTGTCGGGCAGGAAGCGCGCCGGGTCCGTCTCCAGCTGCTCCAGGAAGACGCCCTCGGCGGTGATCTTCGCGACCGCCTGGCGGTCCGCGGAGCAGGACACGGCGATGGCGACCGGCAGGGACGCGCCGTGGCGGGGAAGGCGGACGACGCGGACGTCGTGGCAGAAGTACTTGCCGCCGAACTGGGCGCCGATGCCGATCTTCTGGGTCAGCTCGAAGACCTGCTGCTCCAGGGCCTCGTCGCGGAAGCCGTGGCCCAGGGCCGAGCCCTCGCGCGGCAGCTCGTCCAGGTAGTGCGCGGAGGCGTACTTCGCGGTCTTGAGCGCGTGCTCGGCGGAGGTGCCGCCGACCACGATCGCCAGGTGGTACGGCGGGCAGGCCGCCGTGCCGAGCGAGCGGATCTTCTCCTCCAGGAACTTCATCATGGAGGCCTCGTTGAGGACCGCCTTCGTCTCCTGGTAGAGGAAGGACTTGTTGGCGGAGCCGCCGCCCTTGGCCATGAAGAGGAACTTGTACGCGCCGCCGTCGGTCGCGTACAGCTCGATCTGCGCGGGCAGGTTCGAGCCGGTGTTCTTCTCCTCCCACATGGTCAGCGGGGCCATCTGCGAGTAGCGCAGGTTCAGCTTGGTGTAGGCGTCGTAGATGCCGCGCGAGAGGGCTTCCTCGTCGCCGCCCTGGGTGAGGACGTTCTGGCCGCGCTTGCCCATGACGATCGCCGTGCCCGTGTCCTGGCACATGGGCAGGACGCCGGCCGCCGCGATGTTCGCGTTCTTCAGGAGGTCGAGCGCGACGAACTTGTCGTTCGAGCTGGCCTCCGGGTCGTCGATGATCCGGCGGAGCTGCGCGAGGTGCGCGGGGCGCAGGAAGTGCTGGATGTCGTGGATGGCCTCCGCGGCGAGCTTGCGCAGCGCCTCGGGCTCGACCTTGAGGAACGTACGGCCGTCGGCCTCGAACGTCGAGACGCCCTCCGAGGTCACCAGCCGGTAGGGGGTGGTGTCCTCGCCCAGGGGCAGCAGGTCGGTGTACGCGAACTCCGGCATTTGGGTAGCCATTCCTCACTCGGCAGACAGCGCTGGCGACCAATTGGCAGCGCGGACATCAAGCGTAGGACCTCTCGCGCCGGCTGTGTCTGTGAGGTAAGGCTCACCCAGCAGTATCGCGATCTATCGTGTCTCGCTATGCTGGGCGGCGTGGACATGGAAAAGCACACCGCCGCCCCTGACCCCGCGCCCGGCGGCGTGGCCGCCGGACCCTCCGGGCTGCGCGCCTCCGACGCCGACCGGGACCGGATCGCGCAGATCCTCTCCGACGCCCTCGCGGAGGGCCGGCTGACCTCCGAGGAGCACTCCGAGCGCCTGGACACCCTGTACGCGGTCAAGACGGTCGGGGAGCTGGACCTGCTGGTGCGCGACCTCCCCGCGGACACGGGCGGCCACCGCCCGGCCGCTCCCGCCGCGGCCCCCGCAACCACGGCCGCGGCCGCCGGCGGGCCCGTCGAGACGGTCGTCGCGGTGTGCAGCAGCTCCGCCCGCAAGGGCCGCTGGCGCCCCGGCGCCCGCACGCGTGCGGTATCGGTCATGGGCGACATCACCATCGACCTCACCGAGGCCGTCTTCGAGCAGCAGGTCACCGAGATCACCGTGACCAGCGTCCTCGGCAACGTCGAGGTCCTGGTCCCCGAGAACGTCACCCTGCGCGGCTACGGCAGCGGCGTCCTCGGCAACTTCGAAGTGCGCGGCGAGGGCGTCGCCGCCGACCCGCAGGCCCCCGTCGTGATCGTCCGCGGCTTCGCCCTGCTCGGCAACATCGAGGCCCGTCCCAAGCGCGGATCCCGCCTCGTCGACCTGGCCGCGAAGCTGCGCAGGCAACCGGACTGAACCCGACCGCCCGGCGGCCGGTTTCGGACGAACCAGGTCGCCCCGGTGGCACACGGTGCATAGCGGCACGCGCAGCGGGTAGGGACTGGTGCATCGTCTCTCGCTCGCGTATACGTCGTCAGGAGTAGACCGTGCCGCATCCGCCGCATCAGTCCCTGCAGGCAGCCGCCGTCCAGAGCCTTCCGACGCGCCCGGCAGCCGTGCCGAAGCCGCGGGTTCCGGCCAGGGAAGAGGACGGCCCATGGCACGCCGAGGCCGTCTGCCGCAGGGATGAGGCGGGGCTGTTCTTCGCGCCGTCCAAGGAGCCGACCGCGGCCCGGCTGGCCCGCGAGGAGGCCGCCAAAAGGGTCTGCGCCCGCTGTCCGGTGATGGTCGCCTGCCGCGAGCACGCCCTGCTCCAGCCGGAGCCGTACGGGGTCTGGGGCGGGCTCACCGCCGCCGAGCGCCGGGTGGTGCTGGGGCGCAGGCGGCGCCGGGCCGCCGAGCTGCTCCCCGGCGCGGCCGCGCCCGGACCGGTCGCCGCGGCGGGCTGACCGGCGCGGGCCGTGGACGCACCGGCCGTGGACGTACCGGAACACCGAAGGGGCGGCCCCCCGCACAGGGGCCGCCCCTTCGTCGTGCCGTTGCCGGCCGGACCGCTCCTACCGGGCGCGGTCGAAGTCGACGTCGCTGTAGGCGCGCAGCTTCGACAGGCGGTGCGTGGAGTCGATCTGCCGGATCGTGCCCGACTTCGAGCGCATGACCAGCGAGGACGTGGTCGCGGTCTCCGAGCGGTAGTGGACGCCGCGCAGCAGCTCGCCGTCCGTGATGCCGGTGGCGACGAAGAAGACGTTCTCGCCGGACACCAGGTCGTTCGTGGTCAGGACCCGGTCCAGGTCGTGGCCCGCGTCGATGGCCTTCTGGCGCTCGGCCTCGTCCTTGGGCCACAGCTTGCCCTGGATGGTGCCGCCGAGGCACTTTATGGCGCAGGCCGAGATGATGCCCTCGGGGGTGCCGCCGATGCCCATCAGCAGGTCGACGCCGGTGCCCTCGCGGACGGCCATGACCGAGCCGGCGACGTCGCCGTCGGAGATGAACTTGATCCGGGCGCCGGTCTCGCGGATCTCCTTGACGATGCCCTCGTGGCGGGGACGGTCCAGGATGACGACCGTGACGTCCTCGGGGGCGATGCTCTTGGCCTTGGCGACGCGGCGGATGTTCACCGAGACGGGGGCGTTGATGTCGACGAAGTCGGCGGCCTCGGGGCCGGTGACCAGCTTGTCCATGTAGAAGACCGCGGACGGGTCGAACATGGTGCCGCGGTCGGCGGCGGCCAGGACGGCGATGGCGTTGGGCATGCCCTTGGCGTTGAGCGTGGTGCCGTCGATCGGGTCGACGGCGATGTCGACCTCGGCACCGGTGCCGTCGCCGACGCGCTCGCCGTTGAAGAGCATCGGGGCTTCGTCCTTCTCGCCCTCGCCGATGACGACGACGCCGTTCATCGAGACGGTGGAGATCAGGGTGCGCATGGCGTTGACCGCGGCGCCGTCGGCGCCGAGCTTGTCCCCGCGGCCGACCCACCGGCCCGCGGCGAGGGCCGCGGCCTCGGTGACCCGTACGAGTTCCAGGGCGAGGTTGCGGTCAGGCGAGTCGGGAGCGACTTCGAGCTGGGGCGGCAGGTTGTGCTCGGTCATCGGAGCGCACCTTTCTGTACGACGACGGCCGGGATGTGAGGGTGCTGGAACTCTATCGGTTCATCGACATATTGAGCAGACCGGGTCACGTATGAGCGGCATATCGGTCATGACGTATGGCTGAGCGGACACCCCGGCCGCTGATCGCCCGCGGCGATGCGGGACGATGGTGCGGTGGCAGGTATGAAAGGCAAGCAGACGGTCTGGGACATGGTCCGGTCGCTGGCGGTGATCGGCGTGGTCGTGGCGGGCATCTACATATTCATCCCCCATGACGAGGACGCCGACCCGACGCGCACGGTGGACTACCGCGTGGAGACCATCACGGCCCGGCGTGCCGCGCCGTACCCCGTGGCGGCCCCGGTGGGCCTTCCGGAGCAGTGGCGGGCGACCTCGGTGACCTTCGAACGCAAGAACGCGAACGCCTGGCACCTGGGCTTCCAGGACCCGGACAAGCAGTACGTGGCGGTGGAGCAGTCCACCGACGCCTCCGCCAAGAACGTGGCCAAGCTCACGCAGCAGGCGAAGGCCACCGGCCAGACCCAGCAGGTCGGCGACCGGGCGTGGGAGCGCTGGGACGGCGAGAAGTACGACGCGCTCGTCCGGCAGGAGCAGGGCTACGTGACCGTGGTGACGGGCACGGCCGGCTTCGAGGGGCTCGGCGCGATGGCCGCGGCGCTGGAGTTCAAGCAGGGGCCGCAGGCTCCGTAGCCCGTAGCCCGTAGCCCGTAGCCCGTAGCCCGTAGCCCGTAGCCGGTGGGCCGCGCCGCGCGAGCGGGGCGGCGTACGGCCGTGAGGAACGACGAGAGAGGCCGCCCGCCCCGGATCCCGGGGGGGGGGGGGTTCCCCCTCGTGTCCCCTCCCCCCGCCTTCCCTTCCCTCTCCGCTCTTCCACACCACGACCACAACACACTCCCTGAGAGAAAAAGAGAC
>NZ_JBWKEZ010000071.1:0-38118 GCF_056434525.1 Streptomyces sp. NPDC044002
ACGGGGCTATAGATAGCCCCGCCGGCGTTTGAGGCGCGGGGGTTTGGGGGCGGAGCCCCCAGGGGGTCCGGGCGCAGCCCGGGGAACGGGCGAAGGGCGGGTAGGGGAGTGGCTCCGCGCAGCGGACCCGCGCGCCCCTCCGGGGGTGCGGGCCGGGCTCCTGACAGGGTAATGGCGTGGACCAGCTCGCTCTGCTCTTCGTGCTGCTGCTCGGCGCCGTGGTGACCGTACCGCTCGGGGACCGGCTCGGGCTGCCCGCGCCCGTGCTGATGACCCTCGCGGGGGTGGTCCTGGCGCTGGTGCCGGCCGTGCCCAGCGTGGACGTTCCGCCCGAGTTCATCCTGCCGCTGGTGCTGCCGCCGCTGCTGTACGCCTCCGCGCAGCGCACCTCCTGGCGGCAGTTCGCCGCCAACGTGCGGCCGATCCTGCTGCTGGCCGTGGCCCTGGTGTTCGTGACCACCGCCGCCGTGGCCGCGGTCGCGCACGCCGTCGTGCCCGGGCTGCCGCTGGCCGCCGCCGTCGCCCTCGGGGCGCTCGTCGCCCCGCCCGACCCCGTCGCCGCCACCGCCGTGGCCGGGGCGCTCGGGCTGCCGCGCCGGCTGGTGTCGATCCTGGAGGGCGAGGGCCTGTTCAACGATGTCACCGCCATCGTGCTCTACCACGTGGCCGTCGCCGCCGCCGTGAGCGGCAGCTTCTCCTGGCCCGACGCGCTCGGGGAGTTCGTGCTGTCCGCCGTGGTGGCGGTGGCCGTCGGGCTGGCGCTCGGCTGGGCCGCGAACCGGCTGATGGGCCGGCTCGGCGACGCCACGCTCCAGATCGGGCTGACGCTGCTGGTGCCGTTCGTGGCGTACGTGGTGGCGGAGGAGCTCCGGGGCTCGGGGGTGCTGGCCGTGCTGACGACGGCCCTGTTCCTCGCCGAGTACGCCGGTGACGCCGACGACGTGCTGGGGCGGCTCGCCGGGCACACCTTCTGGGAGATCGTCGACACGCTGGTCACCGGGGTGGCGTTCGGGCTGATCGGGCTGGAGCTGCACAACGTCTTCGGGGTGGCCGGGGGCCGCGAGTGGGCCATGGCCGGCTGGGCGGCGGCGGTGGTCGCGGTGGTGGTCGGCGTCCGGCTGGTCTGGCTGCTGCCGGCGGCCTGGCTGGCGAAGAAGCTGCACCGGCGCCGCGACTACGACGAGGAGATCCCGCTGAGCTGGCGGGAGAGCCTCGTGATGTGGTGGGCGGGGATGCGCGGGGTGGCGTCGGTGGCGCTGGCGCTGGCACTGCCCTTCCGTACGGACGCCGGGGAGCCCTTCCCGGCGCGGGACGAGATCGTCTTCATCGCCTTCGCGGTGATCATGACCACGCTGGTGCTCCAGGGGCTGACCCTGCCGTGGCTGGTGCGCCGACTGGGGGTGGAGGCGGACGCGGACGTGGAGCGGGAGACCGAGCGGCGGCTGGCGCTGCGTGCGGCGAAGGCGGCGAAGCGGCGGCTCAAGGAGATCGAGGAGGTCGAGGACCTCCCCGAGGACCTGGTGGAGACCCTGTACCGGCGCGCGTACGACGTCGGGGCCAGGATCAGCCCGGACCTCGTCGACGAGGAGCGGCGGGAGGCGTACGCGAAGCGGGTGGAGCGGATCCGTGACGTGCAGCGCATCCAGCGGGAGATGATGTCCGCCGCCCGGCACGAGGTCCTCGCGGCGCGCAGCGAACCGGGCGCCGACCCGGAGATCGTCGACCGGGTGCTGCGGCATCTGGACGTGCGGAGCCTGCGCAGCCCGTAGGGCGGGGCCGGGGGCGGTCGGCCGGCGGGCGGAGTCCGCCGCAGCACCGCGAAGCCGGGGAGGCCGGCCACGGCCGAGCCGTGCGAGGGGTGCGTCGGGGGAGGGGGCGTGAGGAGCCTGCGCAGCCCGTAGCCGTACGCCGGGCGGGGCCCGTCAGGCCCCCTCGGGGGCCATCGCCATGAGGAGCCGGACGTACGGGGACCAGCGGGCGGGGCGGGCCGGGTGGTGCTCGGCGCGGTCGAGGCTGTCCTCCAGCAGGGCGTCGTGCAGCCAGCGGTAGGCCAGGGGCCAGCTCAGCCGGGCGAGGCCGGTGATCCGCATCGAGAGGGTGTGCCGGAGCACCGTGCGTTCGCCGTCGACGGGGAGGACGGCGTACTCGTGGAAGCCGTGGAAGCCGCGCGGGCCGGTGAAGGCGAAGCGGATCCAGGTGCCGGGGACGTACGCGGCGATGGTGTAGCGGACCATGCCGTGGCCGCCCTTCGCGCCCGCCGCGAGCGGGCCGTCGAACTTCATCGGGGTCCAGGTGCGGTGCGGCCAGAGCCGGTCGTCGGGTCCGGCGGACAGGGAGTCGAGGAGGGCGCCGGCCTCGGCGGCCCCCATCGGCAGCAGGCGTTCGTGCACGTTGTGGACGGGCATGGGTGTTCCCCGCTCCTTCAATTGGAGATCAGCCTCTAATTGATATGGAGAGTACTCTCCGATTCATGCCGAGACCACCCCGATTCGACACCGGTGAACTCCTCGACGCCGCCGTCCGCCTCGCCGCCGAGGGCGGACCGACGGCCGTCACCATGTCCGCCGTCGCCCAGGCCGCCGGCGCGCCCAGCGGATCCGTGTACCACCGCTTCCCCGGGCGCCCCGCGCTGCTCGCCGAGGTGTGGCTGCGCACCGTCGAGGGTTTCCAGGAGGGCTACCTCGCCGTGCTCGACGCGGACCCCGACCCCCGGCGGGCCGCCCGGGCCGGCGCCCGGCACGTCGTGGCCTGGAGCAGGGCCCACCCCGCGGAGGCGGCGCTGCTCCTGTACGGCGCCGAGGAGTTCGGCCGCTCCGGCTGGTCCGACGAGCACCGCGAGCGCGCCGACCGGGGCAACGGCCGGGTCTTCGCCCGCCTCGGCGAACTCGGCGCAGCCCTCGGCGAGACCGGGCCCCGGGGCGGGGACCGGATCGTCCTGGCCCTGGTGGACCTGCCGCTCGCTGTGGTCCGCCGCCCCCTGCGGGCCGGCCTCCCGCTGCCCCCGCACGCCGAGGACCTCGCGGAGGAGTCGGCGGCCACCCTGCTTGGTTAAGGGGTGTCGCGCGGCGCTGCATCCGCCGTGGTGACGCGGGGGAGGGCGTACGGGTGCTCGGCGGCCAGCCAGGCGATCAGCCGCTCGCGGACCGCACAGCGCAGGGTCCACACGTCGTCGCCGTCCTTCGCCGTGACCACCGCGCGGACCACGATGGTGTTCGGGGTGGTGTCGGTCACGGCCAGGCTGCCGGTGCGGCCGTCCCATTCGGGGATGTCCTTGAGGATCTCGGCGAGCTTGTCCCGCATGAGGGGGACCGGCGCCGAGTGGTCCAGGTGCCAGAAGACCGTGCCGGTCATCTGGGCGCCGCCGCGCGACCAGTTCTCGTACGGCTTGCCGGTGAAGTACGAGACCGGCATCGTGATCCGGCGCTCGTCCCAGGTGCGCACCACCAGGAAGGTCAGGGTGATCTCCTCGACCTTGCCCCACTCCTTGTCCACGACCACCGTGTCCCCGATGCGCACGGTGTCCCCGAAGGCGATCTGCAGCCCGGCGAAGAGGTTGCCGAGGGAGGCCTGCGCGGCGATGCCCGCGACGATGCCGAGCACCCCGGCGGAGGCCAGCACCGAGGCGCCGACCGTGCGCATCGCCGGGAAGGTCAGCAGCATCGCGGCGGCGGCGACCACCACGGCCACGGCGGTGAGCACCCGCTGGATCAGGGTGACCTGGGTGCGGACCCGGCGGACCCGGGCGTCGTCGGGGGAGGCGGCGGCGTAGCGGGCGTACGTGGCTTCGACGACCGCCGCCGCGACGGCGACGAGCAGCCAGGCGGTCGAGGCGATCTGGACCAGGGTCAGGGCGTGGCCGACGCCGGCCGCGTGGGAGGGGAGGATGCCCGCCGGGCGGTACGCGGCCTGGAGCGCCGCGGTGCCGAGGACGAGCCGGAAGGGCAGGCCGCAGCGGCGCAGCAGGCCCCACAGCGGGGTTTCGGTGTGCCGGGCGTCGGCCTTGCGCAGCAGCAGGTCGAGCACCCAGCCGGCGACCAGGGTGAGGACCAGGGCGGCGCCGACGACGAGGGCGGGCCGCAGGACGTTCTGCATCTCCATGCCGGAGAACGTATCCACGGGGCGCCCCGGGACTCCTGCTTTCACGGGAATGGCACGATGGAGGGCATGAACATCATGCTCTTCCACTCGACGTACGGGCTGCGGCCCGCGGTCCACGCGGCGGCCGACCGGCTGCGCGCGGCCGGGCACGAGGTCCAGGTGCCGGACCTCTTCGAGGGCCGTACGTTCGCCACGTTCGAGGAGGGCGCGGCGTACCAGGAGGAGGTGGGCCGCGACGAGCTGCTCAAGCGGGCGGTGCTGGCATCGGCGCCCTTCTCCGACCGGGGCCTGGTCTACGCGGGCTTCTCCTTCGGCGGCTCGGTCGCGCAGCACCTGGCGCTGGCCGACGACAAGGCGCGCGGCCTGCTGCTCCTGCACGGCACGGCGGACCTGGACGAGGACGCCTCGGCCGACGAGCTGCCGGTGCAGCTGCACATCGCGGACCCCGACCCGTACGAGACGCACGACTGGCTGACCGCCTGGTACCTGCGGATGCGGCGGGCCGGGGCGGACGTGGAGGTGCACGGCTACGCGGGCGCGGGGCACCTGTTCACGGACCCGGATCTGGAGGACTACGACGCCGAGGCCGCGGAGGAGGCCTGGAAGGTCGCGCTGGCGTTCCTCGACACGCTGTAGGACGCGGGAGCGGGACGCAGGGCGATGCCCCCCGGCGCAGGGCGCCGGGGGGCATCGTCGTGGGTGCGGTGGAGCCTGCGGGTCAGCCGCGGTAGGCGGTCCACATGCTCTTCATGCGCGAGACCTGGCCCGCGGTGAACTGGTACATGCAGGAGTCGTACGTGTAGTCCATGAAGTTGTGGATCGGGTCGACGCCGGCCTTGCTGGCGCAGGAGTCGCGGCCGGTCGGGCACTCGAAGGCCGCGCTCTTCTCGGCCGGGGTGTCGGAGACGGAGTCGCCGCTGCCGGAGCAGCCGCCCTGGAAGGTGTGGTACAGGCCCATCCAGTGGCCGACCTCGTGGGTGGCGGTGTCGCCCTCGTTGTAGTTGGCGGCGGAGCCGCCGGGCAGCGAGGTGTTGAGCAGGACGACGCCGTCCATCTTGGGCGCGGAGGCGTAGGAGCTCGGGAAGGTCGCCCAGCCGAGCAGGCCGCCGCCGAGGTTGGCGGTGTAGATGTTGAGCGCGTTCTTGTCGCCCTTGCGCAGGGCGTTCTTCATGTCCTTCTCGGCCTGGGTGCCGTCGGAGACGTTGTACCAGGCGGCGTTGTCCGTGTAGTCGGTGCCGGCCAGGGTGAACTGGAAGCCGGAGTCGACGTTGCCGGTGCCCTGGCCGCTGTAGGCGGCGTTGAGGACGGCGATCTGGTTGCTGATGTCCGTGGCGGTCAGCTTTCCGGTGGTGCCGGAGTGGATGACGTGGACGTACACCGGGATGTTCGTGGCGGCCGCGGCGAGCGAGGCGCCGGCGCCCGAGCCGAAGACCTGCTGCGGGGAGAGCTGGACTTCCTTGAGCTTCTTCTGCAGGTCGGCGTCCATGGCCTTGGCCTGGGACTCGCTGACCTCGTTGGGCTCGGCCGCGTGGTTGTCCTTGGGCTTGGCCACACGGGCGTTGGCGGGGGCGGAGCCCTGCTCGGCGCAGGCCTCGGCGCCGGTCTTGGAAGCGGCGGCGGCGACCGTGGTGGGGGCGGTCAGCGGGGCGAACGCCAGGGTGGAGGCCAGGACGGCCGTGCCCATGAGGCGGCGGCGGAGAAGGGGGGATATGCGGGCAGCAGCGCGCACGGTGGCTCCTCGGCAAGCGTGGTGGGGGGTGAGGGATTTCCTCACGCTGGCCGGAAGTTTATGTGTGCATGTCATCGAGATGGCAAGTACTCGTAGGTTAAAGATTTGTTGCCGATGTGCCGGATGGGGCTCCTGGTCTGCACCAGGAGCCCCCTTTCGCAATAGATTTGACGGAACGTCAGTTAACCGGGCGGTCGGCCCGTTCCACCTTCTGGCTGCCGTTCAGCGTGCGGTACGAGCGGGCCCAGGAGGAGCTCGCGTCCTGCCGCCGCTTGTCGGAGACGACGTAGTAGTCCATCTGCGAGCGCTCGGCCGTCACGTCCAGCACGCCGTAGCCGTGCGAGTCCATGTCCAGCCACTTCACGTGCCAGTTCGCCGCCTTGATGGCGCCCTCGGCCACGACCGAGAGGGTGTGCGGCGCCACGTGCAGCATGTCGTCGATGTTGTCGGAGGTCACCGAGGTCACCACGAACTCGGTGGCCGCCGTGCCCGAACCCGGGTACGTCGCCATGTTCACGGGGACGTCGTTCGCCCACGCCATGTGGATGTCGCCGGTCAGGAACACCGTGTTCTTGATGTTCCGGTCCTTCAAGTGGCCCAGGAGTTCCTTGCGGTCGTCCGTGTAGCCGTCCCACTGGTCCGTGTTGATCGCGATTCCGCCCTCGGGCAGGCCCAGCAGGTGCGCGAGGGGCTTCAGCAGGTGCGCGGGCAGCGAGGCGAAGGCGACCGGCGAGATCATCACCGAGGTGCCGACCAGCTTCCAGGTCGCGTTCGAGGACGCCAGCCCGGACTTGAGCCAGTCCAGCTGGGCCCGCCCGGTGATGGTGCGCTCCGGGTCGTCCACCGAGCCGCTGCCGGTCTTGGCCTGCTGGGAGCGGAAGGAGCGCAGGTCCAGCAGGTGCAGGTCGGCGAGGGTGCCGAACTGGAGCCGCCGGTAGACGGTACCCGCGATGGAGGGGCGTACGGGCATCCACTCGAAGTACGCCTGCTTGGCGGCGGCCGCGCGGGCCGCCCAGTCGCCCTCGGTGCCCGGGGTGTGGTTCCCGGCGCCGTCGGACCAGGAGTTGTCGGCGAACTCGTGGTCGTCCCAGATCGCCACGATCGGGTGGGCCGCGTGCAGGGCCTGGAGGTCGCCGTCCGTCTTGTACTTGCCGTGCCGCGTCCGGTAGTCGGAGAGCGAGACGATCTCGTTCTTCGGCTCGTGCTGGCGTACGACGTACTTCGCCTCGGGGTAACCGCCGGTCTGGTACTCGTAGATGTAGTCGCCCAGGTGCAGCACCGCGTGCAGGTCGGTGCGGGCGGCCAGGTGCCGGTACGCGGAGAAGTAGCCGGACTCCCAGTTGGCGCAGGAGACCACGCCGAAGCGGATGCCGGGCGTGGTCGTGCCGGCCGCCGGGGCGGTCAGGGTGCGGCCGGCCGGGGAGACGGTGGCGCCGGCGGTGAAGCGGTACCAGTACGGCGTCTGCGGCCGCAGGCCGCGCACGTCCGCCTTGACCGTGTGGTCGGAGGCGGCCGTCGCGGTGACCGAACCGCTCGCGACGATCCGGGAGAAGGCCTTGTCCTCGGCCACCTCCCAGCCCACCGCGGTGGCCGGACCCAGGCCGGAGCCGGGCACCGCTTCGGGGGTCGGGGTGACGCGGGTCCAGAGCAGGACCCCGTCGGGCAGCGGGTCGCCGGAGGCGACGCCGTGGAGGAAGGCGGGCGCGGCCCCCGCCGCGTGGGCCGCCTGGGCGCCGAGGGTGCTGATCGGCGCGAGCGCGGCCGTGGCGGCCGCGGCCAGGACGACCGTACGGCGGCGCGGGTGTGGAGGGGTGAGATGACTGGTCACGGCCGATCATATTACTGATCGGTATGTGGCTGGGAACAGATACGGAACGGCAACGGGCGGGCGAACTCGGAGAGTTCGCCCGCCCGTTGTGCGACGGTTCCGGAGCCATGTCCGGATCTGTCAGGTCATCAGCCCGCGAGCGCCTTGTCGATCGCCGCGGTGAAGGCCTCCGGCGTCGCCGGGGTCTCGATCTTCTTGCCGTCCATCTTCAGCGTCGGGGTGCCCGTCACGCCGGACTTGTTGAAGGCCTCCGACATGTCCATCGCCCACCGGTCGTACGTGCCGTCCTGGACCGCCTTCTTGAACTCGGCGTTGTCCTTCAGCGCCGGGACGGTGTCCGCGACCTTCAGCAGGTAGTCGTCCTTGGCGAAGGCGTCGTTCGTCTCCTCCGGGTGCAGCGCCTTCGAGTAGAGCGCGCCCTTGTACTCCAGGAAGGCCTCGGGGCTCACGTTCAGGGCCGCGCCCAGCGCGCTCAGGGCGTTCTTCGAGCCCTCGCCCTTGACGCCGTTGTCGATGAAGGTCGCGCCGTAGTAGCGGAGCTTGTACTTGCCCGCCTCCACGTCCTTCTTGACCTGCTCGCCCGCCGACTGCTCGAAGGAGGCGCAGGCCGGGCAGCGCGAGTCCTCGTACAGCTCCAGGGTCTTCTTCGCCTCGGGCTTGCCGATGACCACCGTCAGGCCGTCCTCGCCGGTGGTGTTCTTCGGCTTGACCAGCTCGGCCTTGGCGGCCTTGTCCCAGTAGCCGGGCTCGTTGGCCTGGACGACGGCGTAGCCGACGCCGCCGGCCAGCGCGAGGACGCCGACGACCGCGCCGGCCACCACCAGCTGGCGGCGGACCTTGGCCTTCTTCGCCTGCTGCTCGCGCTCGACGCGCAGCCGCTCGCGGGCGGCGGCCTTGTTCTGCTGGCTGTTGCGTGCACTCATGATGATCTCCGTGGAAAGGGGAGGAACGAGGGGGGTACTTCCCCCAGCTACCGCTGGGAGGTGCCCCCAGTACGTGCTCAGGCGCTCGCGATCACGAGCGCCGCGCGTACGGGAGGACCCCGCCGGCCCACGGAGTGCACCGGGAAGCGGGTACGGGCCACCGCGCCGCGGAACACCGGCCGCAGCACCCGCCCGGCCCGCCCGGGGACGGCCCCGGCCGGGGCGGAGGCCAGCAGCAGCGGCCGGAACGCGAAGGCGGCGACCGCCCGCAGCAGCCGCACCAGGGCCCGCTCGCCGTGCCGCAGCCACGCGGCGGCCGCCAGCCCGACGGTGACGTGCGCGCCGAGCAGCAGCCAGGGCGTCCACGGCCCGGGCGAGGCCAGCAGCGCCGCCGGATCCCCGGCGGGCCCGGCCACCCCGGTCAGCGGGCCGCCCACCGGGGTCCCGCCGCACAGCTCGTCCAGGCCCAGCGCGCGCAGCGGCCCGGCCACCGGCCCGCCGGCGGGGCCGTAGCAGAGGTGCTGCCCGGCGGTGAAGACGGTGTCGGCCGCCAGCTCCAGCGGCACCAGCAGCCCGGCGATCGGGCCGAAGCCCCGCTCCCGGCCGGCCAGCGCGTAGGCGACCGTGAAGACCCCGGCGAAGGCCCCGGCGATCATCGAGGGCGGCAGCGGGACCCGGGACATGAGCACGTGGGACCCGGCCGAGAGCAGCACGACGAGCGCGCTGAACAGCGCGGCCCGCAGCCCCCGGATCCTCACCCCTGATATGTCCATCGCCGCGAGTCTGTCATGAGTTCCTGTGGAAGAGGTGCCCCGGTTCCTGTGAATCCGTGCCCCGAGCACCTCGCGCCCCAGGGATTACGACATGATCCGGCCGTTGCGGAACAGGTCCACGAAGATCTGGTGGTCGGCGCGGGCCCGGGCCCCGTAGGCGTGGGCGAAGTCGACCAGCAGCCCGGGGAAGCCCTCCTCGTCGGCGGCGATCACCGCGTCGATGGCCCGCTCGGTGGAGAACGGCACCAGGGACTGCCCGCTCTCGGCCTCGTCCGCCGAGGCGTGCATGGTGGCCGTGGCCCGGCCCAGGTCCGCGACCACCGCCGCGATCTCCTCCGGGTCGTCCAGGTCCGACCAGTCCAGGTCCACCGCGTACGGGGAGACCTCCGCGACCAGCTGCCCGGCGCCGTCCAGCTCGGTCCAGCCGAGCCACGGGTCGGCGTGCGCCTGCAGGGCGCGCTGCGAGATCACCGTGCGGTGGCCCTCGTGCTGGAAGTACTCCCGGACCGCCCGGTCGGTGATGTGCCGGGACACGGCCGGGGTCTGCGCCTGCTTGAGGTAGATCACGACGTCGTTCTCCAGGGCGTCGCTGTGCCCCTCCAGCAGGATGTTGTACGAGGGCAGGCCCGCCGAGCCGATGCCCACGCCCCGGCGGCCCACCACGTCCTTGACGCGGTAGGAGTCGGGGCGCACCAGGGACTCCTCCGGCAGGGTCTCCAGGTACCCGTCGAAGGCGGCCAGCACCTTGTACCGGGTGGCCGCGTCCAGCTCGATCGCCCCGCCCCCCGAGGTGAAGCGGCGCTCGTGGTCGCGGATCTCCGTCATCGAGTCCAGCAGCGCGAAGCGGGTGCGCGCACGGGCCGCCCGCAGGGCCCCCAGCAGGGCGCCGTCGGCGGTGTCCAGGGTGAAGGAGGGGACTTCCTCGTTCTTGGCGCCGGTCGCCAGCTGGTGGATCCGCTCCCGGTAGGCCGCCGCGTAGGTCCGGACCAGGGAGCTGATCTGCTCGTCGCTGAGCGCCTTGGTGTAGCCGATCAGGGCGACGGAGGCGGCGAAGCGCTTGAGGTCCCAGGTGAAGGGGCCCACGTAGGCCTCGTCGAAGTCGTTCACGTTGAACACCAGCCGGCCGTTGGCGTCCATGTACGTGCCGAAGTTCTCCGCGTGCAGATCGCCGTGGATCCACACCCGGCCGGTGCGCTCGTCCAGGTAGGGGCCGCCGTGCCGGTCGCGCTCCAGGTCGGCGTAGAAGAGGCAGGCCGTGCCCCGGTAGAAGGCGAAGGCGGAGGCGGCCATCTTCCGGAACTTGACCTGGAAGGCGGCGGGGTCGGCGGCGAGCAGCCGGCCGAATGCGGTGTCGAACACATCGAGTATCTGCTCGGCGCGCTGCTCGTCGGTGGTCTCGGTGACCGCCATGGCGGATGCCTCCTGGTGCAAGGGGTGGTACGGCTTCTGACCGACTGGACGCCGGACCGGTCTTCCCGGTTCTGCAACGCACGACCGTACCCGTCAGTGCCCGCGGCCTGTCACTCCCGGCACGTAGGATTCATAGCTGCCGCCCCTCTCTCCTCAGGAGGCCCCCACCGTGACCAAGACGCCGTTCACGCACCTGCACGTCCACACCCAGTACTCGCTGCTGGACGGTGCCGCGCGGCTGAAGGACATGTTCGCTGCCTGCAATGAAATGGGCATGACGCACATCGCCATGTCCGACCACGGCAACCTCCACGGGGCGTACGACTTCTTCCACACCGCCCAGAAGTCCGGGATCACCCCGATCATCGGCATCGAGGCGTACGTCGCCCCCGAGTCCCGGCGCAACAAGCGCCGCATCCAGTGGGGCCAGCCCCACCAGAAGCGGGACGACGTCTCCGGTTCCGGCGGTTACACCCACAAGACGATCTGGGCGGCGAACGCCACCGGTCTGCACAACCTCTTCCGGCTGTCCTCCGACGCCTACGCCGAGGGCTGGCTCACGAAGTGGCCGCGCATGGACAAGGAGACCATCAGCAAGTGGTCGGAGGGCCTGATCGCCTCCACCGGCTGCCCCTCCGGCGAGCTCCAGACCCGACTGCGCCTCGGCCAGTTCGACGAGGCCCTGAAGTCGGCCTCCGAGTACCAGGACATCTTCGGCAAGGACCGCTACTTCCTGGAGCTGATGGACCACGGCATCGAGATCGAGCGCCGGGTCCGCGACGGCCTCCTGGAGATCGGCAAGAAGCTCGGCATCCCGCCGCTGGTCACGAACGACTCGCACTACACCTACGCCAGCGAGGCCGGCGCCCACGACGCCCTGCTCTGCATCCAGACCGGCAAGAACCTCTCGGACCCCGACCGCTTCCGCTTCGACGGCTCCGGCTACTACCTGAAGTCGACCGACGAGATGTACGCGATCGACTCCTCGGACGCCTGGCAGGAGGGCTGCGCCAACACGAAGCTGGTCGCGGACCAGATCGACACCGAGGGCATGTTCAAGTTCCGGAACCTGATGCCGAAGTTCGACATCCCGGACGGCTACACCGAGGTCACCTGGTTCCGCGAGGAGACCATGAAGGGGATGCACCGCCGCTTCCCCGGCGGGATCCCGGACGACCGCATGAAGCAGGTCGAGTACGAGATGGACACGATCATCTCGATGGGCTTCCCCGGCTACTTCCTCGTGGTCGCCGACTTCATCATGTGGGCCAAGAACCAGGGCATCGCGGTCGGCCCCGGCCGTGGCTCCGCGGCCGGCTCGATCGTCGCGTACGCCATGGGCATCACCGACCTCGACCCCATCCCGCACGGCCTGATCTTCGAGCGCTTCCTGAACCCCGAGCGCGTCTCCATGCCCGACGTCGACATCGACTTCGACGAGCGCCGGCGCGTCGAGGTGATCAGGTACGTGACCGAGAAGTACGGCGCCGACAAGGTCGCCATGATCGGCACCTACGGCACCATCAAGGCCAAGAACGCGATCAAGGACTCCGCGCGCGTCCTCGGCTACCCCTACGCCATGGGCGACCGGCTCACCAAGGCCATGCCCGCCGACGTCCTCGGCAAGGGCATCCCGCTCTCCGGCATCCTCGACCCCTCGCACCCGCGCTACAGCGAGGCCGGCGAGATCCGCGGGATGTACGAGAACGAGCCCGACGTCAAGAAGGTCATCGACACCGCCCGCGGCGTCGAGGGCCTGGTCCGCCAGATGGGCGTGCACGCCGCCGGCGTGATCATGTCCAGCGAGACGATCACCGACCACGTACCCGTCTGGGTGCGGCACACCGACGGCGTCACCATCACCCAGTGGGACTACCCGAGCTGCGAATCGCTCGGCCTGCTGAAGATGGACTTCCTCGGCCTGCGCAACCTCACGATCATGGACGACGCCGTCAAGATGGTGAAGGCCAACAAGGGGATCGACATCGACCTCCTGGCCCTCCCGCTCGACGACGCGAAGACCTTCGAACTCCTCGGCCGCGGTGACACCCTCGGCGTGTTCCAGTTCGACGGCGGACCCATGCGCTCCCTGCTGCGCCTGATGAAGCCCGACAACTTCGAAGACATCTCCGCCGTGTCCGCGCTCTACCGGCCGGGCCCGATGGGCATGAACTCGCACACGAACTACGCCCTGCGCAAGAACAAGCAGCAGGAGATCACCCCGATCCACCCGGAGCTGGAGAAGCCCCTCGAAGAGGTGCTCGCGGTCACCTACGGCCTGATCGTCTACCAGGAGCAGGTGCAGAAGGCCGCGCAGATCATCGCCGGGTACTCCCTCGGCGAGGCCGACATCCTGCGCCGCGTGATGGGCAAGAAGAAGCCCGAGGAGCTGGCGAAGAACTTCGTCATCTTCGAGGAGGGCGCCCGCAAGAACGGCTTCACCGACCAGGCGATCAAGGCCCTCTGGGACGTCCTGGTCCCCTTCGCCGGCTACGCCTTCAACAAGGCCCACTCGGCCGCGTACGGCCTGGTCTCCTACTGGACCGCCTACCTCAAGGCGAACTACCCGGCCGAGTACATGGCCGGCCTGCTCACCTCGGTCAAGGACGACAAGGACAAGTCCGCGATCTACCTGAACGAGTGCCGGCGCATGGGCATCAAGGTGCTCCCGCCGAACGTCAACGAGTCCGAGTCCAACTTCGCCGCCCAGGGCGACGACGTGATCCTCTTCGGCCTCACCGCCGTCCGCAACGTCGGACAGAACGTCGTCGACTCGATCATCAAGACCAGGAAGTCGAAGGGGAAGTACTCCTCCTTCCCCGACTTCCTCGACAAGGTCGAGGCCGTCGTCTGCAACAAGCGCACCATCGAGTCGCTGATCAAGGCCGGCGCCTACGACGAGATGGGCCACACCCGCAAGGGCCTGGTCGCCCACCACGAATCGATGATCGACAACGTGGTGGCGGTCAAGCGCAAGGAAGCCGAGGGACAGTTCGACCTGTTCGGCGGAATGGGTGACGAGGACGGCAGCGACGAGCCCGGGTTCGGCCTCGACGTCGAGTTCTCCGACGTCGAGTGGGAGAAGTCCTACCTGCTCGCCCAGGAGCGCGAGATGCTCGGCCTCTACGTCTCCGACCACCCGCTCTTCGGCCTGGAACACGTCCTGTCCGACAAGACGGACGCCGGGATCTCCCAGCTCACCGGCGGTGAGCACTCCGACGGAGCCGTCGTCACCATCGGCGGCATCATCTCCGGCCTCCAGCGCAAGATGACCAAGCAGGGCAACGCCTGGGCCATCGCCACCGTCGAGGACCTGGCCGGCTCCATCGAGTGCATGTTCTTCCCCGCGACCTACCAGCTCGTCTCCACCCAGCTGGTCGAGGACACCGTCGTCTTCGTCAAGGGCCGCCTCGACAAGCGCGAGGACGTCCCCCGCCTGGTCGCCATGGAGATGATGGTCCCCGACCTCTCCTCCGCCGGCACCAACGCCCCCGTCGTCCTCACCATCCCCACCGTCAAGGTCACCCCGCCGATGGTGACCCGTCTGGGCGAGATCCTGCGCCACCACAAGGGCAACACCGAGGTGCGGATCAAGCTCCAGGGCCCCCGCACCACCACCGTGCTCCGCCTGGACCGGCACCGGGTCCAGCCCGACCCCGCCCTCTTCGGCGACCTCAAGGTGCTGCTCGGCCCCTCCTGCCTGGCCGGATAGCCGGCACGGGGCCGCGTACCCGCACACACGCGCAGGAAGGGCCCCGCCGGCGACGCTGCCGGCGGGGCCCTTCCGTACGCGTGCGCGCGGCGTCAGTTGTGGCCGAAGCGCTTCTGCTTGCTCTTGTGCGCCATGTCCAGCGGGCTCGGCGACTGCGAGGTGCGCTCTTCCGGCGACGACTCGGCCGAACTGCGTTCCTGGCCGCCCGAACGGGGCTGCTGCTTGGCGGGCTGCTTCTGATTCTTGTTCTTGGCCATGGAATGCCTCCGTGGGGGGTGTAGGGGCCAGGGCCGCCTTCACACTCACACACCCCCACAAACCCCGCATTTTGGATCATTGGCACGCGCGGCAGGGGTCGCTTTCGAGGCCCCGTGAGAGATACGCCACGCCGATGATCGAGTTCCGGCCGTCAACACCCTTGCGGTCGGGCAGACTCGGGGAAAACCTGTCGAGGACCCCCACGGAAGAGGGTGGAACGCGTGGACCGCTGCGTCGTCCTGGTGGACGCCGGATACCTGCTGGGGGCCGCCGCGAGCCTCCTCGCCGGGGAACCCTCCCGCTCCCGCATCACCGTCGACCACTCCGCCCTCATCCAGGGCCTGCGCGAACGCGCCGAAGCCGACACCCAGCAGCCCCTCCTGCGGATCTACTGGTTCGACGGAGCCCCCGACCGGGTCCCCCAGCCCGAACACCGCAGGCTCCGCGTCATGTCCCGCGTCACCGTCCGGCTCGGCGCCCTGACCCGCAGCGACGGCCGCTGGGCGCAGAAGGGCGTCGACGCCGCCATGCACGCCGAACTCACCGAACTCGCCCGCAACCGGGCCTGCTCCGACGTGGTCCTCGTCACCGGCGACGGCGACCTCCTGCCCGGCCTGATGTCCGCCAAGGAACACGGCGTCGCCGTCCACCTCTGGGCCGTACAGGCCGCCGACGGGGACTACAACCAGTCCGAGGACCTCGTCGCCGAGGCCGACGAACGCCGCGTGCTCGACCGCGCCTGGATCACCCGCGCCGTCCGCGCCCGCGACCTCGCCGGACTCTGCCCCCCGCCGCCCGCCCCCCGCCCCGAGATCGCCGCGATCCTCTCCGCCCCCCTGCCCGAGGCGGCCCTCGCCGAGGCCGCCCGCAACGGAGCCCCCGCCGCCCCCGAGCCCCGCCCGAACGGAGCACCCGTACCGGCACCCGCCACCGAAGGCGCCAAACCCGTCCCCACCCCCAAGGACCTCGCCGCGCTCCGCGCCCCCGCCCCGGTCCCCGCCGCCGCGCCGGCCGCCCACACCGCCGCCAGCCCGGCCGGCAGCGCCCTGCGCTGGTCCTCCGACAAGGGCTGGATCGA
This sequence comes from Streptomyces sp. NPDC044002, assembly GCF_056434525.1. Lineage (NCBI taxonomy): Bacteria > Bacillati > Actinomycetota > Actinomycetes > Kitasatosporales > Streptomycetaceae > Streptomyces > Streptomyces sp. NPDC044002. Next base: position 15,810 of record NZ_JBWKEZ010000071.1, read on the forward strand.
CCGCCCCGGCCCGCTCGGCGAACCCGCCGAGACCGCCTCCCTGCCCACCCTCGCCCAGCTCACCAGCGCCGAGCAGCGCTGGGCCGACCGCGAGGAGGACATCACCACCGTCGGCGGCGACCCCTTCGAGGTCGGCCAGGTCTTCGCCCGCCGCTGGATGGAACGCCTCCCGGAAGTCGCCCACCTGCAGAAACTCGCCACCATGTACCCCCGCGTCCCCCACCGCATCGACGGGGAGCTGCTGCGCTACGCCGCCCGGTTCGGGCTCCTCGCACACAAGGACGACCAGATCGACGAGCACGACCGCTACGCCATCCGTGCCGGGTTCTGGAGGGAGATCGACGTGCGTGCCGCGGCCGAGCACGTGGGCGGGCCGGCGGGCGCCGTACCCGCGGCCCCGATGACCCCGGCGGCCGAGTAGGGCCGGAAGCCGCGTAGGCTGCTCCCTCGTGAGCACGGGCACAGCACAGGCAGGAACGACCACGGCGGCGGCCGCCGGAGCCGCTTCGGACGTGGTCTGCGCGGTGCGTGACCTGGTCAAGACGTACCCCGCCGTACGCGGCCGGCGCGGGGCCCCCGCCCTGCCCGAGACCCGCGCCAACGACGGGATCTCCCTGGAGGTCCGGCGCGGCGAGGTCTTCGGCCTGCTCGGCCCCAACGGCGCCGGCAAGTCCACCCTGGTCCGCCAGCTCACCGGCCTGATGCGCCCCGACGCGGGCAGCGTCACCCTCCTCGGCCACGACCTCGTGCGCCACCCCGAGCGGGCCTCCCGCCTCCTGGCCTACCTCGGACAGGAGTCCACCGCCCTCGACGAGCTCACCGTCGCGCTGGCCGCCGAGACCACCGGCCGGCTGCGCGGGCTCGGCGCGCGCGAGGCGAGGGCCGCACGGGACGGCGTACTGGAGGAGCTCGGGCTCACCGAGATCGCCGGGCGCCCCCTCAAGAAGCTCTCCGGCGGACAGCGCCGGCTGGCCTGCTTCGCCGCCGCGCTGGTGGGGGAGCGGCCCGTCCTCGTCCTCGACGAGCCGACCACCGGCATGGACCCGGTGGCCCGGCGGGCCGTCTGGGAGGCCGTGGACCGCCGCCGCCTCTCCCAGGGCGCCACCGTCCTGCTCGTCACCCACAACGTCATCGAGGCCGAGACCGTCCTCGACCGGGTCGCCGTCATCGACCAGGGCAAGGTCATCGCCTGCGACACCCCCGCCGGCCTCAAGGCCAAGGTCTCCGACGAGGTCCGCCTGGAGCTGGTCTGGCGCACCGCCCCGCCGCTCGACGTGCCCGAGGTCGCCGCGCTCGCCCCGAAGGCCGCCGAGTCCGGCCGCCGCTGGGTGCTGCGGCTGCCGCAGGACGAGGCCCGCGCGGCCGTCGCCGCCGTCACCGGCGGCCCGGCCTTCGCCGCCCTCGACGATTTCACGTTGGCCACGCCGAGCCTGGAGGACGTGTACCTCGCGCTGGGCGGCCGGATGAAGGGTCTGGTCAAGTCGTGACCACCGCTGCCACCGCTGCTGTCCCCGCTGCTGTCCCCGTCGGCGTCCTGGCTCCGAAGGCGCGGCTGTTCCCCGCCCTCGCCGCCGTCTACCGCGCCCAGCTGTCCCGGGCCCGGGTGGCACGGATACCGCTGCTGTTCGTCGCCACCTTCCAGTCCGTCGGCATCATGATCCTGATGCGGGGCGTCGTCGACGGGGGCGGCGGCTCCGAGGCCCGCGCCGTCGTCGCCGGCTCCTCCGTCCTCGTCGTCGCCTTCGTCGCGCTGAACCTGCTCGCGCAGTACTTCGGCCAGCTGCGGGCCGGCGGCGGCCTCGACCACTACGCCACCCTGCCCGTGCCGCCCGCCTCCGTGGTGCTCGGCGCGGCCGCCGCCTACGCCTCCTTCACCCTGCCCGGGACGCTGGTCACGGCCGTCTTCGGCTGCGTGCTGTTCGGCCTGCCGATGGGCGGCCTGTGGATCCTCGCCGCCGTCGTCCCCCTGGCCGGGGCCGCGCTCGCCGGACTCGGCGCCGCGCTGGGACTGCTCGCGCCGCGCCAGGAGCTGGCCACGCTGGCCGGGCAGCTCGGCATGTCGGCGGCGCTGCTGCTGGGCGTGCTCCCGGCCGAGCGGATGCCGGACGTCATCGTGTGGGCGCGGGACCTGCTGCCGTCCACGTACGGGGTCGAGGCCTTCGCGGAGACCTTCGCCCCGCACCCCGACTGGACGGCCGTCCTCCTCGACCTCGGCGTCTGCGCGGCCGTCGGGGTGCTGTCCCTGACCGTCGGCACCTGGGCCTACCGGCGCGCCGCGGTCCGCTGACGCCGGTCGCCGACGCCGGCCGCGGCCGCACCTGGCACGATGTGGGGGTGACCGAAGCCGTGACCCCGCAGCAGCAGCCGACCGTGCCCCCGCTCCCCGAGCCGGAGGCCGCCGTCACCCCGGCGGACATCCGCGACGCCGCCGCCGTCACCCTGGCGGTGGGCGTGTCCGGAGCGCTCCTCGGGCTGCTGTGGACGTGGCTCGCACCGCGCGTGCAGTACGTCTCCAACGGCGAGGCCGTCTTCCTGCGCAACACCGAGAGCGAGGCGCGGATCGGCGCCGACGGCACGTTCTTCCTGCTGGCGCTGGGGCTGGGCGTGCTCACCGCGGTCGCGGTGTTCCTGTGGCGCCGGCGCGGGGGCGTGCCGCTGGTGATCGGGCTGGCCGTCGGGGCCTGCTTCGCCTCCCTGGTGGGGTGGCGGCTCGGGCTCTGGCTGAGCCCCGGCGCGGACGTCCCGGCCGCCGCCGCCAAGGCGGGCAAGGGCGTACCGTTCGACGCGCCGCTGCAGCTGCTCGCGTACGGGGTGCTGCTGGTGTGGCCGATGGCGGCCGTCGCCGCGCACCTGGGCCTGACGGCCCTGTGGGGTCCCCGCGACCCCGCCCCGGAGGCCGACTGGCCGCTGGAGGGCGCCTACCCCCCGCCGCACGTCCACGCCGCCCCGGAGCCCCCGCAGTCCTGACCCCTGGCCGGGTCGGAGCCGTACCGCTGCGCGGCTGGGTGGGCCGCTGCGCGGAGCCGTCCCCTACCCGCCCTTCGCCCGTTCCCCGGGGCTGCGCCCCGGACCCCCTGGGGGCTCCGCCCCCAGACCCCCGCGCCTCAAACGCCGGCAGGGCTGGAATTTCGCTGCGCGAAATCCAGCCCGCGCGGCGTTTGAGCGCACCGGGCGCGCAGCGCCCGGAACGGGTCCGGGCGGAGCCCGGGGAACGGTGGAAGGGCGGGTAGGGGACCCGGCCCCGCGCAGCGGCCCACACACCCGCAGACGACCCACCGGCCCCGGCCACGCGAACCGGCCCCGCCCCGGGTCGGCCGGACGGAGTCCGGCGCAGCGGCGCGAAGCCGGTAAGGCGCCCCGGCGCCGAGCCGTGCGAGCGGCGCGTCAAGAAGGACGGCGGGCGATCGGGGCCAGGACCGCGCCGGTGAGGGCCGCCAGGTCCGCGGGGGACAGCTCCACCTCCAGGCCCCGGCGGCCGGCCGAGACGCAGATCGTGGCCTGGCCGGAGGCAGACGCGTCCAGCACCGTCGGCAGCCGGCGCCGCTGCCCCAGCGGGGAGATACCGCCCCGCACGTAGCCCGTGGTCCGCTCCGCCAGCGCCGGATCGGCCATCGCCGCCCGCTTCCCGCCCACCGCGCCCGCGAGGGCCTTCAGGTCCAGCGAGCCCGACACCGGGACCACGGCCACCGTCAGGGCCCCGTCCACGTCGGCGACCAGGGTCTTGAACACCTGCTCCGGGGAGACGCCCAGCGCCTCGGCCGCCTCCTCCCCGTACGAGGGGTGCGCGGGGTCGTGCTCGTAGGCGTGGGTGGTGAACGCCACGCCCGCTCCGGTGAGGGCGGTGATGGCCGGGGTGCCGGCGGGCTGGGGCTTCTTCTTCGCCATGGCCTCAGTTCGGGCTCGTCGGGGTACGGGTCAGGTCCACCGCCGGCAGCGAGGGGAGGTGGCGGATGACCGCCGTCTCCGTGCGGAGGAGCTTCAGCTCCTCCGCGAGGCGCGTCGCGGTGTCCGGGGCCTGGAGCAGGCGCTGCTTCGACGGGGTGTCCAGCACGGCGGCGGCCGCCACCAGGTACGACACCACCGACGGCTCGTCCGGCAGGTCCGGCGCCGAGGCCAGGGACCGCTCACGGGCCCCCGCCAGCCGCTTCTGGTAGCTGCGGAAGGCCCGCAGCACCCCCTCGGACAGGGCGCCGGCGCCCTCGCCCGCGTCCTCCGCGAGCTCCTCCAGCTCCGCCACCAGGAACGACCCCGACGCGTCGACCGACACCAGCCGTACCCGGGTCGTGCCGGTGGCCAGCACCTCGAAGCTGCCGTCCTCCCGCTCCCGGATCGTCGCCGCGTCCGCGATGCAGCCCACCCGGTGGAACGCCTGGATCGGGTCGGCGCCGAACCCGGCCGCCGGGCCCTTCTCGGGCAGGGCCGTCTGGTCCGGCAGGCCGGGCGCCGTCGGGGCGACCTCCCGGCCGTCGCGGATCGCGACGACCGCGAACCGGCGCGGCTCCGCCTCCCCGGACTTCAGCAGCTCGCGCATCATGGCGCGATACCGCTCCTCGAAGACGTTCAGCGGCAGCACGAGGCCCGGGAACAGCACCGAGTTCAGCGGGAAGAGGGGCAGGCGAACGGTGGTCACGAGGCACAGGGTAGTGGCCGGACGGCCCGGCCCGTCACCCGTTAACCCCGCCTCAGCAGCCGCGAAGCGCCCGCCGCCACCGTCGTGGCCAGGATCCAGCCCAGCAGCACCAGCGCCGCCGACCCCCACTGCCAGCCGCCCTCCAGCTTCCACTGCCCCTGCTGGCCGAGATCGATCACCGGGAGCAGCAGGTCCAGCGCGTACAGCGCCGCGTCCCACGGCGGATGCTCGTCCGCCTTGATCGGCGCCGGCTCGTGCCGCAGGAACAGCAGGGTGCCCGCCGCCCACAGCACCGCCATCCACAGCGCCGCCCGCCCCGGCCGGTACCCGTACACCACCGTCCAGTCCTGGAGGTATCCCCAGGCCCGGGCGGCCGGCGACAGCGTCGCCCGGCGGCAGCGCTGCTTCGCCACCAGCACCTCGCGGGCCCCGGAGTCCTCCCCGCCGGCCCGCAGTACCGCGGCCAGCCGCTCGTACGGCTCGGGCGAGTACTCGGGGGTGGCCGCCTCCAGCCACTCCAGGCGGCGCGAGAGCGGGAAGTGGCCCCGGGGTGCGAGCTCCTCGTAGACGAAGCCCTCCATCGACAGCCGGCCGGGCCCGGGCCAGCTCGTCGACCGGTCCACGAGCTTGACCACCTTCGCCCCCGAGACCACCACCCGGCCCAGCTCCGGCGCCTCGCCCACGAACCGCAGCTCCGGCGTCTGCACCCGCCGCAGCGACACCTCCTGGTCCGCGCGCAGCTCGAAGCGGGCCCCGTAGAAGTCGGCCGAGTCGCCGAACCGGCCGTCGTCCAGCCGCAGCCCGCCCCGGCACTCGAAGCGCTGCGCCGGCCCGCCCGTCGTCGGGGTCCGGCCCCAGTCGTACGGGCGGTCCGGGTCGGCCGTCGGGGAGGACAGGCCGATCGACGTCAGGTACAGGGTCCGCTCCACGGTCAGCGTCGGGGCGTTCAGCGCCCGCCGGCCGTCGCGGTTGCTCAGCCGCGCCCCGCGCAGGCTCATCGAGGCGCCCACCTTCGCGCCGCGCAGGCTGACCTCGCCGTGCGTCTCCAGCATGTCCGCCTGGAGGTCCTGCGCCACCGAGAGCCCGTCGGCGGCGATGGCCCGGCCCCGGTTGTCCCGGTGGACCACGGTGTGGCCGAGCAGCAGGTCGGTGCCGATCTGCGCGTCGGTCAGCCTGATCCCGCGCGCCACCCGGCAGCGCGCCAGGTGCAGGTCGCCCTCGGTGTGCAGGCGGGCGCCCTCCAGCCGGGGGACCGCGCAGTTGTCCAGCCGGAGCGTGCCGAACCGGGTCTCGGACACCTGGACCTCGCCGTCGAAGCGGCACGCGCGGATCTCCACGTACGGAGTCACCGCGGCACCGGACAGGTCCAGCCGCCCGGTGATCTGCGCACCGCGCAGCTTCAGCCGCCCCACCCGCCCCGGGAGGGGCGCGGGCCCGGCCAGCAGCAGGTGCGCCACCACCTCCGCCCGGACCCGGCGCTCGGGTCCCCAGGCCCGCCCCGAGTGCGGATCGTCCAGGCCGGCGTCACGGGCGGCGAGGTCGCACACGGTGCCCGCGCGGAAGGCCTCCCACATCCGCCGTTCGGGCTCGGTGAGGTCCTCCGGACGCCCGTCCCCGTCTGATTCGGCCATGGCAGCCCCCCGCCGTCATTCACGTGTACGAGAACGCTAAGGGGCGGCGGTGACGTCCGGGGCGTGTATCAGCCAGTGATACGGGCGGACGGCGGTGGGAGACGGTCTGAGAGAATTGGGAGGTGATCTCTCGTATCGACCTGCGCGGTGACGCCCTCCCCGAGGGCGGCGCCCTGCGCGACCTGCTGCCCCGTGCCGAGTTCGACGTGGAAGCCGCCCTGGAGAAGGTGCGGCCCATCTGCGAGGACGTCCATCATCGTGGCACGGCGGCGCTGATCGAGTACGCGCAGAAGTTCGACGGGGTCGAACTCACGCAGGCCCGGGTGCCCGCGGAGGCCCTCACGGCCGCCCTGGAGCAGCTGGACCCGGCCGTCCGCGCCGCCCTGGAGGAGTCCATCCGGCGCGCCCGGATCGTGCACCGCAACCAGCGCCGCAGCGAGCACACCACCCAGGTGGTGCCCGGCGGCACCGTGACCGAGAAGTGGGTTCCGGTCGAGCGCGTGGGCCTGTACGCGCCCGGCGGCCGTTCCGTGTACCCGTCCTCCGTCGTGATGAACGTGGTCCCGGCCCAGGAGGCGGGCGTCGAGTCGATCGCGCTCGCGTCCCCGCCGCAGAAGGAGTTCGGCGGCCTGCCGCACCCGACCATCCTGGCGGCGTGCGCGCTGCTCGGCGTGGACGAGGTGTACGCGGCCGGCGGCGCCGTCGCCGTCGCGATGTTCGCGTACGGCACGGAGGAGTGCCTGCCGGTCAACATGGTGACCGGCCCCGGCAACATCTGGGTCGCCGCCGCCAAGCGCTACTTCACCGGGAAGATCGGCATCGACACCGAGGCCGGCCCCACCGAGATCGCCGTCCTCGCCGACTCCACCGCCGACCCGGTCCACGTCGCCGCCGACCTGATCAGCCAGGCCGAGCACGACCCGCTGGCCGCCGCCGTCCTCGTCACGGACTCCGCGGAGCTCGCGGAAGCCGTCGAGAAGGAGCTGGAGCCGCAGGTCGCCGCTACCAAGCACGTCGAGGACCGGATCAAGCCCGCCCTCGCCGGCAAGCAGTCGGCGATCGTGCTGGTCGACAGCCTGGAGGACGGCCTCAAGGTCGTCGACGCGTACGGCGCCGAGCACCTGGAGATCCAGACCGCCGACGCCGCCGCCTGGGCCGCCCGCGTCCGCAACGCCGGCGCGATCTTCGTCGGCCCCTGGGCGCCGGTCTCCCTCGGCGACTACTGCGCCGGCTCCAACCACGTCCTGCCCACCGGCGGCTGCGCCTGCCACTCCTCGGGCCTGTCCGTACAGTCGTTCCTGCGCGGCATCCACATCGTCGACTACACGCGCGACGCCCTCGCCGAGGTCACCCACCACGTGGTGACGCTGGCCGAGGCCGAGGACCTGCCCGCGCACGGCGCGGCCCTCAAGGCCCGCTTCGGATGGAAGGTGCCGGGACAGTGACCACCATCGGGATCGACGACCTCCCCATCCGGGACGAGCTCCGCGGCAAGACCCCCTACGGCGCCCCGCAGCTCGACGTCCCCGTCCAGCTGAACACCAACGAGAACCCGTACGAGCTGCCCGAGCCGCTGGTGCGGCGCATCGCCGAGCGCGTCGCCGAGGCCGCCCGGACCCTCAACCGCTACCCCGACCGGGACGCGGTCGAGCTGCGCACCCAGCTGGCCGCCTACCTCACCCGTACGGGCAAGCACCCGGTCGCCAAGGAGAACGTCTGGGCCGCCAACGGCTCCAACGAGGTCCTCCAGCAGCTGCTCCAGACCTTCGGCGGCCCCGGGCGCACGGCCATCGGCTTCGAGCCCTCGTACTCGATGCACGCGCTGATCGCGCGCGGCACCGGCACCGGCTGGATCTCCGGCCCGCGCCGGGAGGACTTCACCATCGACGTGGAGGCCGCCGAGCAGGCGATCGCCGAGAACACCCCCGACGTCGTGTTCATCACCTCGCCGAACAACCCCACCGGCACCGCGGTCGAGGCGGAGACGGTCCTCGCGCTCTACGAGGCCGCGCAGGCCGCCAAGCCCTCGCTGGTGATCGTGGACGAGGCGTACGTGGAGTTCTCCCACCGGGACTCCCTCCTCCCGCTGATCGAGGGCCGCCCCAACCTGGTGGTCTCCCGGACCATGTCCAAGGCCTTCGGCGCCGCGGGCCTGCGCCTGGGCTACCTGGCCGCACACCCGGCCGTCGTCGACGCCGTGCAGCTCGTACGCCTGCCGTACCACCTGTCCGCCGTCACCCAGGCGACCGCGCTGGCCGCCCTGGAGCACACCGACACCCTGCTCGGCTACGTCGAGCAGCTCAAGGCCGAGCGGGACCGCCTCGTCACCGAGCTGCGGGCCGTCGGCTACGAGGTCACCGAGTCCGACGCGAACTTCATCCAGTTCGGGAAGTTCGAGGACTCCCACACCGCCTGGCAGAAGATCCTCGACCAGGGCGTCCTGGTCCGGGACAACGGCGTACCGGGCTGGCTGCGGGTCACCGCCGGCACGCCGGCCGAGAACGACGCGTTCCTGGAAGCGGTTCGCGCACTGAAGAAGGAGCAGCAGGCATGAGCCGCATCGGACGGGTCGAGCGCACCACGAAGGAGACCACGGTCCTCGTCGAGATAGACCTCGACGGCACCGGCAAGGTCGACGTCTCGACGGGTGTCGGCTTCTACGACCACATGCTCGACCAGCTCGGCCGCCACGGCCTCTTCGACCTCACGGTCAAGACGGACGGCGACCTGCACATCGACAGCCACCACACCATCGAGGACACCGCCCTCGCGCTGGGCGCCGCCTTCAAGCAGGCCCTCGGCGACAAGGTGGGCATCTACCGCTTCGGCAACTGCACCGTCCCGCTGGACGAGTCCCTCGCCCAGGTGACCGTCGACCTCTCCGGCCGCCCCTACCTCGTGCACACCGAGCCCGAGAACATGGCGCCGATGATCGGCGAGTACGACACGACGATGACCCGGCACATCTTCGAGTCCTTCGTCGCGCAGGCCCAGATCGCCCTGCACATCCACGTCCCGTACGGCCGCAACGCCCACCACATCGTGGAGTGCCAGTTCAAGGCCCTCGCCCGGGCCCTGCGCTACGCCGCCGAGTTCGACCCGCGCGCCGCCGGCATCCTGCCCTCCACGAAGGGCGCCCTCTAGCCGTGAACGGCCTGAACACCATCCTGATCGTCCTCGGCCTGTTCCTGGCCGGGGGCGTCTACTCCTTCCAGAAGCAGAAGATGCCGAAATCGGTGATCGTTCTGCTCGCCCTCGGCTCCGTGATGTGTCTCGCCGCGGGAGTCCTGCGAATCCAAGGAATCTGGGAATGAGCGCCAAGAAGAACGTCGTCGTCTTCGACTACGGCTTCGGCAACATCCGTTCCGCCGAGCGCGCCCTCGCGCGCGTCGGCGCGGACGTCGAGATCACCCGCGACTACGACCGGGCCATGGACGCCGACGGGCTCCTCGTGCCCGGCGTCGGCGCCTTCTCCGCCTGCATGAAGGGCCTCAAGGACGCGCGCGGCGACTGGATCATCGGCCGCCGGCTGTCCGGCGGGCGGCCCGTCATGGGCATCTGCGTCGGCATGCAGATCCTCTTCGAGCGCGGCATCGAGCACGGCGTGGAGACCGAGGGCCTCGACGAGTGGCCCGGCACCGTCGGCCCGCTCAAGGCCCCCGTCGTCCCGCACATGGGCTGGAACACCGTCGAAGCCCCGGCCGACAGCCAGGCCTTCGCCGGGCTGGACGCCGACGCCCGCTTCTACTTCGTGCACTCCTACGCGGCCCACGACTGGACGCTGGAGGTCACCAACCCCCGGATCAAGGGCCCCAGGGTCACCTGGGCCACGCACGGCGAGCGGTTCGTCGCGGCGGTGGAGAACGGCGCCCTGTGGGCCACCCAGTTCCACCCCGAGAAGTCCGGCGACGCCGGAGCCCAGCTCCTCACCAACTGGATCGAGACCCTCTGATGCCGAACACGCTTGAACTGCTCCCCGCGGTCGACGTCCGCGACGGCCAGGCCGTACGCCTCGTGCACGGCGTGTCCGGCAGCGAGACCTCCTACGGCTCCCCGCTGGAGGCGGCCCTCGCCTGGCAGGCGTCCGGCGCCGAGTGGCTGCACCTCGTCGACCTGGACGCCGCCTTCGGCACCGGCGACAACCGCTCCCTGGTCGCCGAGATCACCCGTGCGATGGACATCAAGGTCGAGCTGTCCGGCGGCATCCGCGACGACGCCACGCTCGCCGCGGCCCTCGCCACCGGCTGCACCCGCGTCAACCTCGGCACCGCCGCCCTGGAGACCCCCGAGTGGGCCGCCAAGGCCATCGCCGAGCACGGCGACAAGATCGCCATCGGCCTCGACGTGCGCGGCACCACCCTCAAGGGCCGCGGCTGGACCAGCGAGGGCGGCGACCTCTACGAGACCCTCGCCCGCCTGGACTCCGAGGGCTGCGCCCGCTACGTCGTCACCGACATCGGCAAGGACGGCACGCTGACCGGCCCCAACCTGGAGCTGCTGAAGAACGTCTGCGCCGCCACCGACCGGCCCGTCGTCGCCTCCGGCGGCGTGTCCTCCCTGGACGACCTGCGGGCGCTGTCCGAGCTGGTCCCGCTGGGCGTCGAGGGCGCGATCGTCGGCAAGGCCCTGTACGCCAAGGCCTTCACCCTGGAAGAGGCCCTGGAGGCGGTGCGCGCATGAGCACCTCCGACGTACGCCGGATCTCCTCCGGCGGCCCCTACGAGGACGTGATCGGCTACTCCCGCGCCGTCGCCCTCCCCAACGGCCTGGTGCTGGTCTCCGGCTGCACCGCGGCCGACGCGGGCGGCCCGTACGACCAGACGGTCAAGGCCTTCGAGGTCGCCTTCAAGGCGCTCGCCGAGGCCGGCCTGGGCGCCGAGGACGTGGTCCGCACCCGGATGTACCTCACGCACGCCCGGGACGTGGAGGAGGTGGGCCGCGCGCACAAGGCCCTCTTCGACGCCGTCCGCCCCGCCGCCTCCATGATCATCGTGTCCGGCTTCGTCGACCCGAGCATGGTCGTCGAGGTCGAGGTCGAGGCGTACAAGGAGGCCGCGCGATGACCCTCGCCGTACGCGTGATCCCCTGCCTGGACGTGGACAACGGCCGCGTCGTCAAGGGCGTCAACTTCCAGAACCTGCGCGACGCCGGCGACCCGGTGGAGATGGCCAAGCTGTACGACGCCGAAGGCGCCGACGAGCTGACCTTCCTCGACATCACCGCCTCCTCCGGCAACCGCGAGACCACCTACGACGTGGTGCGGCGCACCGCCGAGCAGGTGTTCATCCCGCTCACGGTCGGCGGCGGCGTCCGCACGGCCGACGACGTCGACAAGCTGCTGCGGGCCGGCGCCGACAAGGTGGGCGTCAACACCGCGGCCATCGCCCGGCCCGAGCTGATCCAGGAGATCGCCGAGCGCTTCGGCCGCCAGGTCCTCGTCCTGTCGGTAGACGCCCGCCGCACGGAGACCGGCTCCTTCGAGGTCACCACCCACGGCGGCCGCCGGGGCACCGGCATCGACGCCGTCGAGTGGGCGCACCGCGCGGCCGAACTGGGCGCCGGGGAGATCCTGCTGAACTCCATGGACGCCGACGGCACCAAGGACGGCTACGACACCGAGATGATCGCCGCCGTGCGCAGGCACGTCACCGTCCCGGTGATCGCCTCGGGCGGCGCCGGCAAGCTGGAGCACTTCGCGCCCGCCATCGGCGCGGGCGCCGACGCGGTCCTCGCCGCCTCGGTGTTCCACTTCGGCGACCTGCGGATCTCCGAGGTCAAGGAAGCCCTGCGCGAGGCCGGGCACCCGGTCCGCTAGCCCCTCGGCCGGCCCCGGCCGCCCCTCGCGGGGCGGCCCGGAGCCGGTGCGTCTGCACCCGGGCCGGAGGCCGTCGCGGCGGCCCGGTGCCCGGCGGGCCGGCCACGGCCGGGCGCCGCGAGGGGCGCTCGCGGGGTCAGATCCCGAGCTGGGCCACCGTCAGCTTCGCGACGGCCTCCTTCTCGCCGTCCAGCTCAACCGCGGCCGAGTTCTGCCGGCCGAAGCAGAACAGCGTCAGCTCGCCCGGCTCCCCGGTCACCGTCACCACCGGTACGCCCTTGTGCGCCACCGCCGTGCGCCCGTCCGGGCGGCGCAGCACCAGGCCCACCGGCGAGCGGCGGCCCGTCAGCCGGGCCAGCTTCTCCAGCCGGGACCAGAGCGCGTCCGAGAACACCGGGTCCAGCGTCCGCGGCGACCAGTCCGGCTGCGCGCGCCGCACGTCCTCGGCGTGGACGTAGAACTCCACCGCGTTCGCGGCCTCGTCGATCTGCTTCAGCGCGTACACGGACAGCTTCGGCGGGCCGGTGCGGATCAGCTGGATGAGCTCCTCGTAGGGCTTGGCCGTGTACTCGGCCATCGCCCGGTCGAGGCGGTCCTTCAGCACGTTCAGCAGCAGCCCGCCCGCCGCGTCGGGGCGGCGCTCGCGCACCACCACGTGCGCCGCCAGGTCCCGGCAGGTCCAGCCGTCGCACAGCGTCGGCGCCTCCGGTCCCGCCGCCTCCAGGAGGTCCGCCAGCAGCAGCCGTTCACGCTTCGCATGGGTAGACATGCGGGCCAGCCTACGGCCGGGCCCCGCCGCGCGGCTGCCCATCAGGCGGACGGTGATCCGTAACGGGTCCTTCCGCGCGGCACAATGGGGCCCATGAGTACGTCCTCCCTCGACCCCGCCGTCGCCGCCCGCCTCAAGCGCTCCCCGGACGGCCTGGTCCCGGCCATCGCCCAGCAGTACGACACCGGTGAGGTGCTCATGCTCGGCTGGATGGACGACGAGGCCCTGCACCGCACCCTCACCACCGGCCGCTGCACCTACTGGTCCCGCAGCCGCCAGGAGTACTGGGTCAAGGGGGACACCTCCGGCCACTTCCAGTACGTGAAGTCCGTCGCCCTCGACTGCGACGCGGACACCGTGCTCGTCAAGGTCGACCAGGTCGGCGCCGCCTGCCACACGGGCGCCCGCACCTGCTTCGACGACGATGTCCTTTTCAGTGACGCCCGCTAGCCAGTTAGGGTCCCACCCCATGGATCTCGAGACGTTCCGCAAGCTCGCGGCCGACCGCCGTGTCATCCCCGTCAGCCGCAGGCTGCTCGCCGACGGGGACACCCCGGTCGGGCTCTACCGCAAGCTGGCCGGCGAACGCCCCGGCACCTTCCTGCTGGAATCCGCCGAGAACGGCCGCTCCTGGTCCCGCTACTCCTTCGTCGGCGTGCGCAGCGACTCCACCCTCACCGTCAAGGACGGCCAGGCGCACTGGATCGGCACCCCGCCCGTCGGTGTCCCCACGGCCGGCGACCCCCTGGACGCCCTGCGCGCCACCGTCGAGGCCCTGCACACCCCCCGCGACCTCGCGGGCGGCATGCCGCCGTTCACCGGCGGCATGGTCGGCTACCTCGGCTACGACATCGTCCGCCGCCTGGAGCGCATCGGCGAGCACGCCGAGGACGACCTGGAGCTGCCCGAGCTGACCATGCTCCTCACCTCCGACCTGGCGGTCCTGGACCACTGGGACGGCACCGTCCAGCTGATCGCCAACGCGATCAACCACAACGACCTGGACTCCGGGGTCGACGAGGCCTACGCCGACGCCGTCGCCCGCCTCGACGCCATGGAGGCCGACCTCGCGCGGCCCGCGCCGTACGCCCCGGCCCCGCTGCCCGCCTCCGAGGTGCCGAGTTTTGAAGACGGCACGGTCTCCGCGCTGTGGGGCGGCGAGAAGTACCAGGCCGCCGTGGAGGACGTGAAGGAGCGCATCCGGGCCGGCGAGGCCTTCCAGGTGGTGCCCTCGCAGCGGTTCGAGACCCCCTGCGAGGCCTCCGCGCTGGACGTCTACCGGGTGCTGCGGGCCACCAACCCGTCCCCGTACATGTACCTCTTCCGCTTCGAGAACGGCTTCGACGTGGTCGGGTCCAGCCCCGAGGCGCTGGTCAAGGTCGAGGACGGCCGGGCCATGGTCCACCCGATCGCGGGCACCCGGCACCGGGGCGCGACCCCGCAGGAGGACAACGACCTCGCCGAGGAGCTGCTGGCCGACCCGAAGGAGCGCGCCGAGCACCTCATGCTCGTCGACCTGGGCCGCAACGACCTGGGCCGGGTGTGCGAGCCGGGCTCCGTCGAGGTCGTCGACTTCATGAGCATCGAGCGGTACTCGCACGTCATGCACATCGTCTCCACCGTCACCGGCCGGGTCGCCGAGGGCAGGACGGCCTTCGACGTGCTCACCGCCTGCTTCCCCGCCGGCACCCTCTCCGGCGCGCCCAAGCCGCGCGCCATGCAGATCATCGAGGAGCTGGAGCCCTCCCGGCGCGGCCTGTACGGCGGCTGCGTCGGCTACCTGGACTTCGCGGGGGACTCCGACACGGCCATCGCCATCCGCACCGCGCTGCTGCGCGACGGCACCGCGTACGTGCAGGCCGGGGCGGGAGTGGTCGCGGACTCGGTGCCCGAGCTGGAGGACCGCGAGTGCCGCAACAAGGCCGCCGCCGTGCTCCGCGCCGTCGGAGCGGCGAACCGCCTCCACCGCGCCTGAGGCCGTAAGGGATAGTGGGGTACGTGAGTGCCGTACCCCACCCCCCCAGCGAGGCCGAGGCCCCCGACAGCAGCACCGGCCGCCGCACCGTGGCCGTCGCCCTGCTGCTCGGCGCGCTCGGCGCCACCGTCGTCCTGCTCGCCTCCGGCCGCACCTGGGCCCGGGGCAGCGCCTCCATCGGCGGCGGGACCCTGCCCCTGACCGCGGACGGACGGGCCGTCACCGGCCTTCCGGCGGCCCTGGCCATCGTCGGACTCGCCGCCCTGGTCGCGGTGTTCGCCGTACGGGGCCGGGGGCGGCTGCTGGTCTCCGGGCTGCTCGCGCTGAGCGGTCTGGGCGCGGCCCTGGCCGCGGTGGCCTCCGCCGACGACCGGGCCGCGCTGGACGAGCGGGCCGCCACCGCGACCGCCGACACGGCCGCCCGGGTGGTGGAGCTGACCCATACGGCGTGGCCGTACGTCACCGCTTCCGGAGCTGCCCTGATCCTGCTCGCGGGACTGCTCGCGCTGCGCTTCGGCAGCGGCTGGCCCGCGATGGGAGGCCGCTACGAGCGCGACGGGAGCCCCCGCGGGCGCACCCCGGCCCCGGTGGACCCGGACCGGCCGGAGGACCTGTGGAAGGCGCTGGACCGCGGCGAGGACCCCACCCGCTAGACGGGGGTGCCGGAGATCGCCACCCACTGGCGAAACCGGCGCCGTCGTGCGGGACAATGACAGCGAGCGTGCGGCACCGCACGCGAGACAGAGCAACGAGGAGCAACTCATGGCGGGCACGAGCCACGGACACACCCCGGCCGCCTGGACCGGTGTCGTCATCGCCTTCATCGGTTTCTGCGTATCCGGCGCCTTCATGGTGCTGGCGAACCCGCTCGGGTTCTGGGCGGGCCTGGTCGTCGTCGCGCTCGGCGGTGTCGTCGGTCTGGCGATGCGTGCCGCCGGCATGGGCGCGCCGAAGGCCGCCCACCGCGACCTCGCCGAGGTCATCGCCGCCAACCGGGTTCCCGCCAAGGTCTGAGCGCGATCCCGCGGGTCTGCCGGTCCGCTGTTCGAAAGGCGCGGCCCCGTCGGGCTGCGCCTTTTGTCATGAGCGGAGAGAATCAGCGGGTGGACGCCTCTCGTACCGACGCCCCGCACGCCCCGCACGCGGCCCCCTGGGGGCCGCCGCCGCCCGACGGGGCGCCCGTACGGGCCTCCCGGGCCCGGCGGCTGGCCGCGCCCGCGCTGACCCTGGCCGGGGCAGTGGCGGCGTTCGCGTACGTGGGCGCGGTGGACCCGAACGAACCGGGGCACTATCCGGTCTGCCCGCTGTTCCGGCTGACCGGGGTGCTGTGCCCCGGCTGCGGCGGGCTGCGCAGTGCGCATGCCTTCGCCACCGGCGACCTGGCGGCCGCCCTGGGCACCAACGCGGTGGCGGTGGCTGGCTACCTCGTCTTCGCCGCCTTCACGGCCCTGTGGCTGCTGCGGGCCTTCCGCGGGGGCCCGGTCCCCCGGATCGCCCTGCGGCCGGCCTGGTGGTGGGGCATCGGGGCCGCGGTCCTCGCCTTCTCGATTGTCCGGAACCTCCCGTTCGGTTCCGCACTGGCCCCCTGACCCCGGCGGAGGCCTTGGGAGGCCTTGGGAGGACTACGGGAAGGCCATATTCCGAGTGTCCAGTCCCTGGGAAACCGAGAACTCCGTGCGGAGGCCCCGGCGACCTGCGGATACCATTTGAGTGCCGACCTTGCAGTGGAACGTGTCTGCAAGGCGGCCGACCGTCATCAACCCGGAAGGGGGCCGCTCGCGTGAGTGTGCTCGACGAGATCATCGAAGGGGTCCGCGAAGACCTTGCCGAACGGCAGGCCCGCGTGAGCCTCGACGAGCTCAAGGAGCGTGCCGCCAAGGCGCCCCAGGCCAAGGACGGCGTCGCCGCCCTGCGTGGCGACGGCGTCAAGGTGATCTGCGAGGTCAAGCGCTCCAGCCCCTCCAAGGGCGCGCTGGCCGCGATCGCGGATCCGGCCGGGCTCGCCGCCGATTACGAGGCGGGCGGCGCGGCGGTCATCTCCGTCCTCACCGAGCAGCGCCGCTTCGGCGGCTCGCTCGCAGACCTGGAGGCCGTCCGCGCACGCGTGGACATCCCGATCCTGCGCAAGGACTTCATCGTCACGGCGTACCAGCTGTGGGAGGCCCGCGCCTACGGCGCCGACCTCGTGCTGCTGATCGTCGCGGCCCTGGAGCAGGAGGCCCTGGTCTCCCTCATCGAGCGGGCCGAGTCCATCGGCCTCACCCCGCTCGTCGAGGTGCACGACGAGGAGGAGATCGAGCGTGCCGTCGCCGCCGGCGCCAAGATCATCGGCGTCAACGCGCGCAACCTGAAGGACCTCAAGGTCGACCGCTCCACCTTCGAGCGCGTCGTCGGAGAGATCCCGCCCCACATCGTGAAGGTCGCCGAGTCCGGCATCCGCGGACCCCACGACCTGATCGCCTACGCCAACGAGGGCGCCGACGCCGTCCTCGTCGGCGAGTCCCTGGTCACCGGCCGCGACCCGAAGGCGGCCGTGGCCGACCTCGTCGCCGCCGGCGCCCACCCCGCCCTGCGCCACGGGCGGAGCTGACCACTCCCATGCCTCCCGCCCCCTCCTCCGTCCGCACGCGTCCGGGCCACGGCCCGGCCGCCGTGCCGACGGCGCACGCGCCGCTGGCGCGCGGCTGCCGCCCCCGCGGCTGCCGCGCCCCGGCCCGCCGCGTGCACGGCAGGCGGGTGCGCTACGTGATCGGGTCCGAGCCCGGACAGGTCAACGGCATGCGATGGCGCGGCACGGCCGCGTCGTGACGAAGGCCCTCCCGGCCCGGTACCCCTGACGTGCCGGGCGCGGGCGGCCCCGCACGGCCCCGTCCCCTCGTGGGCGCGGGCCGTCCCGTCCGTACCCCCTCCCACCCCCTCAGCGGGGTGCGCGGGCGACGGACCGGCGGCGCAATACGGTGCATCCAGCCCGCGTCGAGCGAAGCCTCGCATTCCGTACCCGTAGGAGTAGTGGCACATGTCCACCAGCTCGTTCTTCATCCCGGACCCGGAGGGTCACGTCCCCAACACCGAGGGCTACTTCGGTGACTTCGGCGGCAAGTTCATCCCGGAGGCCCTCGTCGCCGCCGTGGACGAGGTCGCCGTCGAGTACGAGAAGGCCAAGGGCGACCCGGCCTTCGCCGCCGAGCTCAACGACCTCATGGTCAACTACACCGGCCGGCCCAGCGCCCTGACCGAGGTGCCCCGCTTCGCCGAGCACGCCGGCGGCGCCCGGATCTTCCTCAAGCGCGAGGACCTCAACCACACCGGCTCGCACAAGATCAACAACGTGCTGGGCCAGGCGCTGCTCACCAAGCGCATGGGCAAGACCCGCGTCATCGCCGAGACCGGCGCCGGCCAGCACGGCGTGGCCACCGCCACCGCCTGCGCCCTCTTCGGCCTCGACTGCACCATCTACATGGGCGAGATCGACACCCAGCGCCAGGCCCTCAACGTGGCCCGCATGCGCATGCTCGGCGCCGAGGTCATCGCCGTGAAGTCCGGCTCCCGGACCCTCAAGGACGCCATCAACGAGGCCTTCCGCGACTGGGTCGCCAACGTGGACCAGACCCACTACCTCTTCGGCACCGTCGCCGGCCCCCACCCCTTCCCGGCCATGGTCCGCGACTTCCACCGCGTCATCGGCGTCGAGGCCCGCCGCCAGATCATCGAGCGCGCCGGACGGCTCCCCGACGCCGTCGCGGCCTGCGTCGGCGGCGGCTCCAACGCCATCGGCCTCTTCCACGCCTTCATCCCCGACGCCGACGTCCGCCTGGTCGGCTTCGAGCCCGCCGGGCACGGCGTGGAGACCGGCGAGCACGCCGCCACCCTCACCGCGGGCGAGCCCGGCATCCTGCACGGCTCCCGCAGCTACGTCCTCCAGGACGAGGAGGGCCAGATCACCGAGCCCTACTCGATCTCCGCCGGCCTGGACTACCCCGGCATCGGCCCCGAGCACTCCTACCTCAAGGACACCGGCCGCGGCGAATACCGCGCGGTCACCGACGACGCCGCCATGCAGGCCCTGCGCCTGCTGTCGCGCACCGAGGGCATCATCCCGGCCATCGAGTCGGCGCACGCCCTCGCCGGCGCCCTCGACCTGGGCAAGGAGCTGGGCAAGGACGGCCTCATCGTCGTCAACCTGTCCGGCCGCGGCGACAAGGACATGGACACGGCCGCCCGCTACTTCGGGCTGTACGACGGCACGCAGGCCGAGGGGGAGAACAAGTGAGCAACCAGGGCAACATCGAACTGCTGAGCGCGACCCTCGCCAAGGCCAAGTCCGAGGACCGCGCGGCCCTCGTCGCCTACCTCCCGGCCGGCTTCCCCACCGTCGACGGCGGCATCGAAGCCGTCAAGGCGATCATCGAGGGCGGCGCCGACGTCGTCGAGATCGGCCTGCCGCACAGCGACCCGGTCCTGGACGGCGCCGTCATCCAGACCGCCGACGACATCGCCCTGCGCGGCGGCGTCAAGATCGCCGACGTGCTGCGCACCGTCCGCGAGGCCTTCGAGGCCACCGGGGTCCCGATCCTGGTCATGACGTACTGGAACCCCATCGACCGCTACGGCGTCGAGCGGTTCACCGCCGAGCTGGCCGCCGCCGGCGGCGCCGGCTGCATCCTGCCCGACCTGCCGGTCCAGGAGTCCGCACTGTGGCGGGAGCACGCGGCCGAGCACGGTCTGGCGACCGTCTTCGTCGTGGCCCCCAGCAGCAAGGACGAGCGCCTGGCGACCATCACCGCCGCCGGCTCCGGCTTCGTCTACGCCGCCTCCCTCATGGGCGTCACCGGCACCCGCGAGTCCGTCGGCAACGAGGCCCAGGAGCTGGTGCGCCGCACCCGCACCACCACCGACCTCCCGGTCTGCGTGGGCCTGGGCGTCTCCAACGCCGTACAGGCCAAGCAGGTCGCCGGCTTCGCCGACGGTGTGATCGTCGGCTCGGCCTTCGTGAAGCTCCTCCTGGACGCCCCGGACCTGCCGGCGGGCCTGTCGGCCGTGCGGGCACTGGCGGGCGAGCTTGCGGAAGGCGTACGCAGGTCCTGATCCGGGACGGGCCCGGAAGAGGTTCTGTAGCCCGATCGGGTGGATTCGGCAGCGGGGAGGCACGCGAGTGCCTCCCCGCTTCGTTTGGCCGAACGTGAGCGAGAAGAACGACGGTGCGAACCGCGATGCGACGAAACGATCGGCCCGGGAGCGACTCCAGCAGGAGCGCGAGCGGCAGAAGAGCCGGGACAAGCGGCGGCGGACCTTCCTGGTGGCCGGGGCGGTCGTCGGCGTGCTCGGCCTGGCCGCCGTCGTCGGCGTGATCGCGGCCAACGTCGGCAAGGGCGACAAGTCCGCCAAGGCCGGCCCGGTGGCCGCGCCCTCCGGAGCCACCGGCAAGGACGCGCTCGCCATCCAGACCGGGAAGAACGAGGCCAAGTCCACCCTCACGGTGTGGGAGGACTTCCGCTGCCCCGCCTGCAAGGCCTTCGAGGACAACTACCGCACCACCATCCACGACCTGGAGGCCAAGGGGCTGCTCAAGGTCGAGTACCACCTGGTCACCCTGATCGACGGGAACATGGGCGGCACCGGCTCCCTGAAGGGGGCGAACGCCGCCGCCTGCGCCCAGGACGCCGGCAAGTTCTCCGCGTACCACGACGTCCTCTTCCAGAACCAGCCGCAGGAGACCGACGACGCCTACGGCAAGAACGCCAAGCTGCTGGAACTGGCCGGCAAGGTCGACGGGCTGGACACCCCCGCCTTCCGCTCCTGCGTGGAGGACGGCACCCACAACAGCTGGGTGGGCAAGTCGCACGAGGCCTTCCGCGACGGGAAGTTCCGGGGCACCCCGACGGTGCTGCTCGACGGCAAGGACATCTTCTCCGACCAGGCCAACCCGCTGACCCCGCAGAAGCTGCAGGAGAAGGTCGAGGGCACCGCCGGCAAGACCGCCCCGTCACCGTCGGCGTCCCCCTCCGCGTCCGCGTCCGGAAGCAGCGGCTCCAAGACCGGCTCCAAGGCCTCCACGGCCACCGGCTCCGGTTCCGCATCCGGTTCCGGTTCCGGCGCCCGGGCGGGGGCCGGCACGGGGTCGGGAGGCTGACCCGGGCGGCCCCGCCATGTGTGGTTTTGGTTTCAGCTTGCCGGGCGGGTTGCGGTCCGTACCGCCCGGCAGGGTAGCGTCAGGTCTGCCATGGACCTTGCTTACATCCCCAGCCCGTCGACCGGCGTGATCCATCTCGGACCGATCCCGCTGCGCGGCTACGCGTTCTGCATCATCATCGGCGTCTTCGTCGCCGTCTGGCTCGGCAACAAGCGGTGGATCGCGCGCGGCGGAAAGCCGGGCACGGTCGCGGACATCGCCGTGTGGGCGGTGCCCTTCGGCCTGGTCGGCGGTCGCCTCTACCACGTGATCACCGACTACCAGCTCTACTTCGGCGAGGGCCGGGACTGGGTCGACGCCTTCAAGATCTGGGAGGGCGGCCTCGGCATCTGGGGCGCGATCGCGCTCGGCGCGGTCGGCGCCTGGATCGGCTGCCGCCTGCGCGGCATCCCGCTGCCCGCCTGGGCCGACGCGCTCGCCCCGGGCATCGCGATCGCCCAGGCCTTCGGACGCTGGGGCAACTGGTTCAACCAGGAGCTGTACGGCCGCGAGACCGACCTGCCGTGGGCGCTGAAGATCAGCGACGGCCCGAACCGGGTCGCGGGCACCTACCACCCGACCTTCCTCTACGAGTCCCTGTGGTGCCTGGGCGTCGCCGCCCTGGTCATCTGGGCCGACCGGCGCTTCAAGCTGGGGCACGGGCGGGCGTTCGCCGTCTACGTCGCCGCGTACTGCGCGGGGCGCGTCTGGACCGAGTACCTGCGCGTCGACGAGGCGCACCACATCATGGGCATGCGGCTGAACGTGTGGACCGCGATCCTGTGCTTCGTGCTCGCGGTGGTGTACTTCGTGGTGTCGTCGAAGCTGCGGCCGGGCCGGGAGGCGGTCGTCGAGCCGAACGCCTCCGGCGGTTCGGGTGAGGGGGCGGCGGATGCGAAGGCCGTCCCGGCCGGTGCGGAGGCCGACGTGAAGGCCGTCGAGGCCGAGTCGAAGGACGCCGCCAAGGCCGATGCCGTCCCGGCCGGTGCGGAGGCCAAGGCCGACGCCGAGCCCGTCGGGGGCGCCGGGACGAAGAAGCCGACCAGCCTCACGAAGGCGGCGGAGGCCGACAAGAGCTGAACGGGTCGTACCGGAGGGGGCGCCGCGCGTACTGCGGCGCCCCCTCCGGCGTACCCGGCCGGTGCGGTGGGGCGGTGCCGCTGCGCGGGGCGAGGTCCCCTACCCGCCCTTCGCCCGTTCCCCGGGCTGCGCCCGGACCCCCTTCTGGGGGCTCCGCCCCCAGACCCCCGCGCCTCAAACGCCGGCGGGGCTGGAGAGTGCCGGCGGGGCTGGATTTCGCGCAGCGAAATTCCAGCCCGC
>NZ_JBWKEZ010000072.1:0-32838 GCF_056434525.1 Streptomyces sp. NPDC044002
AAACGCCGGCGGGGCTATCTGTAGCCCCGCCGGCGTTTGAGGCGCGGGGGTCCGGGGGCGGAGCCCCCAGGGGGTCCGGGGGCGGAGCCCCCGGGGAACGGGCGAAGGGTGGGGCGGGGAGTGGCCCGCGCAGCGGTACCGGCCCCGCCCCCAGAGGCTTCGGCTACTCGTCCGCCGGCGCCGCCGCGGCCGCCTTCTTCGCCGCAGCCGCCGTCGTCGTCTTCTTCGCAGCGGCCGTCTTCTTCGCGGCAGCGCTCGTCGTCGTCTTCTTCGCCGCGGCCGTCTTCGTGGCAGCCGCCTTCTTCGCCGGCGCCTTCTTGGCGGGGGCCTTCTTCGCGGCCGCCTTCTTCGCGGTCTTCTTAGCCGGCCCCTTGGCCCGCTTCTCCGCGAGCAGCTCGTAGCCCCGCTCCGGCGTGATCGTCTCGACGTCGTCGTCCCGCCGCAGCGTCGCGTTCGTCTCGCCGTCCGTCACGTACGGGCCGAAGCGGCCGTCCTTGACCACCACCGGCTTCTCGCTCACCGGGTCCGTGCCCAGCTCCTTCAGCGGCGGCTTGGCCGCGGCCCGGCCCCGCTGCTTCGGCTGCGCGTAGATGGCCAGGGCCTCGTCCAGGGTGATCGAGAACAGCTGGTCCTCGGTCTCCAGGGAGCGCGAGTCCGTGCCCTTCTTCAGGTACGGGCCGTAGCGGCCGTTCTGGGCGGTGATCTCCACGCCCTCCGCGTCGGCACCGACCACGCGCGGCAGCGACATCAGCTTCAGGGCGTCGTCGAGGGTGACGGTGTCCAGGGACATCGACTTGAAGAGCGAGGCCGTCCGCGGCTTGACCGCGTTCTTGCCGGTCTTCGGCGTGCCCTCGGGCAGGATCTCCGTCACGTACGGCCCGTAGCGGCCGTCCTTGGCGACGATCTGGTTGCCGCTGACCGGGTCGGCGCCCAGCTGGAACTCGCCGCTCGGCTTCGCGAACAGCTCCTGCGCGTACTCGACCGTCAGCTCGTCCGGAGCCAGGTCGTCCGGCACGTCGGCCCGCTGGTGGCCCTCCGCGTCCTTCTCGCCCCGCTCCACGTACGGGCCGTAGCGGCCGACGCGCAGCACGATGCCGTCGCCGACCGGGAAGGAGGAGATCTCCCGGGCGTCGATCGCGCCGAGGTCCGTGACCAGCTCCTTCAGGCCGCCGAGGTGGTCGCCGTCGGCCGGCACGACCTCGGAGGCGTCCTCCGAGCCGAAGTAGAACCGCTTCAGCCACGGCACGGACTGGGCCTCGCCCCGCGCGATGCGGTCGAGGTCGTCCTCCATCTTGGCGGTGAAGTCGTAGTCGACGAGCCGGCCGAAGTGCGTCTCCAGCAGGTTCACCACGGCGAACGACAGGAAGGACGGGACGAGGGCCGTGCCCTTCTTGAAGACGTAGCCGCGGTCGAGGATGGTGCCGATGATCGACGCGTACGTCGACGGGCGGCCGATCTCCCGCTCCTCCAGCTCCTTGACCAGCGAGGCCTCGGTGTAGCGGGCCGGCGGCTTGGTGGAGTGGCCGTCGGCCGTGATCTCCTCGGCCGTCAGCGCGTCGCCCTCCGCGACCTGCGGCAGCCGCCGCTCGCGGTCGTCGAGCTCGGCGTTCGGGTCGTCCGCGCCCTCGACGTACGCCTTCATGAAGCCGTGGAAGGTGATGGTCTTGCCGGAGGCGGTGAACTCGGCGTCCCGCCCGTCCGACGCCCGGCCGCCGATCTTCACGGTCACCGAGTTGCCGGTCGCGTCCTTCATCTGGGAGGCGACGGTCCGCTTCCAGATGAGCTCGTACAGGCGGAACTGGTCGCCGGTCAGGCCCGTCTCGGCGGGGGTGCGGAAACGATCACCCGAAGGCCGGATCGCCTCGTGCGCCTCCTGCGCGTTCTTGACCTTGCCCGCGTAGACGCGCGGCTTCTCCGGCAGGTAGTCGGCCCCGTAGAGCTGTGTGACCTGCGCCCGCGCCGCCGCCACCGCGGTGTCGGAGAGCGTGGTGGAGTCCGTACGCATGTAGGTGATGAAGCCGTTCTCGTACAGCTTCTGCGCCACCTGCATCGTCGCCTTCGCGCCGAAGCCCAGCTTGCGCGAGGCCTCCTGCTGGAGCGTCGTCGTGCGGAAGGGGGCGTACGGGGAGCGGCGGTACGGCTTGGACTCGACCGAGCGGACGGCGAACGAGGTCTCGGCGAGCGCGGCGGCCAGCGCCCGGGCGTTCGCCTCGTCGAGGTGCAGCACCTCGCTCTTGAGCTGCCCGTTCGCGCCGAAGTCGCGGCCCTGTGCGACACGCTTGCCGTCCACCGTGTTCAGGCGGGCGACCAGGGTCGACGGGTCGGAGGCGTCACCGGCGCGGCCGGTGCCGAAGGTGCCGGTCAGGTCCCAGTACTCGGCGGAGCGGAAGGCGATGCGCTCGCGCTCGCGCTCGACGACGAGACGGGTGGCGACGGACTGGACGCGGCCGGCCGACAGCCGCGGCATGACCTTCTTCCACAGGACCGGCGAGACCTCGTAACCGTAGAGGCGGTCGAGGATGCGGCGGGTCTCCTGGGCGTCGACCATGCGCTGGTTCAGCTCGCGCGGGTTGGCGACGGCGTCGCGGATCGCGTCCTTGGTGATCTCGTGGAAGACCATCCGGTGGACGGGGACCTTGGGCTTGAGGACTTCCTGGAGGTGCCACGCGATGGCTTCGCCCTCGCGGTCCTCATCGGTGGCGAGGAAGAGTTCGTCGGACTCGGCGAGCAGGTCCTTGAGCTTCCTGACCTGCGCCTTCTTGTCCGCGTTGACCACGTAGATCGGCGCGAAGTCGTGCTCGACGTCCACGCCGAGGCGGCGGACCTCGCCGGTGTACTTGTCGGGGACCTCGGCGGCCCCGTTCGGGAGGTCGCGGATGTGCCCGACGCTCGCCTCGACGACGTATCCCGGGCCGAGGTAGCCCTTGATCGTCTTCGCCTTGGCAGGGGACTCGACGATGACGAGTCGGCGGCCGCCCTTTGCGGTCTCGCTAGTCGGGGACAACTTGGCTCTTCTCTCCGGTCGGCACGGTCGGCACTCGGTCGCGGTACGGCGACGCTGCGGAGTGTGACGGTACAACCCGCCCCCGTGTCAAACGGCACAAGCCCGCAACGGCCACTCGAACGGTAACCCGACAAGTGCCATTTCTGCCGCCCGGATGCCGCGCCGGGACCTTCGCGGTCACCGGCCAGGGTGGCCCGGGGGCCGTCTGGCCCCGCACCCGCACCGGTCGCGACGTCGGGTTTCACACACCGGGGCGGACCGCCTCCGGGGCCGTTTCAGATGTGCTGGAGGCACCAGACGCCGAGGGCCAGCGAGCCCGCACCGGCCAGTACGGCCAGCGGTACGGCCACGACGGGGCGCACGCCTTCAGCCACCGGCGCGCGGTGCCAGGCGCGCGCCCCCGTCCAGACCAGCAGAGCGGTCCCGAACAGCAGGAACACGGCTGCCGCGAAGATCGCCGGACCGCGTTCCATGCCGTTCCCCTTTTCCCCCGGGCCGCTCGGGCGTCCCCCCGGACCGCCCGCTGCACGGGAGCCTGCCACCCGAGGGGGTACGGCAGGCGAACCCCGGGTTACATCACGGCGCCGACCGCCGCCGGCTACCGGGCGGGGCCCTGCACGGGCTCCAGGAACCCCTGCTCCACCAGCATCCGGATCGCCTCCGGGGTCCGGTCCCGCAGGACCACCGGGTCCTCCTCCACCAGCTGCGCGATCGCGTCCAGGATCCGGCCCGCGCTGAGTGAGCCGTCGCACACGCCCGCGAAGCCGGCGCCGACCGTGTCCACCTTGGTCGCGCGGCGCATCCCCCGGTTCTGCCGGAGCACCACGTGCTCGGGGTCCTCGGCGCCCGGCGCGCCGACCTGCTCCTGCACGACCTCCGCGGTCAGCTGGAAGTACCCCGCCAGCAGGGCCGCGTCGTCGTGGTCGCGCAGGTAGTCCTGGCGGGCGAAGTGCGCGAGGACCGTCTCGCCGAGCGGCTGCTCCACCGAGTGCGGCCACTCCTCGACCACGATCGAGGGCTCGGCCGCGTCCGTACGGCGCAGGGTGATCCAGCCGAAGCCGACCGCCTTGGTCTTGCGGGACTCGAACTCGTCGAGCCAGTCCTCGTACCTGGCCGCGTACTCGGCCGGATCCGTGCGGTGGTCGCCCGCGTCGCGCAGCCACAGCTCCGCGTACTGCGTCACGTCCTGCACGTCACGCTGCACGATCCAGGCGTCGCAGCCGCGCGGCACCCAGGAGCGGACCCGGTCGCGCCAGTCCTCCCCCTCCACGTGCTGCCAGTTGCCGAGGAACTGTGCGTACCCGCCCGGGTTGAGGTGGTCCCCCGCCTGCTGGACCAGGGTCCGGCACAGGTCGTCACCGCCCATGCCGCCGTCCCGGTAGGTGAGCCGCGCTCCGGGCGAGATCACGAAGGGCGGGTTCGACACGATCAGGTCGTACGCGGCGTCGCCGACGGGCTCGAACAGCGAGCCGGCGAGCAGTTCGGCCTCCGGCGCCCCGGAGAGGGCCAGCGTCAGACGGGTGAATTCCAGGGCGCGCGGGTTGACGTCGGTGGCCGTGACCCGGGTGGCGTGCTGGGCGGCGTGCAGCGCCTGGATGCCGGAGCCGGTGCCGAGGTCGAGGGCCGAGCCGACGGCGACGGGCACGGTGATTCCGGCCAGGGTGGTGGAGGCGCCGCCGACGCCGAGCACGACGCCCTCCTCACGGCTGCCGATCCCCCCGGCGCCGCCGACGGCGCAGCCGAGGTCGGAGACGATGAACCAGTCCTCGCCGTCGGGGCCGCCGTACGGGCGCACGTCGACGGTCGCGTGCACCTCGTCGCCCTCCCGGCGCAGCCAGCCGTCGGCGATGGCGCCCTCGACGGGCATCACGGCGGCGGCGTGCACGTACGGCTCCGGCTGCTGGAGCAGGAACAGCCGGATCAGGCTCGCGAGCCCGCCGTCGCTCGCTCCGCGGGTGGCGCGCAGGGCGGGGACCGTCTCGCTGCGGGCCAGTGCCGCGTAGGCGGGGGCGCCGAGCAGGTCGAGCAGTCCGTCGGCGGTGAACCCCGCGGCGAGGAAGGCTTCGCGGAGCTGGGCGGCGTGGTCGGGCTGGGGAAGGCTGGTGGTACTCACCCGACCATTGTGGCCGCTGGGTCCTGCATTCCGTACGAGCCCCGGCGCGCCGCGGGCGGCCGGGTCCGATGGGGATCCGGCCGCCCGTCGTGCGGTGCCCGTGCCGCGCTGGGGTGCGCGGCGCGTGGGGCGCGGAGCGCGGGGTCAGCTCTTCTCGGGCGTCGCGACCTGACAGCCCTTCTGGCTGTAGATCACCTTGAGGCCGGTCGAGTTGAGCTTCTCCTTGGCGGCCGTCTCGTTGGCCGCGACCTCGGTGAGCCCGCCCGCGACGCCCTGGAGGCCCTCCGCGAACTTGCTCTGGTCCTTCGGGTCGAGCCCGTCGATCTTCGTCTTGAGATCGGTGTAGCTCTTGGAGATCTCGCCGTAGCTCTTGACCACGGAATCCGCCGCGGTCTTGCCGTCCTTGACGGGCGGTTCACCGGCCGACGTCAGGGCTCCGCCCATGGACTTGTAGGCGTCGGAGAGGGTCTGGAAGGCGGCCGAGTCGGTCTTCTGGACCTCCTCGGGCTTGCTGCTCGTCGACGCGACCCGCTTCAGCTCGTCGTTGGTCGTCTTGATCTTGGTGAGCTCGGGCTCCCACTTGTCGCAGACCTTCTTGGCCCAGGCGTCGGCCTTCTTGTCGCCGTCGTCCCCGCCGCCGCAGCCGGACAGGACGAGCATCAGTACCGCACCGCCGGACACCGCGGCCGCAAGCTTCTTGTTCACCGGATTGGTCCCTTCGAAGGCTCTCGGCCGGAAGATACACGCCCGCCATCAGGGCACGCACAAAGGCGGACAGACGGCGCGTCAGTCCGCGCCGCCCGTCCGCCGTTCGGGCGCATCTTCGAGCCGGTCGGCCCGCGGGGGCCGCAGGAGCCGGGCTCAGGGGCCCTGGAGCGTCAGGAGACCACCGCCGGATCGGCCGGCTGGGCCACCCGCTCGGCGCCCGCGCTGCCGCCGTCCTCGCCGACGGCGATGCCGCGGCGCTTGGAGACGTACACCGCGCCGACGATCACCGTGAGCGCGACCACCGCGACGACGGCCCGCACGGCCGCGCTGGTGTCCGGGCCGTAGCTGAACTGCACGACCGCGGGGGCGATCAGCAGGGCCACCAGGTTCATGACCTTCAGCAGCGGGTTGATGGCCGGGCCCGCGGTGTCCTTGAACGGGTCGCCGACGGTGTCGCCGATGACGACCGCGGCGTGGGCCTCGCTGCCCTTGCCGCCGTGGTGGCCGTCCTCGACGAGCTTCTTCGCGTTGTCCCAGGCGCCGCCGGAGTTGGCGAGGAAGACCGCCATCAGCGTGCCGGTGCCGATGGCGCCGGCGAGGAAGGAGCCGAGCGCGCCGACGCCCAGGGTGAAGCCGACCGCGATCGGGGTGAGCACGGCGAGCAGACCGGGCGTGGCGAGTTCGCGGAGCGCGTCCTTGGTGCAGATGTCGACGACGCGGCCGTACTCGGGCTTCTCCGAGTAGTCCATGATCCCGGGGTGCTCGCGGAACTGGCGGCGCACCTCGTAGACGACGGCGCCCGCGGAGCGGGAGACGGCGTTGATGGCCAGGCCCGAGAAGAGGAACACCACGGCCGCGCCGAGGATCAGGCCGACCAGGTTGTTGGGCTGGGCGATGTCCAGGCTGAGGTTCATCTCCCCGGCCTTGGCTCCGACCTCCTTCACCGCGCCGGTGATGGCGTCGTTGTACGAGCCGAAGAGCGCGGCCGCGGCCAGGACGGCGGTGGCGATGGCGATGCCCTTGGTGATGGCCTTGGTGGTGTTGCCGACCGCGTCCAGGTCGGTGAGGACCTGGGCACCGGCGCCCTCGACGTCGCCGGACATCTCGGCGATGCCCTGGGCGTTGTCGGAGACGGGACCGAAGGTGTCCATCGCGACGATGACGCCGACGGTGGTCAGCAGTCCGGTGCCGGCCAGGGCCACGGCGAAGAGCGCCAGCATGATCGACGTGCCGCCGAGCAGGAAGGCCCCGTAGACGCCGAGGCCGATGAGGAGCGCCGTGTAGACGGCGGACTCCAGGCCGACGGAGATGCCGGCGAGGACCACGGTGGCGGGGCCGGTCAGCGAGGACTTGCCGATGTCCCGGACGGGACGGCGGTTGGTCTCGGTGAAGTAGCCGGTCAGCTGCTGGATCAGGGCCGCGAGCACGATGCCGATGGCGACGGCGACGACGGCCAGGATGCGCGGGTCCCCGGTGTGGTTGGAGATGGCGGCGTCCTCGACTCCGACGAGCTCCTTGTAGGTGGCCGGCAGGTAGCTGTAGACGGCGATGGCGACGAGCGCGAGGGAGATCACGGCGGAGATGAAGAAGCCGCGGTTGATCGCGGTCATCCCGCTGCGGTCGGAGCGGCGCGGGGCGACCGCGAAGATGCCGATCATCGCGGTGATCACGCCGATCGCGGGCACGATCAGCGGGAAGGCGAGGCCCAGGTCGCCGAAGGCGGCCTTGCCGAGGATGAGCGCTGCCACGAGGGTGACGGCGTAGGACTCGAAGAGGTCGGCCGCCATCCCCGCGCAGTCGCCGACGTTGTCGCCCACATTGTCGGCGATGGTCGCGGCATTGCGCGGATCGTCCTCCGGAATGCCCTGCTCGACCTTGCCGACCAGGTCGGCGCCGACGTCGGCGGCCTTGGTGAAGATGCCGCCGCCCACGCGCATGAACATCGCGATCAGGGCGGCGCCCAGGCCGAAGCCCTCCAGGACCTTGGGGGCGTCGGCGGCGTAGACCAGGACGACGCAGGACGCGCCGAGCAGGCCCAGGCCGACCGTGAACATGCCGACCACGCCACCGGTGCGGAAGGCGATCTTCATGGCCTTGTGGGCCACGTCGGTCAGGTCCTTGGCGGGTTCGCCCTCGGCGGGGGTGGCCTCGCGGGCGGCCGCGGCGACGCGGACGTTGGCGCGGACCGCGAGGCGCATGCCGATGTAGCCGGTGATGGCCGAGAAGATGGCGCCGACGAGGAAGAAGGCGGAACGTCCCGCCCGCTGCGTCCAGTCGTCGGCGGGGAGCAGGAAGAGCAGGAAGAAGACCACCACGGCGAAGATGCCGAGGGTGCGCAACTGGCGGCCGAGATAGGCGTTGGCGCCCTCCTGCACGGCCGCCGCGATCCTCTTCATGCTGTCGGTGCCCTCGTCGGCGGCGAGGACCTGGCGGACCAGGATCTGCGCGACGACGAGCGCGGCCAGCGCGACGCCCGCGATGACGAACACGATGACCCTGTTGTCATCGGTGAGTACTGCGGCTGCCAGATCATGGGCGTGATCCGGAGCGATAGGGGTGAAGAGCCCCGCCATTCGTCCTCCTTGACGTGATGAGCTCAAGATGTGGACGGATTGTAGGGAGCGCGACCTGATCAAAACAGTGCGCGTGAAACGGAATTGGCGCGCTCTTGCTCCTCAGCAATAGATCACGTCACTCCATTACCCCCGAAAGAAGTAATGGGGCAAAGGCATTGACGGTTGATCAGCGATCTAGAAGATTTCCCGGGAAAACGAAAAAGGCCCTGCTCAGCAGGGCCTTGGTAAAGATCCGAGGAATTGACGAAGATCGGAAAATCGGGCCGGGAGGGCGCTACGGAAGATCGGGAGCGGCTGCGACGGGCCAGCTCATGCGGATCGTTCCGCCCGATTCACCACTGGTCACCGAGACGTCGTCGACCAGCCCGCTGATCACCGCGAGCCCCATCTCGTCCTCCTCGTCCGCGTCCGGGTCGAGGACGGCGGCGATGCCCGGCACCGACTCCGCGGAACCGCCGGCCGGCCCGGGCACCTCGTCGCCGACCTCGATGGAGAACGACTTCTCCTCCTCGGTCAGCACGACGCGCACGGGCGCGGTCAGGCCGTTGCTGCGGTGCAGTCCGACGGCACGCGAACAGGCCTCGCCCACGGCGAGGCGGACCTCGTCGAGGACGGCCTCCTCCACTCCCGCCCGGCGCGCCACGGCGGCCGCGACGAGGCGGGCCGTCCTGACGTGTTCGGGCTGGGCGCTGAAGCGCAGTTCAACGGTGGCCATGTGCGTCCCCCTCGGACTACGGGCGTGCCTTCACAGGGGCCCGGACCAACCATGGCCCGGTACCCCCGCTCCTCGGCGGCTCCTCGCTGACGGGAGCCGTACGTCAGTCGGTGGCCTGGACGGCGTCCTCCACCGAGGTGTGGATCGGGAACACCTTGGTCAGACCGGTGATCCGGAAGATCTTCAGGATGCGCTCCTGGTTGCAGACCAGACGCAGCGAGCCCTCGTGCGCGCGGACGCGCTTGAGGCCTCCCACGAGCACACCGAGGCCGGTGGAGTCGAGGAAGTCCACTCGCTCCATGTCGACGACCAGGTGGTAGCTGCCGTCGTTCACCAACTCCACCAACTGCTCGCGCAGCTTGGGCGCGGTATACACATCAATCTCGCCACCGACCTCTACGACCGTGCGGTCGCCGACAGTGCGAGTCGACAGGGACAGGTCCACGGATCCTCCAGCACCTTGCTATCGAGCGGCGCCCCCCAGGGGCCTCCCCACCCGAAGGTAGGGGAGGGGATCGGCTGCCGCGATGGCATTCAATCACTTACCGGCAGGCGCGCACGACGCCTTGGGACCATTGTCCCGCACGCCAGTGACACACTCGGTTCCAATGGCCAACACTCACCGCCCCGGTCCGCCCACGGCACCCGCCGATCCACGACCCGCTCCCGGCACGGTCCTGGACCGCCTGTCACGGGGGCCTTCCCGGGCTGCGCGCATCACCCATACGGAGCACTTGCCCCCTCGGGAGGGCCGTCATGCGGTCTGGCCCCATCGCATCCGAACGGATGTCGTAGCCGCGATCCGCGACGCGGGGATCGACCATCCGTGGGAACACCAGGCCGCGGCCGCCGAGCACGCCCTGGACGGCGCGTCCGTGGTCGTCGCCACCGGCACCGCCTCCGGGAAGTCCCTGGCCTACCTGGTCCCCGTGCTGTCCGCCCTCGCGGACGGCGCCGAGGCACCGAACGGGCGGGGTGCGACCGCCCTCTACCTGGCTCCGACCAAGGCTCTGGCCGCCGACCAGCGCCGGGCCGTCCGGGAGCTGGCCGCGCCCCTGGGGAACGCCGTGCGCCCGGCCGTGTACGACGGGGACACCCCCGTCGAGGAACGCGAATGGGTCCGCCAGTACGCCAACTACGTGCTGACCAACCCCGACATGCTGCACCGGGGGATCCTGCCCTCCCACCCCCGCTGGTCCTCCTTCCTGAAGGCCCTGCGCTACGTCGTCATCGACGAGTGCCACACCTACCGCGGGGTGTTCGGCTCCCACGTCGCCCAGGTCCTGCGGCGGCTGCGCCGGCTGTGCGCCCGCTACGGCTCCGAACCGGTCTTCCTGCTGGCCTCCGCCACCGCCAGCGACCCCGCGGCCGCCGCGTCCCGGCTGACCGGCGTGCCGGTCACAGAGATCACCGACGACGCCTCCCCGCGCGGCGAGGTCGTCTTCGCCCTGTGGGAGCCGCCGCTGACCGAGCTCAGGGGCGAGAAGGGCGCTCCGGTGCGCCGGACCGCGACCGCCGAGACCGCCGACCTGCTGACCGACCTGGTCGTCCAGGGCGTGCGGACCGTGGCCTTCGTCCGCTCCCGGCGCGGAGCCGAGCTGATCTCGGTGATCGCCCAGGAGCGGCTCGCGGCGGTGGACCGGTCCCTGCCCGGGCGGGTCGCGGCCTACCGCGGCGGCTACCTGCCCGAGGAGCGCCGGGCCCTGGAGCGGGCCCTGCACTCCGGGGAACTGCTGGGACTGGCCGCGACCACCGCCCTGGAGCTGGGCGTCGACGTGTCCGGCCTGGACGCCGTGCTGATCACCGGCTACCCGGGCACCCGGGCCTCGCTGTGGCAGCAGGCCGGGCGCGCCGGACGCTCGGGACAGGGCGCCCTGGCCGTACTGGTCGCCCGGGACGACCCGCTGGACACCTACCTGGTCCACCACCCCGAGGCCCTGTTCCGGCAACCGGTGGAAGCCACCGTGCTGGACCCCGACAACCCGTACGTCCTGGCCCCGCACCTGTGCGCGGCCGCCGCCGAGCTGCCCCTGACCGAGGCCGACCTCGACCTCTTCGGGCCCGCCGCGCGCGGCCTCATGCCCCAGCTGGAGGCGGCGAAGCTGCTGCGGCGCCGGGCCACGGCCTGGCACTGGACCCGCCGGGAGCGGGCCTCGGACCTGACCGACATCCGCGGCGGCGGGGGCCGCCCGGTGCAGATCGTGGAGGCCTCCACCGGCCGGCTGCTGGGCACCGTCGACGAGTCCGCCTCGCACACCGCCGTCCACGACGGCGCCGTCCACCTCCACCAGGGCCGCACCTACCTGGTGAAACACCTGGACCTGGAGGACTCCGCCGCCCTGGTCGAGGAGGCGAACCCGCCCTTCTCGACCACCGCGCGCGACACCACCTCCATCTCCGTCCTGGAGACCGAGACCGAGATCCCCTGGGGCGCGGCCCGGCTCTGCTTCGGCTCCGTCGAGGTCACCAACCAGGTCGTCTCCTACCTGCGCCGCAAGCTGGTCACCGGCGAGGTGCTCGGCGAGGCCAAGCTCGACCTGCCGCCGCGGACGCTGCGCACCCGGGCCGTGTGGTGGACGGTGACCGAGGACCAGCTGGACGAGGCCCGGATCGGCCCGGAGATCCTCGGCGGCGCCCTGCACGCCGCCGAGCACGCCTCCATCGGCCTGCTCCCGCTGTTCGCCACCTGCGACCGCTGGGACATCGGCGGGGTCTCCGTCCCGCTGCATCCGGACACCCTGCTGCCCACGGTCTTCGTGTACGACGGCCACCCGGGCGGCGCCGGCTTCGCCGAGCGGGGCTTCCGGACGGCCAGGGCCTGGCTGACCGCCACCCGGGACGCCATTGCCGCCTGCGAGTGCGAGGCGGGCTGCCCCTCCTGCATCCAGTCCCCCAAATGCGGCAACGGCAACGACCCCCTCCACAAGCGCGGCGCCGTACGCCTCCTCACCCGCCTCCTCTCCACGGCCCCCTGACCACCGCCCACCCCGACCCGCCCGGCTCCCCGGCCGCCCCGGCGAGCCCCGCGGCGGCGGGCCCCGCGGTGGCAGGCGCGGGAACGGTGGCCGTGGGCGGGCCCGCCCGGGCCGCGGCCTCGGGGGTGAAGGGTCCGGCGCGGACGCCGGCCCGGACCTCGGCGACCTCACCGCCGACCTCGCAGGCGGCCACCGCCGCCCCCTGGGCCCCGGCCACCCGCCGGGCCGCCGCACAGGCCCGCTCGGGGCCGTGCGCCCAGCTCGCGGCCGCGGCCAGGGCCGCCAGATCGGCCGCGGCGCCGGCCCGGTGGCGGGCCACCACCGCCTGCCCGAGCAGCAGCACACCCCCGAACACGGCCACCAGCACCGCCGCCACCACGGTGGCCCACACCGTCGCGACCCCCCGGTCCCGCCCGGCGGGCCACTCCCGGTACCGGCCCCGGCTCATGGCGGCGGCCCCACGCTGTCCTCCGCCAGGGCCACCGCACGCGCCCCGAGCCGTACCGGCAGCCCGCCCGGCCCCGGCGCCGGAGCGGCCACCCGGACCCGCCACAGGTCACCGGACCGCTCCACCTCCACCTCGGCCCCCGCCGGAGCGGCCTCCCGGGCCGCCGCCACAGCCGCCGCCACCGGCTCGGACCGGGCCGCCACCCGGGCACCCGCCCGGGCGGCGTCCACACACCGGATCTGCGCTGCCGCCGCCATCAGCGCCCACACCAGCAGCGCCGCGAACAGCACCAGGGCCGGAATGACCACGGCGGCCTCGGCCGTCACATATCCGCGGTCCCCGATTCCCGGCCGCTTTCGCTCAGAAGGGCGCATCGAGCGCCTTCCCGATGGTCGACTGGAGTGCCGCCGACACCACGTCGCTCGTCACCACCTTGTACAGGACCGCCGCGAACGCACACGCCGCGATCGTGCCCATGGCGTATTCCGAAGTCGACATTCCCGCATCACCCCCATGCCCCTTCAGCACCGCCCGCAACCGATTCCGGATGATCCTCATGACAACCTCCTGTGGGATTACGTTCTTGATCTGATTTCAGTTTTTGATTTCCGACGCCCGAGGCGGTTCGCTTCACCGCCGCGACAGCAGTCCCGAGGCCATTCCGATCACCACCGGCGCCACGCCGACCGCGAGGAACGCGGGGAGGAAGCACAGCCCGACCGGCGCGGTGACGAGCACCGCCGCCCGCTGCGCCCGGGCGCCCGCCCGCCGGGAGCGGTCCTCCCTCAGGGCCGCCGCCAGGCGGGAGACCGGCTCCGCGGCCGGCGCCCCGGTCCGCGCGGCGCGCTCCAGGCACTCCGCCAGCCCCCGCGCCCCGGGTATCTCCGCCAACCTCCCCCACGCCGCCCCCGGTTCGCCGCCCAGGCGCAGCTCCGCACCCGCGAGCGCCAGCCGCTCGCCCACCGGGCCGCCGAGCGACTCCCCGACCACCTCGGCCGCCTCCACCGGCCCCGCCCCCGCGGCGAGACAGGCCGCCAGCAGGTCCGCCGCGAACGGCAGCTGCGCCTCCGCCTCCCGCACGTCCGGCCCGCCGGACGGCCGGGCCCGCACGAGCAGCCGCCGCACCGCGAACGCCGCCCCGCACCCGACGAGGAGCCCCGCCACCCCGCCGACCAGCACCCAGCCCGCCAGCAGCGCCCCGGCCGGACCCGCCCAGGACAGCCCCGCGGCCCGGATCCCCGGCCCCCACCGCGGGCCCCGCCGCACCGGCCCGGCCCGGAAGAGCACCGCGGTCCTGCGCCGGACCGCCCGCCGCCCCAGCCGCGCCACCACCACCGAGGCCGGCCACCACACCAGCGCCGCCGCGCACAACGCCGTCCCCAGCCTGTGGACCGCGCAGCCGTCCATCACCGCTCCCCCGTCCGCACGATCCGCCGGCACCACAGCAGCCCCAGCGCCTCCAGCAGCCCGCCGGCCAGCAGGCAGCCCCACCCGACCGGGGAGTGCAGCAGCACCCGCAGGGGATCCGCGCCCAGCGCGGTGCCCATCAGCAGGCCCACCAGCGGCAGCAGCGCGAGCACCACCGTCGTGGACCTGGCCCCCGCGAGCTGGGCCCGCAGGGACTCCTCCCGGTCCCGCTCGGCCCGCAAGGCCCCCTCCAGCCGGTCGAGTCCGGCCGCGAGGCCCGCGCCCCCGTCCACCGAGACCCGCCAGCAGGCGGCCATCCCGGCCAGTCCCCGCGCACCGGGCTCCCGTGCCGCCTGGTGCAGGGCCCCGGCCACGTCCCCGCCGAACGCGGCGGCGGCCAGTACCCCCGCCTCCGCCGCCCCCGGACCGCCGGGACCGGCCGCCGTACGCCGTATCGCCACAGTCAGCGCCCCGCCCGGCTGGGCGCCGGCCCGCAGCTCCCCCACGACGGCCCCGCACAGCTCCACGACTCCCGCCGCGCGGGCGGCGCGTGCCCGCTCCCGCTCCCGGGCCCGCAGCCAGCGCCGCAGCAGCGGCACCGAGGCCGCGCCGAGCAGCAGCGGGATCACCGACCCGCCCGCCGCGGCGACCAGCAGCCCGGCCGCCAGACCGGCCCACTCCCGCCACCGCGCGGCCCGTACCCGCAGCGCGGCCGCCAGCCGCTGCCCGGGCTCCGGCCCGCCCGGAACCAGCGGCCCGCCCCCGGCCAGGACCAGCCGGGCCCGCCGGGGCCGCCGCTCACCCCCGGCCAGCCCCCAGGCCGCCGCTCCGGCGCAGAGCACCCCGGCGAACACCGGCACCGACCCGAGGGCCCCGGCGTTCACCGCGCACCCCCCAGCAGCGGGGCGAGCCGCGTCCAGCCGGCCTCGCGGACGAAGCCGCGCGGCCCCCAGCGCAGTGCGGGCACGGTCACCACCAGCCCGGCCGGGTCCCGCTCCAGCACGTGCACCTCGGCCACCCGCCGCCTCCCGGACCGGTCCCGGACCAGGTGGACCACCAGGGTCAGCGCGGCCGCCAACTGGCTGTGCAGGGCGGCCCGGTCGAGCCCGGCGGCCGTCCCGAGGGCCTCCAGCCGGGCGGGCACGTGCCCCGCGGCATTGGCGTGCACCGTGCCGCAGCCCCCTTCGTGCCCGGTGTTCAGGGCGGCGAGCAGGTCGGCCACCTCCGCGCCCCGGACCTCACCGACCACCAGCCGGTCGGGCCGCATCCGCAGGGCCTGGCGGACCAGGTCGGCGAGGGTGACCAGCCCGGCTCCCTCCTGGTTCGCGGGCCGGGTCTCCAGCCTCACCACGTGGGGGTGGTCGGGGCGCAGCTCGGCGGAGTCCTCGGCGAGCACGATCCGCTCGCCCGGCCCGACCAGTCCCAGCAGGGCGCTGAGCAGGGTGGTCTTGCCCGTCCCGGTCCCGCCGGAGACGAGGAAGGACAGCCGGGCCTCGACCATCGCCCGCAGCAGCCGCTGTCCGCCCGGCGGCAGTGTCCCGGCGGCGACCAGCTCGTCCAGCGTGAACGCCTTGGGCCGCACCACGCGCAGCGACAGGCACGCCGATCCGACGGCCACGGGAGGCAGCACGGCGTGCAGCCGGGTGCCGTCGGGCAGCCTGGCGTCGACCCAGGGCCGGGCGTCGTCCAGGCGCCTCCCCGCGACGGCGGCCAGCCGCTGGGCCAGCCTGCGCACGGCCTCGGCGTCGGCGAAGGCCACCGGGGTCAGCTCCAGCCCGCCGCCCCGGTCCACCCACACCCGGTCCGGGGCGGCCACCAGCACGTCGGTGACGGCGGGGTCGGCGAGGAGCGGCTCCAGCGGCCCCGCGCCCACCAGCTCGGACCGCAACTCGGCGGCCACGCCCAGCACTTCGGCGTCCCCGAGGAGCCGCCCCTGGGCCCGCAGGGCCGCCGCGACCCGGGCAGGCGTGGGCTCGGCCCCGCTCTCGGCCAGGTGCTGGCGCACCGCGTCCAGCAGCACGGTGCTCATGCCGGAACCCCCTGGGCGGAGCCGAGCGCCCGCCGCCAGAAGCCGTCGCAGAAGCGGGCCAGCGTGCCCCGCGCACCCGGCGGTTCCCCCTCGGCGACCCTCCCCGGAAGCCCCACCTCGACCGGCACCTCCCCGGCGAGCGGAGCCCCCAGCAGCCCCGCCACGGCTTCGGCGTCGAGCCCCTCGGGGCAGCGGCCCCGCACGACGACGCGGACGTCGCGGGCCGCCATGCGCACCCCGGCGGCGACCCGCCCCGCCGCGGCCACCGACCGCAGCTCGCCCGGCACCACCAGCAGCACGAGGTCCAGCTGGGCCAGCACCTCCGCGACGGCCTCGTCCACCCGGCGGGGCAGGTCGACCACCACGACCCCACCCCGCCTGCGGGCGGCGGCCACGACCGACCGCATCGCGGCGGGCGGTACGACCACCCGCTCCCCGCGGTCCCAGCTCAGCACCCGCAGCGCGTGCAGCTCGGGCAGGGATTCCTCCAGCGCCCCGGCTCCGACGCGGCCGCGCGAGGCGGCGAAGTCGGGCCACCGCAGCCCCTCGGCGCTCTCACCGCCGAGCAGTACGTCCATGCCCCCGCCGAGCGGGTCGGCGTCGATGAGGATGGTGCGCTCGCCGCCCTTGGCCGCCCTGAGGGCGAGCGCGCAGGCGAGGGTGGAGGCCCCGGCCCCGCCGCTGCCGCCGATCACGCCGACGGCCAGCGCGGGCCTGCCCGCGCCTTCCGCCACATCGGCGATGCGGTCGACGAGCAGGCTCTCGGCGTCGGGCAGGCGCAGGACCTCCTGGGCGCCGATCTCCACCGCCCGCTGCCACACGGAGGGGTCGTCGAGGTCCCGGCCGACGAGGAGCACCCCGTCCCGGCGCGGCGCCCCGCGCACCCTGCGGGCGGCGTCGTCCCCGACCAGCACCAGGGGCGCGGATTCCCACCCCGTGGCCCCCGCCCCGTCCGGGCTCCGCTCCGGCACCGCGTGGTGCACGTGCGGCTCGGCGCCCGCGGCGGCGCACAGGCGCAGCAGGTCGTCGAGGAGCAGCGGGTCCTCGGTGATGATCAGCGGCCGTCCGCCGCCGGGCGCGATGCCCTCGGCTCGGCCGCGGCTCCCTCCCCCGCCTGCCACCACGGGTGCCTGCGCTTCACACGACTTCGATCCAGCCACGATCTCCGCCCCCTTCTCACTGCAAATCCACGAGCCGCGGACTTCGCGGCTGGAATCACGGTGGAGGGATCCGGAAAAAGAAGTGGATCTTGCTCGAAAACTGTGGACAACAAGGCGCCTGTGAATAACTTCGCCACACCATCAGGTGAGTTCCACAGCGCTGCGGAACCACTACGGAGCGTCACGAGTCTGGAGGGGTGCGGGCCTGTGCCAGACGGGCCCATCGATGAAGGAGGGCCGAGATGATGGTCGCCGCGGACCGGGTCAAGCGGACGCAAACCGCGTCCGGACATGCGACGACCCCCGCCGGGGGGGAGAGCGGGGGTCGTCCCCACGGTCCGACTCGGGGGGGGAGGAGCCAGACCGGGTTAGCACGGTCGCGAACGATCCGTGACTTCCATGGTGTACCCGAGAGCCTTCTCAGGCAAACCCACGCGCCACACCTTACGCCGAATGGTGGGCGCATATGCTCGGGTCGTGGAAAATCAGCCCTTGCCGCACTCGTTGCCTCGGACCGCCGCCTTCTTCGACCTGGACAAGACGGTCATTGCGAAGTCGAGCGCTCTGACGTTCAGCAAGTCCTTCTACCGGGGCGGCCTGATCAACCGTCGCGCCGTGCTGCGGACCGCCTACACCCAGTTCATCTTCCTGGCCGGCGGCGCCGACCACGACCAGATGGAGCGGATGCGGGAGTACCTGTCCGCCCTCTGCAAGGGGTGGAACGTCCAGCAGGTCCGGGAGATCGTCGCCGAAGCCCTGCACGACCTCATCGACCCGATCATCTACGACGAGGCCGCGTCGCTCATCGAGGCCCACCACACGGCCGGCCGTGACGTGGTGATCGTCTCCAGCTCCGGCGCCGAAGTCGTCGAGCCGATCGGCGAGATGCTCGGCGCGGACCGGATCGTCGCCACCCGCATGGTGGTCGGCGAAGACGGCTGCTTCACCGGAGAGATCGAGTACTACGCCTACGGCCCCACGAAGGCGGAGGCCGTCCGCGAGCTCGCCGAGTCCGAGGGGTACGACCTCGCGCGGTGCTACGCGTACAGCGACTCGATCACCGACGTGCCGATGCTGGAGGCCGTCGGGCACCCGCACGCCGTCAACCCCGACCGCGCGCTGCGGCGCGAGGCCGTCGCGCGGGAGTGGCCGGTCCTGGTGTTCAACCGCCCGGTGCGGCTGAAGCAGCGCCTGCCCGGGCTGTCGATGCCGGCGCGGCCCGCCCTCGTCGCGGCGGCGGCCGTAGGCGCGGCGGCCGCCACCGCCGGCCTCGTCTGGTACGCGAGCCGCCGGCGTGCGGGGATCTCCGCCGCCTCGGCCTGACGCCCCTCCGACCTGGGGCGATACAGGCTGTCCGGTTCGCCCCGGGTCGCCCCGGAAAGTAAAGGAATCCGGCCAGGGGTTTCGCTCGGCACCGAAGCGGAGTACAAAGGAGTCACGGCCCGCGAGACCAAAGAACATCCGAGAGGATCATCTTTAAAACGCAGTAAGGCCCACGGACCGAAGCAGGAACGCCGAGCACCCACGCGACGTCGACCCGTCGATTACGGGCCAGCCGCACCAGGCCACGGGCAAAGTTCCCGGCCTGATGGGCAACCATCGAGGACGCTTGGTAACTGGGCGTGAATGCCAGCGGCGACACCAGAGCAAGACGGTGTCGCCGCAACCCTGTGCCCGGCCGGAACAGCGCGTCCTACCGGAACAGCGCCCCGGCCGGAACAGCGCGCCCGAACGGGCCCGCACGTCCGGCCGGAACGGCCTCAGGCCGCGCCGCGCTGGAGCGCCTCGCAGACCGCGGTCGACTCACGGACACCGAGCTCGATCGAGCGGCCGCAGTGCCCGATCCACTCCGCCATCCCCTCCGCGGTCCCGGAGACGTACCCCTCGAAGGCCTTCAGGTAGGCCTCCGCCCCCTGCTCCGCGTGGCCGACCTCGGCCGGGCAGATCGCCTTCGGGTCCAGCCCGCTGTTGATCAGCACGATCCGCTCGGCCGTCCGCGCCACCAGCCCGTTGTACGAGGCGAAGGGCCGCAGGGCCAGCAGCTCCCCGTGCACCACCGCGGCCGTCACCAGCGCCGGAGCCGACCCGCCCGCGATGACCAGCCGGGACAGCCCGTCCAGCCGCCCAGCGACCTCCTCGGCGTCCGGGAGCGGCAGGTCCACCAGGGGCTCGTCCACCGGTTCGCCCGCCAGCCGCGGCCGGCCGACCACGTCGGCGGTCCCCTCGGCCGCCGGGGCCGCCGCCCCGCACGCCACCAGGTGCAGGCGCGCCAGCACCCGCATCGGCGACTGGCGCCAGATGCTCAGCAGCTGCCCGGCCTCCGCCGTCAGCCGCAGCGCGGCGCCCACCGTGCGCGCCTCGTCCTCCGCGCCGAAGTCGGTCCGCCTGCGCACCTCCTCCAGCGCCCAGTCGGCACCGGACAGCGCCGCGCTGCCCCGGGCGCCGCGCAGGGCGGCCTCCGAGGTGATCTCGCCGCTGCGCCGGCGCATCACCCGGTGCCCGTAGACACGGTCCACGGCCTTGCGTACGGAATCCACGGACTCCGCGACTCCCGGCAGGGATCCGAGGGCCGCCAGCGGGTCAGAAGCGCTACTCATAAGTAGGGAGCCTACGCACTGCGCGCCCGTAGCACCGACCCCTCCTTGGAGTGGTCTTCTTCACTCACCTCGACCACACCGCGCTATCGAGCCACTACGCTTGGTGAACATGAAGATCGCTTTCGTGGGAAAGGGCGGCAGCGGCAAGACGACGCTGTCCTCCCTCTTCATCCGCCACCTCGCAGCCAATGAAGCACCCGTCGTCGCGGTGGACGCCGACATCAACCAGCACCTCGGGGCCGCCCTCGGGCTCACCGACGAAGAGGCCGCCGCGCTGCCCGCCCTGGGCGCGCACCTCCCCCTGATCAAGGAGTACCTGCGCGGCTCCAACCCGCGCATCTCCTCGGCGGACAGCATGATCAAGACCACGCCGCCCGGCGCCGGTTCGCGCCTGCTGCGCATCACCGAGGACAACCCGGTCTACAAGGCCTGCGCACGCACGCTGCCGCTCGACGACGGGGACTCCGTACGGCTGATGGCGACGGGCCCCTTCACCGAGTCCGACCTGGGCGTGGCCTGCTACCACTCGAAGGTCGGCGCGGTCGAGCTCTGCCTCAACCACCTGGTCGACGGCCCGGACGAGTACGTGGTCGTCGACATGACGGCCGGGTCCGACTCCTTCGCGTCCGGCATGTTCACCCGCTTCGACGTGACCTTCCTCGTCGCCGAGCCGACCCGCAAGGGCGTCTCGGTCTACCGCCAGTACAAGGAGTACGCCCGGGACTTCGGGGTGGTGCTCAAGGTGGTCGGGAACAAGGTGCAGGGACCGGAGGACATCGAGTTCCTCCAGGACGAGGTGGGCGAGGACCTGCTCGTCACCTTCGGGCACTCCGACTGGGTCCGCGCGATGGAGCGGGGGCGTCCGGCCGCGTTCGAACTGCTGGAAGCCAGCAACCGGCTCGCACTCCAGGCGCTCCAGGACGCGGCGGAGGACTCCTACGCGCACCGCGACTGGAACAGGTACACCGAGCAGATGGTGCACTTCCACCTGCGCAACGCCGAGAGCTGGGGGAACGCCAAGACCGGGGTCGACCTGGCGGAACAGGTCGACCCCGCCTT
This sequence comes from Streptomyces sp. NPDC044002, assembly GCF_056434525.1. Lineage (NCBI taxonomy): Bacteria > Bacillati > Actinomycetota > Actinomycetes > Kitasatosporales > Streptomycetaceae > Streptomyces > Streptomyces sp. NPDC044002. Next base: position 20,792 of record NZ_JBWKEZ010000072.1, read on the forward strand.
CGTCCTCCACGAGGCCCTGGTCAGCCCTCGCCCTGCTCCGCTGCCCGCTCCTCAGCCGGCTTGACCTTGTCCGTACCCGGCGGGGCGGCCGGAGGCGCCGGCGGCCCCGCGGTGAGGAACTTCGTCCAGCCCTCCTTCGGCGCCTCGCCGACGTCGAGGGTGCGCATCCACTCCAGCGTCTTCGGGTTCTGTGCGTCGAGCCAGTCGGCCAGCTCGCGGAAGGGCACGCACCGCACCTCCGGCTTGGTGCACATGTCCTTGATGGACTCCTCGACGGCCCGCATGTAGGTGCCGCCGTTCCACGACTCGAAGTGGTTGCCGATGATCAGCGGTGCCCGGTTGCCCTGGTAGGCCCGGTCGAAGGCCTGCCGCAGGCCGTCGCGCATCTGGTCGCCCCAGTAGTGGTGCTGCGCGGGGTCGCCCTGCGTGGTCGTACCGGACTGGTTGACCATGTAGTTGTAGTCCATGCTCAGCGTGTCGAAGGCGCGCCCGGGCATGGGCACCAGCTGGAGCGGCAGGTCCCAGAGCCCGTCCGTCTTCTTGGGCCAGATCTGCTTGCTGATGCCGCTGGAGTCGTAGCGGAACCCCATGTCCTTGGCCGCCAGCATGAAGTTCTTCTGGCCTTCCAGGCAGGGGGTGCGGGCCCCGATCAGCTCCTTGTCGTAGTCGAAGGGGAGCGGGGCCATGTTCTTCAGGCCCGCGTTCGTCTTCCAGTTCTTGACGAACGACTTGGCCTGGTTGATCTCGCTCTTCCACTCCGCCACCGACCAGGTGCCGACGCCGCCGTCGGGGCCGCAGAAGTGGCCGTTGAAGTGGGTGCCGATCTCGTTGCCCTCCAGCCAGGCTGCGCGGACCTGGGTGGCGGTGTCCTTGATGCCCTGGAGGTCGCCGAAGCCGATGTCGGACAGGCCCGGGGAGTGCTGCGGCGCGGTGTAGAGGGAACGCTTCTCCTCCGGCAGCAGGTACACCCCGCTGAGGAAGTACGTCATCCGGGCGTTGTACTGCTTGCCCACCTCGCGGAAGTGCGAGAAGAGCTTCTGGCTGTCCTCGCCCGCGCCGTCCCACGAGAACACCACGAACTGCGGGGGCTTCTCACCCGGTTTCAGCTTCTTCGGCACCTGCACGTTCGGCTGCGAGCCGGTGTAGGCCGTCGAGCCGTCGCCGATCAGGCGGTTGAGGCTGCCGGGAGCGTCCGGGGCGGCGGGGCCCTTCCTGGCGCTCTCCCCGCCGGGCGCTCCGGGTTTGGCCGGCCCGGAACCGCTGCACCCGGCGGCGCACAGGACCAGGGCCGTGGCGACCAGGCCGCCGGCGATCTTCTTCGTGGCGGCGATCATCCGCACACCTCTCCCTCGCAGTTCCATCGCGGGACCTTTCGCGACGCAACGTCCCATGCGGTCCTGTTTTAGGAAGGTGTGACAAGCCAGACAAAATACTTATTCACCCTTGAGTGCTAATTCCTAGGCCATTTGCTCGCATTACCCACCACAGCTCTTTACTCTCCATTACCATTCATTTACCGAGTGTTGAGACTCCCGCCGCTTCATCCCTCCTCAGAGGAGACGGGAACCCATGACAGCCACCACCCCAGCCGCCACCCCGGAACCGACCCCAGCCTCGTCCCCAGCCTCGTCCCCAGCCTCGTCCCCGGCCCCGGCCGGCCCGCAGAAGCGAAGTCCGCTCAAGGACCTCCCCGCGGACCTGTCCGCGTCCGCCGCCGTCTTCCTGATCGCCCTGCCGCTCTCCCTCGGCATCGCGCTCGCCACCGGAGCCCCGCTCCAGGCGGGGCTGGTGGCCGCGGCCGTGGGCGGGATCGTGGCCGGCCGGCTCGGCGGAGCCCCCCTCCAGGTGAGCGGTCCGGCCGCCGGACTCACCGTGGTGACCGCCGAGTTGATCCAGCGCTACGGCTGGCGCACCACCTGCGCCATCACCGTGCTCGCCGGTGTCTGCCAGCTCGGGCTGGCGCTCCTGCGGACCGCCCGGTCGGCGCTCATGGTGAGCCCCGCGATCGTGCACGGGATGCTCGCCGGCATCGGCGTGACCATCGCCCTGGCCCAGTTGCACATCGTGCTCGGCGGCAGTCCGCAGAGCTCCGCCGTGGCCAACGTCCTCGGGCTGCCCGCCCAGTTGGCCGACCCCCATCCGGCGGCGCTCGCGGTGAGCGCGCTGACGCTGTGCGTCCTGCTGGGCTGGGGCAGGCTGCCCGGGCGGGCGGGCCGCGCCCTGCGCAAGGTGCCCGCCGCGCTCGCGGCCGTCGCCACCGCCACCGCCTTCGCGGCGCTGGCCGGGCTCACCCTCCCCCGGGTGGACCTGCCGTCCTGGCGCAGCCACGCACTGCCCGAGCTGCCCGAGGGGCCGGTGCTCGGCCTGATCGCCGCCGTCCTGACCATCACGCTGGTCGGCAGCGTGGAGTCCCTGCTGTCCTCGGTCGCCACCGACAAGCTGATCGCCGCCGAGCGCGGCACGGACAACCGCCCGCCCCGCGCCGACCTCGACCGCGAACTCCGCGGCCAGGGCGCGGCGAACATCGTCTCCGGGATGCTGGGCGGACTGCCCATCACGGGTGTGGCCGTGCGCAGCGTGGCCAATGTGAAGTCGGGTGCCGTCAGCCGAAAATCAGCCATGTTCCACGGGCTGTGGGTGGTGCTCGCGGCCGGGCTGCTCGTGCCCGTCCTCGACCTCATCCCGCTCGCCGCGCTGGCCGCCCTGGTGATGGCCGTCGGCGTGCAGATGGTCAGCATCACGCACCTGCGCACCGTCACCCGGCACGGGGAGGTGCTGGTCTACGCGACGACCATCGTCGCCGTGGTACTGGGCGGAGTGCTGGAGGGCGTGGCCGTCGGGATCGCGGTCGCCGTGGCCCTGGCCCTGCGCCGGCTGGCCCGGACCCGGATCACGCTGACCGAGCTGGACGGTGCGCACCAGGTCTGCGCCCGCGGCCAGTTGACCTTCCTGGCCGTCCCCCGGCTGAGCCGGGTGCTGAGCCAGGTCCCGCACGGCGGGCACGTGGTGGTCGAGCTGGACGGCTCGTTCATGGACCACGCCGCCTACGAGACCCTGCACGACTGGCAGAACTCGCACCTGGCGCACGGCGGTTCGCTGGAGCTCACCGGCCGCGGCGGGCGAGCCCTCGCGGGCACCAGCGCGGACGCGGGTACGGGAGCAGAGGCTGACGGGGGCCGGGGCACGACCACGGACGCGGGCTCCGGCGCGGGTGCGCACGCGCGCACCGCAGGGGACCCCGGCACGGCCCCGGACCGGATCTCCGGCCCGGTCCCCGGCCCCGGCCCCTCCCCCGCCGCGCACGGCCGGACCGGCTCCACGTCCGGTGCGGGCGGCGGCCACCACCGGACGGACTCGGGGCGCGGGGCGCACCACTGCTGCCGGCCCTGGACGCCCTGGCAGAACCACTGCGACCACCGCGCGGCACACGCCCCCGCCGTCCCGGCAGGCCCCGGCGGCACGGTCACGCGTACGATCCCCAGCGCGTCCGGAGCCCCGGCCGCCGAAACGGCGCCCCGACGGCGCGGAGCCGGCCAACTGGCCAACGGGATCAGCGCCTTCCAGCGGGACACGGCCCCGCACGTCCGGGACGAGCTGGCCCGGCTGGCCCGCGAGGGGCAGCGGCCCTCGCAGCTCTTCCTGACCTGCGCGGACTCCCGCCTGGTCACCAGCATGATCACGGCGAGCGGTCCGGGCGACCTCTTCACCGTCCGCAACGTGGGCAACCTGGTCCCGCTGCCCGGGGCCGAGGCCACCGACGACTCGGTCGCCGCGGCCATCGAGTACGCCGTGGACGTGCTCAAGGTCGCCAGCATCACGGTGTGCGGGCACTCGGGCTGCGGGGCCATGCAGGCCCTGCTGAACTCCCACCCGGAAGCGCCGGTGACCCCCCTGACGCGCTGGCTGCGGCACGGCCTGCCCAGCCTGAAGCGGATGGGCAGCCGGCACCATGCCTGGGCCCGGATCTCCGGGCGGCTCCCGGCGGACGCCGTGGAACAGCTCTGCCTGACCAACGTGGTGCAGCAGCTGGAGCACCTGAGGGCCCACGAATCGGTGGCCCGCCGGCTCGCCGAGGGCACGCTGGAGCTGCACGGGATGTACTTCCACGTGGGTGAGGCGCAGGCCTATCTGCTGTCCGAGGGAGAGGACTTCTTCGACTGTCGGGTTTTCGACAGCGTCGGCCAGCGTGTGTGATCCACGACCGGCTTGAACCGATAGCCTCCCCTATCCGTGCAAGCTGTTGGCCCCTTCCCGCACCCTGCAGCGGGAAGGGGTCATTCGTACGCCGTCGCGACCCTCCCGGTCGTGATATAGGTCTAAACCAATTTTCGGCTACCCCTTGTCACCTGGGCATCCGACTGATGAGCTATGCCCGGAGACACAGCTATGCCCGGGGACAACGGAAACTCTGGGAAAGGGAGATGTCGTGAGCACTGACAGCCTGGCCAACCTTCTGAAGGAGGAGCGGCGCTTCGCGCCGCCCGCCGAGCTGGCCGCCGCCGCCAACGTGACCGAGGCGGCGTACGCACAGGCCGCCGCGGACCGGCTGGGCTTCTGGGCCGAGCAGGCGCGCCGGCTGAGCTGGGACACCGAGCCCACCCAGACGCTCGACTGGAGCAACCCGCCCTTCGCCAAGTGGTTCGCCGACGGCAAGCTCAACGTCGCGTACAACTGCGTGGACCGGCACGTGGAGGCCGGCAACGGCGACCGCGTCGCCCTCCACTTCGAGGGCGAGCCCGGCGACAGCCGCTCGATCACCTACGCCCAGCTCAAGGACGAGGTGTCCCAGGCCGCCAACGCCCTCACCGAGCTCGGCGTCCAGGCGGGTGACCGCGTCGCCGTCTACCTGCCGATGATCCCCGAGGCCGTCGTCGCGATGCTCGCGTGCGCCCGCGTCGGCGCCGCGCACTCGGTGGTCTTCGGCGGCTTCTCCGCCGACGCCGTCGCCTCCCGCATCCAGGACGCCGACGCCAAGCTGGTGATCACCGCCGACGGCGGCTACCGCCGCGGCAAGCCCAGCGCCCTCAAGCCCGCCATCGACGAGGCCGTCACCAAATGCCCGCAGGTCGAGCACGTCCTCGTCGTGCGCCGCACCGGCCAGGACACCGCCTTCACCGAGGGCCGGGACGTCTGGTGGCACGACCTGGTCGGCCGGCAGTCCACGGAGCACACCCCGCAGGCCTTCGACGCCGAGCACCCGCTGTTCATCCTCTACACCTCGGGCACCACGGGTAAGCCGAAGGGCATCCTGCACACCTCGGGCGGCTACCTCACGCAGGCCTCGTACACCCACCACGCCGTCTTCGACCTCAAGCCGGAGACCGACGTCTACTGGTGCACCGCCGACATCGGCTGGGTGACCGGGCACTCGTACATCGTCTACGGCCCGCTCGCCAACGGCGCCACCCAGGTGATGTACGAGGGCACGCCGGACACCCCGCACCAGGGCCGGTTCTGGGAGGTCGTGCAGAAGTACGGCGTCACCATCCTCTACACCGCGCCCACGGCGATCCGTACGTTCATGAAGTGGGGCGACGACATCCCCGCGAAGTTCGACCTGTCGAGCCTTCGCGTACTGGGTTCGGTCGGCGAGCCGATCAACCCCGAGGCCTGGATCTGGTACCGCAAGCACATCGGCGGCGACCGCTGCCCGATCGTGGACACCTGGTGGCAGACCGAGACCGGCGCCATGATGATCTCCCCGCTGCCGGGCGTCACCGCGACCAAGCCCGGTTCGGCGCAGCGCGCGCTGCCCGGCATCTCGGCCACCGTCGTGGACGACGAGGCCAACGAGGTCCCGAACGGCGGTGGCGGCTACCTGGTCCTCACCGAGCCGTGGCCGTCGATGCTGCGCACCATCTGGGGTGACGACCAGCGGTTCATCGACACCTACTGGTCGCGCTTCGAGGGCAAGTACTTCGCGGGCGACGGCGCCAAGAAGGACGACGACGGCGACATCTGGCTGCTCGGCCGGGTCGATGACGTCATGCTCGTCTCGGGCCACAACATCTCCACGACCGAGGTCGAGTCGGCGCTCGTCTCGCACCCCGCCGTCGCCGAGGCGGCGGTGGTCGGCGCGGCCGACGAGACGACGGGCCAGGCGATCGTGGCCTTCGTGATCCTGCGCGGCAGCGCCTCGGAGACCGAGGGCCTGGTCGCCGAGCTGCGCAACCACGTCGGCACCACCCTCGGCCCGATCGCGAAGCCCAAGCGGATCCTTCCGGTGGCGGAGCTCCCGAAGACCCGTTCGGGCAAGATCATGCGCCGTCTGCTGCGCGACGTGGCGGAGAACCGCGCGGTCGGCGACGTCACCACGCTGGCCGATTCCTCGGTGATGGACCTGATCCAGACGAAGCTGCCCAGCTCCTCCGACGAGGACTGAGCACCGGCGGCCGCGGGCCGTCCGAGCCCTGGGGGCGTCCGGCGCACAACGCGCCGGACGCCCTCCGCGCGCTTAAGGTGAAGATCACCCGATACGACCGAACGAGCCCTGTAAAAAACAGACCCTGTAAAATATGAAAAGCGTCAAGATGTGACGCTCCAAGTCTCAGGGTGCGCCGGGAAGTCTGGTCGGCAACTGCATGTGTCATGCCGTCGACCGACCGGAGGCTCCTCCGTGGCAACGCCCACCCCCCGCCAGCCCACCCCGCGCCACAAACTGCTCGGCCGGCTCTCCCTGCCCGAGCGCCGCTTCGTCGCGAACGCCCTGCGCACGGAGACCGTCGGCGGAGTGCTGCTGCTGGCGGCCGCGATCGCCGCCCTCATGTGGGCGAACATCCCCGCCGTCTCGGCGAGCTTCGACGCCGTCCGGTCCTTCCACATAGGCCCCGCCGCCCTCGGCCTGGACCTCTCCCTCCAGCACTGGGCGGCCGACGGACTGCTCGCGGTCTTCTTCTTCGTCGCCGGCATCGAGCTCAAACGCGAACTCGTCGCGGGCGACCTGCGCGACCCCAAGGCGGCCGCGCTCCCGGTGATCGCCGCGATATGCGGCATGGCGGTCCCCGCGCTCGTCTACCTGCTGGTCAGCACGCTGGGGAACGGCTCCACCGCCGGCTGGGCCGTCCCGACCGCCACCGACATCGCCTTCGCCCTCGCCGTCCTCGCGGTCATCGGCACCTCCCTGCCCTCCGCGCTGCGCGCCTTCCTGCTGACCCTGGCCGTGGTCGACGACCTGTTCGCCATCCTGATCATCGCGGTGTTCTTCACCAGCGACCTGAACTTCGCGGCGCTCGGCGGCGCCGTCGCGGGCCTGGTCCTCTTCTGGTTCCTGCTGCGCGCCGGGGTCCGCGGCTGGTACGTCTACGTGCCGCTCGCCCTGGTCATCTGGGGCCTGATGTACAACAGCGGCGTCCACGCCACCATCGCCGGCGTGGCCATGGGCCTGATGCTCCGCTGCACCCGCCAGGACGGCGAGGAGCACTCCCCCGGCGAGCACATCGAGCACCTGGTGCGTCCCCTGTCCGCCGGACTCGCGGTTCCGCTCTTCGCCCTCTTCTCCGCCGGGGTCTCCCTTTCGGACGAATCCATCGCACAGGTCTTCACCCGCCCCGAGACCCTCGGCGTGGTGCTCGGCCTCGTCGTCGGCAAGGCCGTCGGCATCTTCGGCGGCACCTGGCTGGCCGCCCGCTTCACCCGGGCCGAGCTGAACGAGGACCTCGCCTGGCCCGACGTGCTCGCCGTGGCCTCGCTCGCCGGCATCGGCTTCACCGTCTCCCTCCTGATCGGTGAACTCGCCTTCGCCGGGGACGAGGTCCTCACCGACGAGGTCAAGGCCGCCGTACTCATCGGCTCCCTCATCGCGGCGATCGTGGCGAGCGTCATGCTCAAGCTGCGCGACCGCAAGTACCGGGCCCTGACCGAGGCCGAGGAACGCGACGAGGACCGCGACGGGATCCCCGACATCTACGAGCAGGAGAACCCGGACTACCACCTGCGGATGGCGCGGATCCACGAGGAGAAGGCCGCCGAACACCGGCGCAGGGCCGAGGCCGTGGCCCTCGCGCGGGACTCGGACGCGGCTCCGGCCGCGGGCGAAGCGGCGGGCGGGTCCAGCGCCCGCGCCGACCGTCCGGCATGATCTGAGGGACGACGGAGGACAGCCGCCGGCAGACGACGACAGAGGGAGACAGAGATGAGCGCAGTGGACCAAGGGGCTCCGGGAGCCGAGCGCACACTCGGCCAGCTGGTCGCCGCGGCCACCGCCGAGATGTCCGCCCTGGTGCACGACGAGATCGCCCTCGCCAAGGTCGAGATCAAGCAGGACGTCAAGCGCGCGGGCATCGGCAGCGGCGCCGCCATCGCGGCCGGCGTGCTCGTGCTCTTCTCCCTCCCCGTACTGAGTTTCGCCGCGGCCTACGGCATCCACAATCTCGGTCTCGGGCTGGCCTGGTCCTTCCTCATCGTCGGCGGCGCGTTCTGGCTGCTCGCGGGCCTCATCGGGCTCCTGGCGGTGGCGAAGTTCAAGAAGATCAAGCCGCCGGTGAAGACCATGGACTCCGTCAAGCAGACCGCCGCGCTGGTGGGAACCGTCAAGCCGCACCCGCGGCCGGTGAGTGACCAGGCTGTGGGTGTGGCACGCTCGTCCTCATGACAGCGCCCTCGGCCGACTCCGGCACTCCGCCCACCGCCGCCACGGCGGTACGGCTCGACCTGCCCGGCGGGCGGGCGGTGACGCACCGGGACGTCGCCGCCAACGGCGCCCGCTTCCACGTCGCGGAGGCCGGTGACGGGCCGCTGGTGCTGCTGCTGCACGGGTTCCCGCAGTTCTGGTGGACCTGGCGGCACCAGCTGACCGCCCTCGCGGACGCCGGGTACCGGGCGGTGGCCATGGACCTGCGCGGGGTGGGCGGCAGCGACCGCACCCCGCGCGGCTACGACCCCGCGAACCTGGCCCTCGACATCACCGGGGTCATCCGCTCCCTCGGCGAGCCGGACGCCGCCCTCGTCGGACACGACCTGGGCGGCTACCTCGCCTGGACGGCGGCCGTGATGCGGCCCAAGCTGGTGCGCCGGCTGGTCGTCTCCTCCATGCCGCACCCGCGCCGCTGGCGCTCGGCGATGATGGCCGACTTCGGCCAGACCCGGGCGAGTTCCCACATCTGGGGGTTCCAGCGGCCGTTCATCCCCGAGCGGCAGCTCGTCGCCGACGACGGGGCCCTCGTCGCGGAGCTGATCCGTGACTGGTCCGGCCCGCTGCTCCCGGAGGACGCCGATCTGGACGTGTACCGGCGGGCGATGTGCATCCCGTCCACCGCGCACTGCTCGATCGAGCCCTACCGCTGGATGATGCGGTCGATGGCCCGCCCGGACGGACTCCAGTTCTACCGCCGGATGAAGCGCCCCGTACGGGTGCCCACGCTGCACCTGCACGGCTCGCTGGACCCGGTGATGCGCACCCGCAGCGCGGCCGGATCCGGGGAGTACGTCGAAGCTCCCTACCGCTGGCGGCTCTTCGACGGCCTGGGGCACTTCCCGCACGAGGAGGACCCGGACGGCTTCACCGCCGAGCTGCTGAACTGGCTCAAGGACCCCGAGCCCGACCGCTGACGGACCGTCTGGGGGTGCGGGACAGACGCCTGACGGACCATCCGGTCACTCGTACGGTGGTCCGACGGTCATTCAATTGCCCGGCGCATAGGCCAATTGGCCGCCCCGGACGGGGTTACGGACCTTGGACCCCGGGCACAGCTCGTTGTATGGGCTGGACGCACGACCACGGTGACACCGCACGCGAACGCCGCTCGGCCAGGGTGCCGGGCACGCACGACAGGACCGGCCGGGACGGCCACGACCCCCGGCTCGGGATTCCGCGCATCCTCCGCCGCCGCGCCCGCTGGGTCTCGGCGCGGCTGCGCCATCCACGCATGTAGGACCCCCGTCCAGAAGCGGCCCCGCCGGCCGGTACGCGCTCGCGTACCGGTGGCTCAGAGGGCGCAGCCCTGGGTGTCCGCCCGGCGCTCGGCGGTCTTCCCGACGCGGATGTCGTCGCGGATCTCGTCCGCCGTCAGGGCGTAACCGGTGTTCGGGTCGTCGAGCGACTTGGCGAAGACGACCCCGTACACCTTGCCCTCGGGCGTCAGCAGCGGGCCGCCGGAGTTGCCCTGGCGGACGGTCGCGTACAGCGAGTACACGTCACGGCGGACGGTGCCCCGGTGGTAGATGTCCGGGCCGTTGGCGTTGATCCGGCCGCGGACGCGGGCCGCGCGGACGTCGTAGGCGCCGTTCTCCGGGAAGCCGGCGACGATCGCGTCGCTGCTGCTCGTCGCGTCCTTGTCGGTGAACTCCAGCGCCGGGGCCTTCAGCTTGGGCACGTCGAGGACGGCGATGTCGCGCTCCCAGTCGTAGAGCACGACCTTGCCGTCGTAGAGCTTGCCCTCGCCGCCGATCTGCACGGTCGGCTCGACGACCCCGCCGACGACGTGGGCGTTGGTCATGACCTTGCCCGGAGCGAAGACGAAGCCGGTGCCCTCCAGGACCTTGCTGCAGCTGGGGGCGGTGCCGACGACCTTCACGATCGAGAGCTTGGCCTGCTGGGCGACCCCGCTGCGGGCGAGGGCCGGGTCGGGGGCCTTCACCTCGGTGATCGGCTCGTTCGAGAACGGGCTGAAGACCTGCGGGAAGCCGTTGCGGGCGAGCGTGGAGCTGAAGTCGGAGAACCAGGTGTTCGCCTGGGCGGGCAGCACCCGCGACACACCGAGGAGCACCTTGGAGTTGCGCACCTCCTTGCCCAGGGTGGGCAGCGAGGTCCCGGCCAGCGCCGAGCCGATCAGCCAGGCCACGAGCAGCATGGCCACGACGTTGACCAGGGCGCCGCCGGTCGCGTCGAGCGCGCGGGCCGGCGACCAGGTGATGTGGCGTCTGAGCCGGTTGCCCAGGTGGGTGGTCAGCGCCTGGCCGATCGAGGCGCAGATGATGATGACCACGACCGCGATCACCACCACGGTGGTGGACACCTGGGTGCCGTTGTCGGTCACGCGGTCCCAGATCAGGGGCAGCAGGGACACGGCGATGAGGCCACCGCCCAGGAAGCCGATCACCGACAGGATGCCGACGACGAACCCCTGGCGGTAGCCGACGATCGCGAACCACACGGCGGCGACCAGCAACAGGATGTCCAGCACGTTCACGTGGGCCACCGTCTCATGCGTGCCAGTCGAGCGGGACGTGACGTGAGCGGTCCCACGGTCGCTCCCAGCCCGAGAAGTGCAGGATCCGGTCGATGACGCCGGCGGTGAAACCCCAGACCAGGGCCGATTCCACGGTGAATCCGGGCCCCTCGTGCCCGCGCGGGTGGACCACGGTGACCCGGTGGGCGGGGTCCGTGAGATCCGCCACGGGCACCGTGAAGACCCGGGCCGTCTCCGCCGGGTCCACCGCGCCGACCGGCGAGGGCTCGCGCCACCAGCCGAGCACCGGGGTCACCACGAACTCGCTGACCGGGATGTAGAGGCGCGGCAGCACCCCGAAGAGCTGGACACCGGACGGGTCCAGTCCGGTCTCCTCCTCCGCCTCGCGCAGGGCGGCCCGCAGCGGGCCGGTGGTGTGCGGGTCGCCGTCCTCCGGGTCGAGGGCGCCGCCGGGGAAGGAGGGCTGCCCGGCGTGCGAGCGGAGGCTGCCCGCGCGCTCCTGGAGCAGCAGCTCAGGACCGCGCGGGCCCTCGCCGAAGAGGATCAGCACGGCGGACTGGCGGCCCCGGCCGTCCTCCGGGGGCAGGAAGCGGCTGAGCTGGCGCGGCTGGACGCTCCGGGCGGCCGCCACGACGGGGTCCAGCCAGGAGGGCAGGCCGGCCGTCGTGAGGGCCAGGCCGTCCCCCTCGCGGGCGGCTGCCGTGGTCTCGTCCTGCGTACCGCGCGTCATGGGCACCCCTGTCCGCGTTCCTCTGTCGACGTTCCTCTGGCAACACCGTCTCCCACACCGCTGAACGCGGTCCGGTTCCCGATTCGTTCCGGTGGGGGCGCGGGGGGGGGGGGGGGGGCGCCCCCCCCCCCCCCCCCCCCCGCCCACGTGCCCGCAGCTACGGGCACGGACGAGCTTCCCGCGGCGGCGCC
>NZ_JBWKEZ010000072.1:32848-38060 GCF_056434525.1 Streptomyces sp. NPDC044002
CGGGCGTGCCGACGCTGACCCCGCTGCTCGTGAGGGAGGTGGCGTCGGCGGCGCGGGCGATGCCGAAGTCGATGACGCGGGGGCCGGGCGTCGCGCGCCCCCGCCGCGCCCGGCCCCCGCCCGTGCGCCCGCGCTCAGGGCCCCGTACGGGCTCCCAGCGGCGGCGCCGGGAGGCCCGGGTAGTCCGGGGGCGGGCTCAGGCGCTGGCCCGGCTGGCCGCCCTTCTCGTACTTCAGGAGCTTCTTCGCCTTCTCCGGGTCCGTCTCGCCCTCCCCGTAGGCCGGGCAGAGCGGGGCGATGGGGCAGGCGCCGCAGGCGGGCTTGCGGGCGTGGCAGATGCGGCGGCCGTGGAAGACGACGCGGTGGGACAGCATCGTCCACTCGCTCTTGGGGAAGATCGCGCAGATCTCCGCCTCGACCTTCTCCGGGTCCTCCTGCTCGGTCCACTTGAAGCGGCGCACCAGCCGCCCGAAGTGGGTGTCGACGGTGATCCCGGGGACCCCGAAGGCGTTGCCGAGGACCACGTTGGCCGTCTTGCGGCCGACTCCGGGCAGGGTGACGAGGTCCTCGATCCGGCCCGGCACCTCACCACCGAAGTTGTCGCGGAGCGCCTGCGAGAGGCCCATCAGGGACTTCGCCTTCGCCCGGAAGAACCCGGTCGGCCGGATGATCTCCTCCAGCTCCTCGGGCACGGCCTCGGCCATGTCCTCGGGGGTCGGGTAGGCGGCGAAGAGGGCCGGGGTCGTCTGGTTCACGCGCAGGTCGGTGGTCTGCGCGGAGAGCACCGTCGCGACGAGCAGCTCGAAGGGATTGCGGAAGTCCAGCTCCGGATGGGCGTACGGGTACACCTCCGCGAGCTCGCGGTTGATGCGGCGCGCCCGGCGGACCATCGCGAGACGGGATTCCGGCTTCGCCGCCACCGGTTTCTTGGCCGAACCTTTGCCCAACGGGACAGGTCGCACCTTTTCGGACGCCTCCACACGGGCTTGTTCGCCCACGGCTGAATTCTGGGTCGCCGTCACTCCCGCGGACCCCATGGCCTGTGCTCTCACCGGCTTATTGGACACCCGGCCAGCCTAAGGCCGGCCGCCGACACCCGCCCGGACCTCAGGTAACACCACCCCGATCGGCCTCTCGCCGCACAGCACGCCCATCCGTCCGGCATCCTTGTGATTGATCGCACTGTTTGAGCCGTCCGGCAAAATGGGGAGCGGTCCCCACTGGCTGGTCGACATAGGAGAGAGACTCGTGGACGACGTTCTGCGGCGCGCCCCGCTCTTCGCGGCGCTCGATGACGAGCAGGCCGCGGAGCTCCGCGCCTCCATGGCCGAGGTGACCCTCGCACGCGGCGACGCCCTGTTCCACGAGGGCGACCCCGGCGACCGTCTGTACGTCGTGACCGAGGGCAAGGTGAAGCTCCACCGCACCTCCCCCGACGGCCGCGAGAACATGCTGGCCGTCCTCGGTCCCGGCGAGCTGATCGGCGAGCTCTCGCTGTTCGACCCGGGCCCCCGCACCGCCACCGCCACCGCGCTCACCGAGGTCAAGCTCCTCGGCCTCGGCCACGGTGACCTCCAGCCGTGGCTGAACGCCCGGCCCGAGGTCGCGACCGCGCTGCTGCGCGCCGTCGCCCGGCGCCTGCGCAAGACCAACGACCAGATGTCCGACCTGGTCTTCTCCGACGTTCCCGGCCGTGTCGCCCGGGCGCTCCTGGACCTGTCGCGCCGCTTCGGCGTCCAGTCGGAGGAGGGCATCCACGTCGTCCACGACCTCACCCAGGAGGAGCTGGCGCAGCTCGTCGGCGCCTCCCGCGAGACCGTGAACAAGGCCCTGGCCGACTTCGCCGGCCGCGGCTGGCTGCGCCTGGAGGCGCGTGCCGTGATCCTGCTGGACGTGGAGCGGCTCGCCAAGCGCTCCCGCTGACCGCCTGGGGCAGTCTTCGCGGAGGGGCCCCGTCCGGGTGCGGACGGGGCCCCTCCGCGCGTTCCGGCGGCACAGCGGGGCACGGCACGGGCGGGGCGACGGCACGGCTCGGCTCGGCGACGGCACGGCTCGGCGCCCCGCCCTTAAATACCCGCCGGTCAGCGCCCCGGGCGTGCAGAGTAGGGCCATGGAGCACAGAGGACTGGACGCGTACGGGTACTTGGAGCGGGAGGGGTCCCTCGGCCGGGTCCAGCCCGAGTTCGCGGGCCTCGTCGCGGCCGTGCGGACCCGCGTCGCGGAGGCGTACGGGCGCCGCCTGCACAGCGCCTACCTCTACGGCTCCCTGCCGCGCGGGACGGCCCGGCCGGGGCGCAGCGACCTCGACCTGCTGATCGCCCTGCACCGGGAGCCGGGCGACGAGGACCGCGACACGGCCGAGGTGCTGGGACGGGGACTCGACCAGGACTTCCCGCAGATCGACGGCGTCGGCGTCCTGCTGTACGGCAAGGAGCGGCTGCTGAGCGAGCAGGAACGTTACGACCTGGGCTGGTTCCTCGCCTGCCTGTGCACCCCGCTGCTCGGCGACGACCTGGCCGAGCACCTGCCCCGGTACCGGCCCGACAGCCTGCTCGCCCGGGAGGCCAACGGGGACCTGGCCGCCCTGCTCCCGCGCTGGCGGGCCCGGTTCGAGGCCGCCTCGGAGCCCTCCGAGTTCCGCAGGATGAACCGGTTCTTCTCACGGCACCTGGTGCGGACCGCGTTCACCCTGGTCATGCCCCGGTGGGGCGGCTGGACCAGCGACCTCGCCGAGTCCGCCGAGGTCTTCGGCGAGTACTACCCGGAGCGGGCCGCCCAGCTGCGGCGCGCCGCCGTCGTGGCGCTGGACCCCGTCGACGACCCGGCCGTGGCGCGGGCCTACCTCGACGACCTCGGGCCGTGGCTCGCGGACGAGTACACGGCCCGGCACGGGACGAAGACCCCGCGGGACTAGGCCTTGGCAGCGGCAGGCGCTTCCACGGCCTCCAGGGCCTCCACGGCCTCCACGGCCCGCTTGGCCTCCGCCAGGCCCGCACCCGTGATCTGCCGGTAGACCTTGATCGCCGAGATGGTCCGGCCGTCGCGCACCAGCGCGCGCACCTCGTCCATCCCGGCCGGCTCGGGCTCCTCGATGCCGAAGTGGTCCAGGACCAGGCCCAGCCGGCGCTCCAGCCGGGCGGCCTTGTCCTCCAGGGCCCGCACCTTGAGGTTCAGGGTGGAAGTGATCCACCCCGCGACCGCGAGCAGCGCGAGCGTCAGGAAAAGCGTGTTCATTCAGGTCCCCCCGGGATCAATCCGTGATCACGAAGGTACTCCAGCTGCGCCTGGACCGACCACGTGGCGGCCGGCCACAGGGAGCGGTCCACGTCCGCGTAGACCCGGGCGACGACGGCCTCGGCCGTGGTCAGCCCGTTCTCCACGGCCGTCTCGACCTGGGCCAGCCGGTGGGCGCGGTGCGCGAGGTAGAACTCCACGGCCCCCTGGGCGTCGTCCAGTACCGGCCCGTGGCCCGGGAGCACCGTGTGCACCCCGTCGTCGACGGTCAGCGAGCGCAGCCGGCGCAGGGAGTCCAGGTAGTCGCCGAGCCGGCCGTCGGGATGCGCGACGACGGTGGTGCCGCGGCCGAGGATCGTGTCCCCGGTCAGCACGGCCCGGTCGGCCGGCAGGTGGAAGCAGAGCGAGTCGGCGGTGTGCCCGGGGGTGGCCACCACGCGCAGCTCCAGGCCGCCGGTGCGGATGACGTTCCCGGCGGCCAGGCCCTCGTCGCCGAGGCGCTGCGCGGGGTCGAGGGCGCGGACCTTCGTACCGGTGAGCTCGGCGAAACGGCCGGCGCCCTCTGCGTGGTCGGGGTGGCCGTGCGTGAGGAGCGTCAGCGCGACCCGCTTGCCGGCCTGCTCGGCGGCGGCGATGACCGCCCGCAGGTGCCCCTCGTCCAGCGGGCCGGGGTCGATGACGACGGCCAGCTCGGAGTCGGGCTCGGACACCAGCCAGGTGTTGGTGCCGTCCAGGGTCATCGCCGAGGCGTTCGGAGCCAGGACGTTGACCGCGCGGGCCGTGGCGGGCCCGGAGGAAACGGTCCCCCGGGGCTGGCCGGGGAGGGCTGCGGCATCGGTCATGCGGGGTCTCCCGGGCTCACTCGCTTCGTGAACTCGTCGTGGCCGGGCCAGCTGAGCACGAGCACGCCGTCCTCCAGCGCGGCCCGGGCCAGGACGGGGGTCAGATCCTGCCCGCCGGCCGCGGCGAGCGCGTCGGCGGCGCTCCCGTACGGCTCCAGGGAACGCAGGGTGGAGATGGTCGGCGGCATCATCAGCAGCTCGCCCCGGTCGTACCCGTCGGCGGCGTCGGCGGGGCGGATCCAGACGGTCCGGTCGGCCTCGGTAGAGGCGTTGCGGGTGCGCTGGCCCTCCGGGAGGGCGGCGACGAAGAACCACGTGTCGTAGCGGCGCGGCTCGAACTCCGGCGTGATCCAGCGGGCCCACGCCCCGAGCAGGTCGGAGCGCAGCAGCAGCTTGCGCCGGTCCAGGAACTCGGCGAAGGACAGCTCGCGCGCCACGAGGGCCTCGCGGTCGGCCTCCCAGTCGTCGCCGGTGGTGTCGCCGACGACCGTGTCCGGGGTCTCCCCCGCGAGCAGCACCCCGGCCTCCTCGAAGGTCTCGCGCACGGCCCCGCAGACGATCGCCTGCGCGGTGGCGGCGTCCGTACCGAGGCGCTCCGCCCAGAGGTCCAGGCCGGGTCCGGCCCAGCCGATGCGGTGGTCCTCGTCACGGGGGTCGACGCCGCCGCCGGGGTAGGCGTACGCACCGCCGGCGAAGGCCATGGAGGAGCGGCGGCGCAGCATGTGCACGGCGGGGCCGGCGGGGGTGTCGCGCAGCAGCATCACGGTGGCGGCGCGTCTGGGCTCCACCGGGGTGAGGACCCCGTCGGCGAGCGCACGGATGCGGTCGGGCCACTCCGGGGGGTACCACTGGCCTCCGGCGGGCGGCTGGCTGGGCGAGGGCTGACCGTGCTGACCATTGGGCATGGCGGGATGCTACGGCCATCCGGCCCGATGTTCGAGGCCCCTCTTCCCCCCGCGCCGCTCGCGCGGCCCGGCCGCGGCCGGGCTCCCCGGCTTCGCGCCGCCGCGCCGGACTCCGTCCGGCGGGGGTGGGTGCGGGGGGGGGCGTGTGCGGGGGGCGAGGGTCCCCTACCCGCCCTTCGCCCGTTCCCCGGGCTGCGCCCGGACCCCTTCCTGGGGGCTCCGCCCCCAGAC
>NZ_JBWKEZ010000073.1:0-37918 GCF_056434525.1 Streptomyces sp. NPDC044002
GCCCGTTCCCTGGGGGCTCCGCCCCCAGACCCCCGCGCCTCAAACGCCGGCGGGGCTGGAATTTCGCTGCGCGAAATCCAGCCCGCGCGGCGTTTGAGCGCAACGGGGTCAGGGGCGGAGCCCCTGGGAACGGTGGAAGGGCGGGTAGGGGACCGCCCCGCGCAGCGGTGCAACCGGGACCGGCGCAGCCGCCCGCGCGGCTGGTGGCGGGCGTGCGCGCCGTGCTGCGGCACCGCCGGGGCCGCCCCGCGGCGACCGGTGCGGATCCGCCCGGCCCGGGGGGAGTGGTACGGCCCGGGCGGACCCGTGTCACCGGCGGAGCCGTTCCGGACCGGGCCGGTGGACGGACCCGGTACGGAAGCGGCCCGGCCCCGGCGGGGTCCGGCGACCAACCGGACCGCGGCGGAGCCGTGGTGCGCCGCCCGCGCCCGCCATGGAGTGTCGGGCAGACAGCAGGGGCGGGCGGCGCGGTGCCGGGTCGTCGCACTGTACGAGGGGGAGCCGACGACCGGGCGGCCTCCTTGGCGAGGCTCTTAAGTGAACCGCCCCGGACCCCCCGAGCGGCAGGGTGCGCAACGCATTTATGCGCGCACTCGGTTCACACCCCGTGTGAAGGAAACGCGGAACGGCCCCGCGCGCACCGCTCAGCCACTAGCCTGAAGCGGACGAGCCCTTGGAGGGGCCCATGCAGCCCAATGCACTGCTCGACGCCCTCCTCGCCGAGGCGGGCATGTCCCACGCCGGACTCGCCGCGCATGTCAACCAGGCGGGCCGGTCCCGCGGACTCGCGCTGCGCTACGAACACACGGCGGTCTCCCGCTGGCTGAAGGGGCAGCGCCCCCGCGGCCAGGTGCCCGACCTGATCTGCGAGGTGCTGGGCGGGCGGCTGCAACGGCCCGTCGGGCTCGACGACATCGGGCTCGGGATCCCCGGCCGGCAGAGCCCGCACGGCACCCGGCTCAGCGGCTTCGTCGACCGCGCCACCGCCCTGTGGCGCTCCGACGAGCTGGGCCGGCCCGCCCAGCTCACGGCGCAGGCCCTCACCGGCACCCCGGCCGTGATCCCGGTGTGGGAGTGGGAGAACCCGCCCGAGGACGCCGACGTGTCCCGGGTGGGGCGGCAGCGGATCGGGCCCGAGCACATCGAGGTCCTGCGGGCCGCCCGGGTGCACTACGAGCTGATGTACCGCCGGGCCGGCGGGATGGCCACCCGGGCCCGGATCGTGCGCTTCCTCGGCAGCGAGACCGCCCCGATGCTGCGCGGGACCTACTCCGACGAGATCGGCCGCCCGCTGCACCGGGCCACCGGGTCCCTGGTGGCGGTCGCGGGGATCTGCGCGTACGACTCCGACGCCCACGGCCTGGCCCAGCGCTACTTCCACCAGGCGCTGCGGCTCGCCAAGGCCAGCGGGGACCGGGGGCTCGGGGCGTACGTGATCGCCCTGCTCGTCAACCAGTCGCTGCACCTGAAGGAGTACCGCCAGGCCGTGGCCTTCGCCGAGGCCGCGCTGCGCGCCGCCGGCCCGGACACCACCCCGGCGCTGGGGGCCGACCTCTACGCGATGCAGGCCAAGGCCTACGCGCAACTCGGCGACACCACGGCCGCGTTGGCGTGCATCCGGCGCGCCGAGGCGGCCGCGGAGCGGATCAGACCGGGCACCGAGCCCGCCGAGACCGGCTACGTCCAGCCCGGGCTGGTCAACGTACAGGTGGCGGAGGCCCTGTTGAGCCTGGGGGACCTCGCGGGGGCGCACGAGCAGGCGGCCGAGGCGGTGGGGACCCCGGCGCACGACCGGGGGCGGGTGCACCGCCTCGCGATGCTGTGCGAGATCCAGCTGCGGCAGGGGGAGGCCGACCGGGCGGTGGCCTCGGCGGCCGAAATGGCCGAGCGGGCCAAGGGGATGGAGTCGCTGCGCCTGCGGGACCGGCTGAGGGCCGTCCGGGAGCAGTTGCTGAGCAGCGGGTGCTCCGGCGCGGAGGAGACCGCGTACCTCATCGACGGGGCGCTGCGCGTTCCCCTGTGAGGGCGTCTGCTGCTGCCATGTTGCCACCAACGGATGCGGAAGGTGGCATTACCGTGCAGTGGACGAACCTGAGTGAGCAGACCGTGTACAAGAACCGCTGGTTCGATGTGAACCTCGCGGACGTGGAACTCCCCGACGGCCGGCACCTGGACCACTTCGTCATCCGGCTGCGGCCGGTCGCCGTCGCCACGGCCGTCAACGAGGCCGACGAGGTGCTGCTGCTGTGGCGGCACCGGTTCATCACCGACAGCTGGGGCTGGGAGCTGCCCGCCGGGGTGGTCGAGGACGGGGAGTCGGTGGAGGCGGCGGCCGCGCGGGAGATGGAGGAGGAGTCGGGCTGGCGGCCCGGCCCGCTCCACCACCTGATGACCGTGGAGCCCTCCAACGGGCTGACCGACGCCCGCCACCACCTCTACTGGGCGGACGGGGCCTCGTACGTCGGCGAACCCGAGGACGCCTTCGAGTCCTCGCGCCGGGAGTGGGTCCCGCTCAAGCTGGTCCCGGACATGATCGCGCGCGGGGAGGTCCCGGCCGCCAACATGGCGGCCGGGCTCCTCCTGCTGCACCACCTGAGGCTGAACCGCCCCTAGGGGGTGTCAGGCCGTTCTCAGCCGTACGGGTAGAAGCCCGAGCCCGTCTTGCGGCCCAGGCGGCCCGCGTCCACCATGCGCTGGAGCAGCGGGGGAGCGGCGTACAGCGGCTCCTTGTACTCGGCGTACATCGAGTCGGCGATCGAGACGATGGTGTCCAGGCCGATCAGGTCGGACAGCTTGAGCGGGCCCATCGGGTGGGCGCAGCCCAGCTCCATGCCGTTGTCGATGTCCTCGCGGCTCGCGATGCCCGACTCGAACATCCGGATCGCGGACAGCAGGTACGGCACCAGCAGCGCGTTGACGACGAAGCCGGACCGGTCCTGGGCGCGGACGGCGTGCTTCTTCAGCACGTCCCGCACCAGGGCCTCGGACCGCTTGACGGTGTCCTCGCTCGTCGTCAGCGCCGGGATCAGCTCGACGAGCCGCTGCACGGGCGCCGGGTTGAAGAAGTGGATGCCGATGACCTGGTCGGGCCGCGAGGTCGCCACGGCCAGCTTGACCAGCGGGATCGAGGAGGTGTTGGAGGCGAGGATCGCGTCCGGGCGGGTGATCACCTGGTCCAGGACCTGGAAGATCTCCGTCTTGACCTGCTCGTTCTCGACGACGGCCTCGATGACGAGGTCGCGGTCGGCGAACTCGCCGAGGTCGGTGGTGAAGGTGAGCCGGGCCAGGGTGGCGTCCCGCTCCTCCTCGCTGATCTTGCCGCGTTCGGCGGCCTTGGTCAGCGAGTTGTGCAGCCGGGTGCGCCCGATCTCCAGGGCCTCCCCGGTGGTCTCGGCGACCTTCACCTCAAGACCGCTGCGGGCGCACACCTCCGCGATGCCCGCGCCCATCTGGCCACAGCCCACCACGCCGACCCTGGTGATGTCGGTCGGGAGGGTAGAGAGGTCCGTCACATCGTGCCTTTCGCTGCTCATCCATCGCGGGTCCCCCGTGTTCGGCAGTGGTAACTGCATCCCGGCGCCCGCCACGCCCCCCGACGTTACTCCCGCGTTGCCCCCGTCGGCGGCCCGGGGCGGGGCATGCTGTGCCCACGCAGAGGATTGTCACGGAGAGGAACGGAGTCGTCACATGACGCACATCGGACGACGGGGACTGCTGGCGGGAGCGGCGGGAGTGCTGGCCACGACGGCCGCGGGCACCACGGCGGCGGGGGCCGCGGAGGCCGGAGCGGCACCGGGTGTACGGGAACCGGCCGGGCCACCGGGGGTGCGCCCGGCGCGGACGGCCGCCGGCGGCCGCGCCGGGACCGCGGAGTTCCGGGGGATGTGGATCGCGACCGTACAGAACGTCGACTGGCCCTCCGAGAGCGGGCTGTCCGCCCGGGAGCAGCGCGCGGAGCTGATCCGGCTCCTCGACACGGCGGTGGCGCGCCGGCTCAACACGGTCATCCTCCAGGTGCGCCCGGCCGCCGACGCGTTCTGGCCGTCGACGCGCGAGCCCTGGTCGCAGTGGCTGACCGGGACGCAGGGCAAGGATCCGGGCTGGGACCCGCTGGGCACGGCCGTCACCGAGGCGCACGCGCGCGGGCTGGAGCTGCACGCCTGGTTCAACCCCTACCGGGTGGCCAACCACACGGACCGATCCCGGCTCTCGGCCTCGCACCCGGCGCGCCGCAACCCGGGGTGGACCGTCGCCTACGGCGGGAAGCTGTACTACAACCCGGGGCTGCCCGAGGTGCGGGCCTTCGTCCAGGAGGCGATGCTCGACGCCGTCGCCCGCTACCCGCTCGACGCGGTGCACTGGGACGACTACTTCTACCCGTACCCCGTCGCGGGGGAGTACTTCGACGACGACGACGCCTTCGCGGAGCACGGCGGCTCCTTCACCTCCCGGGCCGCCTGGCGCCGCAACAACACCGACACCCTCGTGCGCGAGATGTCGCAGAAGCTGCGGGGGCGCAGCCCGGCGGTCCGGTTCGGCATCAGCCCGTTCGCGGTGTGGCGCAACCAGGGCACCGACAGGCTCGGCTCGGCCACCCGGGCGCTCCAGACGTACGACGACCTGTACGCGGACACCCGCAAGTGGGTCCTGCAGGGCTGGATCGACTACGTCGTCCCGCAGGCGTACTGGCACATCGGGTACGCGGCGGCCGACTACGCCGAGGTCGTGCGCTGGTGGGCGAAGACGGTCGCCGGAACCGGGGTGGACCTGTACGTGGGCGAGGCGCTGTACCGCTGCGACGCCCGCAGCTCCACCGCGGCCTGGCGCGACCCCGCCGAGCTGTCCCGGCACCTGACCCTCGCGGCCCGGTACGCCGAGGTCCGCGGCCACGCGTACTTCTCGGGGAAGTACGTGGTCGCGGACCCCAATGGAGCGCTGGCCAGGGTCGTCGCCGACCACTACCCGACGGCCGTGCCGCCGCGCTGACTCAGCGCCAGGTGGCGGACTTGCCCTCGGGCTTGTCCGGGTGGCGGACGACGCAGTCGGGGCCGGGGGACATGACGGCGTCGTGCCCGTCCGGGAAGTGGACCCGGTACGGGGGGGCGCCGTTCTCGCCCAGGACCTCGACGATCTCGCCCACCCTGTCGTGCTGGCCCACGACCCTGCCGTGCTGCACCAGCTGGTCGCCCTCGGTCGCGCGCATCTGCTGACCTCCTCGGAGCCGGTCCGATCCGGTGCCAGTAGTTTAGGCCGATCCGGGATTATTTGACCCGTTGAGTCACGGTGATGCAGACGAGGACCGCGCCGGCGGCCAGCGGTGTGGCCGGTGACAGGTGCTCTCCGAGCAGCGCCACCGACCACACCAGGGTCAGCAGCGGCTGGGCGAGCTGGAGCTGGCTGGCGCGCGCGGTGCCGATCTCGGCCATGCCCCGGTACCAGACGTACAGCCCGAGGAAGGTGGAGCCCGCCGCCACCCACACCAGACCGGTCACCCCGTGCCAGTTCAGGTGCACGGGCTCGGACGCCAGCGCGAACGCCGTGCCGGCCAGGCTCAGCGGCAGGCACAGCACCAGCGCCCAGCCGATCACCTGCCAGCCGGGCAGCGAGCGGGCCAGCCGACCGCCCTCGGTGTAGCCGGCCGCGCACACCAGCAGGGCCCCGAAGAGGTAGGCGTCGCCGGCGGAGGGAGCGCCGCCGCTCTGGGCCAGGGTGAAGACCAGGATCACCAGGGCCCCGGCGACGGCGGCGGCCCAGAAGCGGCCCGAGGGGCGGTTGCCCGTGCGCAGCGCCGAGAAGGCGGCGGTGGTCAGCGGCAGCAGTCCCACCACGACGGCGGCGTGCGAGGTGGTGGAGGTGCGCAGGGCCAGCGTGGTCAGCAGCGGGAAGCCCACCACCACCCCGGCCGCCACCACGGCGAGCCCGGCCCAGTGCTCCCGGGCCGGCAGCGGCACCCGCCCGGCCAGCAGGAAGGCGCCCGCGACGGCGGCGGCCAGGACGCTGCGCAGCGCGACGAGCGACCAGGGGCCGAAGCTCTCCAGGCCCCAGGCGGTGGCGGGGAAGGTCAGCGAGAAGGTGACCACCCCGAGCAGGGCGAGGGCGGTGCCGCTGCGTGCGGCGGTCCGGTGGCCCCCCAGCTGCACCGCTATCGAGCTCGGGCGAGTAGCGCTATTCTGTGCTGTCATGTACGAGCGTAGCAGTGTGGCCGAGCTGGCAGAATCCCTGCGATCCGAACTCGACCGCTACCCGGTGGGTGGAAAGCTCCCGTCCAGCCGGGCCATGGTCGAGCGCTACCGGGTCAGCCCCGTCACCGTCTCCCGGGCCCTCGCGCAGCTCGCCGCCGAGGGACTCGTCGTCACCCGGCCCGGCGCCGGCGCCTTCCGGGCCCACCCGCGCACCAGCGGCCCCGCGCCCGGGGACACCTCCTGGCAGGAGGTCGCCCTCAGCGCCGAGGGCGCCGGGGACGTCGTCCCGCGCTCCGTGGACGCCAGCGGCGTCGCGAACTCCCTGGCCGTACCGCCCGCCGGGGTCATCGAGCTCAACGGCGGCTACCTGCACCCCTCGCTCCAGCCCGAGCGGGCCATGGCCGCGGCCCTGGCCCGCGCCGGACGCCGGCCCGGGGCGTGGGGGCGGCCGCCCATGGAGGGGCTGCCCGAGCTGCGCGACTGGTTCGCCCGCGAGATCGGCGGCGCCGTCGGCTCCGTCGGCGCCGCCGACGTGCTGATCACCGCCGGCGGGCAGAGCGCGCTGACCACTGCCGTACGGGCGCTCGCCCCGCCCGGCGCGCCGATCCTGGTCGAATCGCCCACCTACCCCGGGCTGCTGGCCATCGCCCGCGCCTCCGGCTGCCGGCCGGTCCCCGTCCCGGTCGACGCCGACGGGGTCCGGCCGGAGCTGCTGGCCGCCGCCTTCGAAGCCACCGGCGCACGGGTCTTCGTATGCCAGCCGCTGTTCCAGAACCCGACCGGCGCCGTCCTGTCCGCCGCGCGGCGCACCGAGGTGCTGCGCATCGCGCGGGCCGCCGGGGCCTTCGTGGTCGAGGACGACTACGCGCGCAACCTCGCCCACGAGGACGCCGGCCCGCTGCCCGCGACGCTCGCCGCCCAGGACTCCGACGGGGTCGTCGTCCACGTCCGGTCCCTGACCAAGGCCACCTCGCCCAGCCTGCGGGTCGGCGCGCTCGCCGCCCGGGGCCCCGTCCTGGACCGGCTGCGGGCCATCCAGGTCGTCGACAGCTTCTTCGTGCCCCGCCCCCTCCAGGAGGCCGCGCTCGAACTCGTCGGCGCCCCCGCCTGGCCGCGCCACCTGCGGGCCGTCGCCGCCGAGCTGCGCCACCGGCGCGAGGTCCTCGCCGGAGCCCTGCGGCGGGAGCTGCCCGGCGCCGAGCTCACCCACCTGCCCTCGGGCGGCTTCCAGCTCTGGGTGCGCCCCGGCGGGGAAGGCGACGACGCCGGTTTCGCGGCGGCCGCCCTGCGCGCCGGAGTGGCGGTCACGCCGGGCCGCCCGTACTTCTGCGCCGAACCGCCCGCCGCGCACGTCCGGTTGAGCTTCGCCGGGGTGTCGGGGCCGGGGGAGCTGGTGGAGGCCGTGCAGCGGCTGCGGGGCGGGCTGCCCGGGGGGCTGCTCGGCGGGGCGGGCGGGGGGCGCTCCGGCGGGCCGGGCGGGGCCGGGTAAACCCCGTTGAGGGGCGGGCGGGGCCGCCCTAACCTGCGGGCATGACCGAGATAGTGATCACCTCCCTGGCCGTCCGTCCCGAACTGGCCCCCCGGCTCTGGGACATGGAGGACTCCTGGCCCGAGTTCTCCCAGCACGACCCGATCGCCTGGCTGCTCTACCCGCGCCTGGTGGCGGAGTTCCCCGAGTACGTCTTCATCGCCACCGACGGCCACGAGGTGGTGGCCCGGGCCTTCAGCGTCCCCTTCGCGCTCCACACGCCCGAGCGCGGCGGGGTGCTCCCCGGGCAGGGCTGGGACCGGGTCCTGATGTGGGCCTTCTCCGACCAGCGGCGGGGTGTCCGGCCGGACACGGTCAGCGCCCTGGAGATCTCGATCGCCCGCGGCCGGCAGGGCGAGGGCCTCTCCGGCCGGATGCTGACCGCCATGCGCGAGGGCGCCCGCGCGGCCGGGTTCACCGAGGTCGTGGCCCCGGTCCGGCCCAGCGCCAAGCCCGCCGAGCCCGAGACCCCGATGGCCGAGTACGCGTACCGCACCCGCGAGGACGGGCTGCCGTACGACCCGTGGCTGCGGGTCCACGTACGCGCGGGGGCGGTCATCGACTCGGTGGCCCCGGTCTCGATGACCATCAGCGGCACCCTCGACCAGTGGCGCCAGTGGACCGGACTGCCCTTCGACACCCCGGGCCCCGTCCGCGTCCCCGGGGCGCTCAGCACCGTCCACTGCGACCCGGAGCACGACCGCGCGGTCTACGTGGAGCCGAACGTCTGGGTCCGCCACCCGCTCGGCGCCGCCCCGGCGGCCTCCGCGTGATCGGGGTCCGCGCCGCCGGCCCGGGGGACGGCGACGCCCTCGGCGAGATCCACGCCGCCGCCTGGGAGGCCGCGTACGCGCCCTTCTTCGCGCCGGAGTTCGCCGCCGAGGGCGTCCGCAGCCGGCGCACCCGCTGGCACGCGCGGCTCGCCGAGGACCCCCGCACGCTGCTGCTGGCCGAGGCGGACGGCCGCCCCCTGGCCATGTCCTGGTCCTCCGCCTCCGGGACCCGGCCGGGCCTCGCCGAGATCCTCAGCTTCTACGCCCACCCCGACGGCTGGGGCACCGGCGTCGCCGCCGTGCTGATGGACGCGACGCTGGCCCGGCTGCGCGCGGACGGCTTCGCCCGCGCCCACCTGTGGACCCTGCGGGACACCCCCCGGTCCCGCCGCTTCTACGCCAAGTGCGGCTTCGCCGGCACCGGGGCGGTACGGGGCACGGACTTCGGCGACGGCCACCCGCTCGAACAGGTCGAGTACGAGCGGGAGTGCTGACCCCGTCGTCCGTCAGGGCACCTTGCAGCGCTGGCTCGCCAGGGCGAGGGCGACCCCGTCCTGATAGCCCGTGCGGTAGTCCGGATCCGTGGCGGAGTCCGGCGGGTTCAGCTGCTTGCAGGACTTGAGGGCGTCCGCGAGCCCCTGCCGGTAGCCGAGCGCGTACTGGTCCTGCGACTGAGTCCGGGCCTCCTCGACCGGAGTGCAGGCGGTCCGCTCGCTCCGGTCGGGGGTGGGTGCGTTGGCCCACTCCACGAAGTAGGTCCCCTGGGGGACGGGGATCTTCATCGTCCCCTTGTGGATGATCATCTTGTACTTGCCGCCCGTCTCGGTGACCTTCAGGTCGCCGCTGAACCCCGACACCTCCAGGACCAGCGAGCCCGGGTTCTTCGGGTCGGGGGTCGCCGTGCACGAGGCGGAGGGCAGGACGGCCGGGGCTGCGCCGGCGGGCGCGGCGGCGCCGAGGGCGGCCGCGGGGGCGAGCAGGGCGGTCAGGAGTGCCAGACGGGTGCGCCGTTTCATCATGTCGACCATCCGTTCCGTGAACGGGGCGGGCGCGCCGCGATTTCGCGACCTTCAAGTATATCGAGCGGCGCGTTTCGGGCCCGTCCCGTCCGCTCGACACCCCCGATCCGGCGCGTGAGCATGGAAACGAGACACCCGCCTCGTTCTGCCCGCCGAAGGAAGTGATGGGCATGAGGACAAGCACCCGGATGTCCGTACTCGCACCGCTGCTGCTCTCCTCGCTCGCGATCGGGCCGGCGGCGTCCGCCCAGGCGCCGGACGCGGACGCGCGCGTACCCGCCGGGACGTGCACCGTCGGCGCCGACACGGGCAACGTCTCACCGATCGCCCAGAAGATCACCGGTTCCGGGTTCAAGGGGAAGGACGAGGTGGCCGTCAAGGGCGACAACGGCTTCAGCCAGCAGGTCAAGGTGTCGCCCGGCGGGGAGATCCGGATCCACGGCCTCCCCCCGGGGACGTACACGGTGGACGGGATCGCCTGCGGCAGCGCCGCGGCGAAGCCGCCGCAGGACCAGCAGGAGCCGGGCACCGGCTCCAAGACCGACTACGACCGGGGCTTCCGCAAGGGCTTCCGGGCCGTCAAGGACGACTGCGCCGCCAAGCCGCCGCAGACGGCGGTCCCGCAGAGCCAGAGCTGGTGGAAGGGCTACGAGGCCGGTGCCGCCCTCGCGGCCAAGACCTTCTGCGGCGGCGGCCAGGACACCGGCCAGGTTCCCAAGCAGCCGTCGCAGTACGACCTGGGCTACTGGCAGGGGTACGACTCCGTCCAGCAGACCTGCAACACCAAGGTCCCGCAGACCGCCGTGGCCAAGGACCCCGAGTGGGAGAGGGGCTTCAAGGAGGGAGCCGCCGCCGCGTCGGCCAAGTTCTGCAAGTAGCGCGGGGGCCCCGGGCGCGCCGTCCGGCCACCGGACAAGACCTTTGCATAAAACTGCATAGGTACGTATAGTCATGCCATCGAGGAGGAGGGTCCGATGGTGGTACGTGTAGCGGTGGCCGGAGCGAGCGGATACGCGGGCGGTGAAGTCCTGCGCCTGCTGCTCTCGCACCCCGAGGTCGAGATCGGCGCGCTGACCGGCCACTCCAACGCCGGACAGGCCTTCGGCCCGCTCCAGCCGCACCTCGGCCCGCTCGCCGGACGGACCCTGGAGGCGACCACGCCCGAGGTCCTCGCCGGCCATGACGTCGTCTTCCTGGCCCTGCCGCACGGGCAGTCCGCCGCCGTCGCCGCCCAGCTCGGCGACGACGTCCTCGTCGTCGACATGGGCGCCGACCACCGGCTCAAGGACTCCGCCGACTGGGACCGGTTCTACGGCGCCCCGCACGCCGGCACCTGGCCCTACGGCCTCCCCGAGCTCCCCGGCGGCCGGGCCGCCCTGGCCGGGACCAGGCGCATCGCCGTCCCCGGGTGCTTCCCGACCGCCGTCTCCCTCGCCCTCTACCCCGCCTACCAGGCGCGGCTCGCCGGGCCCGAGGCCGTGATCGTCGCCGCCACCGGCACCTCCGGCGCCGGCAAGGCCCTCAAGGCGAACCTGCTCGGCTCCGAGGTCATGGGCACCGTGACTCCCTACGGCGTCGGCGGCGCCCACCGGCACACCCCCGAGATGGTGCAGAACCTCTCCCCGCTCGCGGGCGAGAAGGTCTCCGTCTCCTTCACCCCCCACCTCGTGCCCATGGCGCGCGGCATCCTGGCCACCTGCTCCGCCAAGGCCCTGCCCGGCACCACCGCGGAGTCGCTGCGCGCCGCGTACGAGAAGGCCTACGCCGACGAGCCCTTCGTCCGGCTCCTCCCCGAGGGGCAGTGGCCCACCACCAAGGCGGTGTACGGCTCCAACGCCGTCCACGTCCAGGTCGCGTACGACGAGTCCGCCCAGCGGATCATCGCCATCAGCGCGATCGACAACCTCACCAAGGGCACCGCCGGCGGTGCGGTGCAGAGCATGAACATCGCCCTCGGGCTCCCCGAGGCGCTGGGTCTTTCCACGATTGGAGTGGCGCCGTGAGCGTGACGGCTGCACAGGGATTCACGGCGGCGGGCATCGCCGCCGGGATCAAGGCGAACGGCAACCCCGACCTGGCCCTCGTGGTCAACAACGGGCCGCGACTGGCCGCCGCGGGCGTCTTCACCTCCAACCGCGTCAAGGCCGCCCCCGTGCGCTGGTCCGAGCAGGTCCTGCGCGGCGGGACCGTCAGCGCGGTCGTCCTCAACTCCGGCGGCGCCAACGCCTGCACCGGCCCCAAGGGCTTCCAGGACACCCACGCCACCGCCGAGAAGGTCGCAGAGGTCCTGGGCGGTGAGCACAACGCCGGCGAGATCGCCGTCGCCTCCACCGGCCTGATCGGCGTCCTGCTCCCCATGGACAAGCTGCTCCCCGGCATCGACACGGCCGTCGCCGCCCTCTCCGCCGACGGCGGCGAGGACGCGGCCGTCGCCATCAAGACCACCGACACCGTCCACAAGACCGCCACCGTCTCCCAGGGGGGCTGGACGGTCGGCGGCATGGCCAAGGGCGCGGGCATGCTCGCCCCGGGCCTGGCCACCATGCTCGTCGTCCTCACCACCGACGCCGACCTCGACAGCGCCACCCTCGACAAGGCCCTGCGGGACGCCACCCGCACCACCTTCGACCGGGTCGACTCCGACGGCTGCATGTCCACCAACGACACCGTGCTGCTGCTCGCCTCCGGCGCCTCCGGGCAGGTCCCCGCGTACGAGGCCTTCGCCGACGCCGTGCGGACCGTCTGCGACGACCTCGCCCGCCAGCTGATCGGCGACGCCGAGGGCGCCAGCAAGGACATCCGCATCGAGGTCGTCGGCGCGGCCAGCGAGCAGGACGCGGTCGAGGTCGGCCGGTCCATCGCCCGCAACAACCTGCTCAAGTGCGCCATCCACGGCGAGGACCCCAACTGGGGCCGCGTCCTGTCCGCCATCGGCACCACGAAGGCGGCCTTCGACCCGGACCGCCTGAACGTCGCCATCAACGGCGTCTGGGTCTGCAGGAACGGCTCCGTCGGCGAGGACCGCGACCTGGTCAGCATGAAGGACCGCGAGGTCCGCATCACCGCGGACCTGTCCGCCGGCTCCGAGTCCGCGGTCATCTGGGCCAACGACCTGACGGCCGAGTACGTCCACGAGAACAGCGCGTACAGCTCATGAGCACCGCGAGGCGCCACACCGCGCTCCCCAAGGCCGAGATCCTCATCGAGGCGCTGCCCTGGCTCACCCGCCACAACGGCAAGATCGTCGTCATCAAGTTCGGCGGCAACGCCATGATCGACGAGGACCTGAAGGCGGCCTTCGCCCAGGACGTCGTCTTCCTGCGCCAGGCCGGCCTGCGGCCCGTCGTCGTCCACGGCGGCGGCCCGCAGATCAACGCCCAGCTCGACAAGCAGGGCCTGGTCAGCGAGTTCAAGGCCGGCCTGCGGGTCACCACCCCGGAGGCCATGGACGTCGTACGCATGGTCCTGGCGGGCCAGGTCCAGCGCGAGCTGGTCGGCCTGCTCAACCAGCACGGGCCGCTCGCCGTCGGCATGACCGGCGAGGACGCCCACACCATCACCGCCACCAAGCACACCCCGCAGATCGAGGGCGAGGCCGTCGACATCGGCCGGGTCGGCGAGATCACCGCCATCGACACCGGCGCGATCGAGGCCCTGCTCGCGGACGGCCGGATCCCGGTCATCTCCTCCATCGCGCGCAGCGCCGACGACGGCCACGTGTACAACGTGAACGCCGACACGGCCGCCGCCGCGCTCGCCGCCGCGCTCGGCGCCGAGACGCTGATGGTCCTCACCGACGTCGAGGGCCTCTACGCGGACTGGCCCAACAGCGACGAGGTCATCAGCCGGCTCACCGTCAGCGAGCTGGAGAAGCTGCTGCCCGAGCTGTCCAGCGGCATGGTGCCGAAGATGGAGGGCTGCCTGCACGCCGTGCGCGGGGGCGTCAGCACCGCCCGCGTGATCGACGGGCGGGTCCAGCACTCGATCCTGCTGGAGATCTTCACCGACGAGGGAATCGGCACGATGGTCGTGCCCGACGCAAAGGGAGGGGACAGCGCGTGAGCGCCAACCAGGAGACGGCCGGCCAGGAGACCGGCAACGAGCGCTACGCCGCCCGCTGGAAGGGGGCGCTGACCAACAACTACGGCACCCCCGCGCTGGCCCTCGTACGCGGTGAGGGCGCGCAGGTCTGGGACGCGGACGGCAAGCAGTACACCGACTTCGTCGGCGGCATCGCCGTCAACGCCCTCGGCCACGCCCACCCGGCGGTCGTCTCCGCCGTGACCGAGCAGATCACCACCCTCGGCCACGTCTCCAACCTCTACGCCTCCGAGCCCGTCCTCGCGCTCGGCGAGCGGCTGCTCCAGCTCTTCGGCCGCGAGGGGCGCGTGTTCTTCTGCAACTCCGGTGCGGAAGCGGTCGAGGCCGTCTACAAGATCGGCCGACTGACCGGGCGGACCCACATGGTCGCCACCGGCGGCGGCTTCCACGGCCGGACCATGGGCGCCCTCGCCCTCACCGGCCAGCCCGCGAAGCAGACGCCCTTCCTGCCGCTGCCCGGCGATGTGACGCACGTCCCCTACGGCGACGTGGAGGCCCTGCGGGCCGCCGTCACCGAGGAGACCGCCTTCGTCCTCATCGAGCCCGTCCAGGGCGAGAACGGCGTGGTCGTCCCGCCCGCCGGCTACCTGACGGCCGCCCGCGAGATCACCCGCGCCACCGGGACGCTGCTCGCCCTCGACGAGGTGCAGACCGGCATCGGCCGCTGCGGCAGCTGGTTCGAGTACCAGCAGCACGAGGGCGTCGAGCCCGACCTCGTCACGCTCGCGAAGGGTCTCGGCGGCGGTCTGCCCATCGGCGCGGTGGCCGCCTTCGGCCCGGCCGCGGACCTGCTCCAGCCCGGCCAGCACGGCACCACCTTCGGCGGAAACCCGGTCGCCTGCGCCGCCGGCCTCGCCGTGATCGACACCATCGCCGCCGAGGGACTCCTCGACCGGGTCAAGGCCCGGGGCGAGCGGCTGCGCTCCGGAATCGAGGCCTCCGGTCACGGGCTGGTCTCCCACGTCCGCGGGTCCGGCCTGTTGCTGGGTATCGTGCTGACGGAGCCGCTCGCACCGAAGGTGCAGCTCGCGGCCCAGCAGGCCGGATTCCTGGTCAACGCGCCCGCCCCCGACGTGGTACGGCTGATGCCCCCGTTCGTCATCACCGAGGCCGAGGTGGACGCGTTCGTCCGGGCACTTCCCGGCATCCTCGACGAAGCGGGACGATCCGGAGAATGAGACGACGATGAGCCAGGCGCAGGAACCCGAGCAGAACGGCGGCCCCTCCGTCCCGCAGACCCGCACCGCCCGCCACCGCCGGATCGTGGACATCCTCAACCGGCAGCCGGTCCGCTCCCAGAGCCAACTGGCCAAACTGCTCGCCGACGACGGGCTGAGCGTCACCCAGGCGACGCTCTCCCGCGACCTCGACGAGCTGGGCGCGGTCAAGATCCGCAACACCGGCGGCGAGCTGATCTACGCGGTCCCCAGCGAGGGCGGCTTCCGCACCCCGCAGGCCCCGCTCGGCGAGTCGGCCAAGGAGGAGCGCATGCGGCGCCTCTCCGGCGAACTGCTGATCTCGGCGGAGGCCTCCGCGAACCTCGTGGTCCTGCGCACCCCGCCCGGCGCGGCCCAGTTCCTCGCCTCGGCGATCGACCAGGCCGAACTCCACGCCATCCTCGGCACCATCGCGGGCGACGACACCCTGATGCTCATCAGCCGCGACCCGGCCGGCGGCCAGGCCCTGGCCGACCACCTGCTGCGCCTGGCGCAGAAGGAGGGCTAGGCCCCTTCCGGCCGGGCTTCAGTACCGGGTCACGGCCAGGGCGCCGGTCTCCGTGCCGATCGCGATGTGCGGGCGGCGGCGGGGGTCGGCCCAGCGCAGCAGCTCGCGCATGGCGCCGCGGGGGACGGAGACGCAGCCGGCCGTGGCGCCCTTGCCGTCCACGTGCAGGAAGATCCCCGCGCCGCGGCCGCGCACCGGCTCGTCGTAGTTGAAGCCGATGACCAGGGCGTGCGCGTACTGCTGCGCGTACGTCACCAGGTGCTCGGACTCGCCCGGCGCGCAGTCGGCGGGCAGCGGCTCCGTCCAGCGGTTGTAGGCGCCCGAGGCGTTGTCCTGGCACCACCACGAACGGTCCGTCACCCGCCGGTAGGCGTACTCCGTTCCGGCCGGGGCGTGCGCGGTGCCGAAGGCGTACGGCAGGTCGTACAGGCCCGCCGGGGTGGTGTTCGTGCCCTGGACCCGGGTGGTGCCCTCGGTCAGGCCGTTGGCCCCGAACCGGGCCGGGGCGCTGCCCGCCTCGAACCAGCGCCCCGCACGCCGGTCCCACCAGGTCAGCACCCCGGTCGTGGAGCCGGGCGCCGGGGCGACGGCGGTGATCAGCTGGCTGCCGCCGCCGGTGTCGGCGAGCCGGGCCGGCAGCGGGTCCGGGCCGTGGGGGAAGAGGCCGGCGAGGATCAGCGAGCCCGTGAGCAGGGCGGTACGCAGCACACCCCAGACGGTACGGCCGGCGGGCGCGGCCGCCGCGCAGGCAGGCCGTGGCGGGGCGTGCGGGGTGTCACAGCAGCCGCAGCCGGCGTACGTCCAGGACCTCGGCCGCCCGCGCCAGCAGCACGCCGAGCTCCGCCCGGTGCGCATCCCCCTCGCCTAGGGTGCTGAGCCAGTTCCAGTTGACCACGGTGCTGCGCGCGTACAGGCCGAGCACCGGATCCGGGTCCGTCATCATGGCGACGGACGCCCGCAGTTCGGCGCTCCCGCCCCGGCCGCGCAGCAGCCGGAACGCGGCCCTTCGGGTGTGCAGCGGCCACTCGGGGCCGGTCCGCTCCGCCAGCGCGGCGGAGTCCAGCCGCTCGGCCACGCAGAGCAGGCCGAGCGCGGCCTCGCGGGACACCGAGGCGGACGGGTCCTCCAGCAGCGCGAGCAGCACCGCGTCCTTGACGGTGAGGCCCAGCCCGCGCAGCGCCGCCAGCGCGGCGGCCCGTACCGCACCCTCGGGGTGGTCCAGCAGGGCGTGCAGCAGCGGCCCGTCGGCCCGCCCGGCCACCTCCCGGAAGCCGGCCACCGCGTACCGGGTCACCCGCTGCCGGTCCGTGACGAGCCCGCGGTAGTGCGCGTACGGGTCACCGCCGTCCTGGCGCAGCAGCCAGCGGGCGCAGGCCCGCACCCGGCCGGCCCGGTCCGTGAGGTGGTCCACCGCCTCGGCCGCCCGCCCGGCCCCGCGCAGGGCGGTGACCCCGGCGGCCCGGACGTCCGCGAAGCGGGAGCCGAGCAGGGCGTCGACGGCCCCGTCGTCCGGCCCGCCGGCGGCCATCGCCGCCAGAGCGCCGTCGGTCCACGTCCGGCCGGCCACCGGATCGCGCTCGGCGGCGGCCCGCCGGGCGAGCTCCAGCGGGCCGTACTGCCCGCAGGCGACGGCGACACGGGCGGCGAAGCGGCGCGTCGGCCGGTCGGCGCTGCCCGTCAGGCGCGCGAACATGCCCTCGCGCTGCCGGGCGGTCAGCGAGTTCCAGCTCCAGGTCGTCGAGGCCAGCCCGGGGCGCCACCACGCGGCGAGGAGGGAGTACCGGCCGCTCAGGGCGGCCTCCAGCTGCTCCACCGCCCAGCCTCCGTGCTCGCGCCCGCCCAGCCGCAGGGCGAACGGGACGAGTGCCGTCAGCAGGTGGGCGGGGTCGTCGGCCATCGGCCGGTTCAGCGCCCGGCGGGCCCGGTCCCGGTTGCGGACGGGGTGCTGGGCCACCAGCCGGCCCAGCACCCTGCGGGCGCGCTCGCGCACCTGCGGGACCCGGTCGGCGCACCGGAGGAGGACGAGCTGGAGCGGGGGCCTGCGCCACGCGGCGAGCGCGGCCTCGCGCATCCGCCCGTCGGCGTGGCACAACCGGGCTTCCAGGCGGCGGGCGCCCTCCGGCGTGCCGGGGGACCGCGTCAGCCGGCGCATCTGCTCGTCGAAGGCGATCCAGGCCTCCGGGCCGTTGCCCAGGAGCCGGCCGGCGACCGGCGCGGTGTCCCCCTCCAGCAGGCCCCTGGCCACGCCGCGTCCCCACGAGGCGTCCTCGGCCGCGCTCCACATGTGCCCTCCCCGGGTCGTCTGCGCCCGATCGTAGGCGGCCGCAGGCGGTCCGCGCCCTCGATATACGGCCTGGTCAGCGCGGGGGTCCCGAGCCTCGATTGACGAAACATACGGAGCAATGCATAGTTATGCCTACACCCCGGCCGGTCGCGCGTCGCATCGCGCCGTGAATCGTTTGACGCTGTACCGAGACGGCCTCCCCGCTTCCTGCGCGGCGGGGAGACCGCCGCACCACCACCCTCAGAGGAGCAGTAGCTGTGAGCAGCAACAACGGTGACGTCCGGCTCTGGGGCGGCCGGTTCGCCGACGGCCCGTCCGAGGCCCTCGCGAAGCTGTCCGCGTCGGTCCACTTCGACTGGCGCCTCGCGCCGTACGACATCGCCGGCTCGCGCGCCCACGCCCGCGTGCTCGCCAAGGCGGGCCTGCTCACGGCCGAGGAGCTCGACCGCATGATCGCGGGCCTCGACCGGCTGGAGGCGGACGTCGCCGACGGCTCCTTCACCGGCACCATCGCCGACGAGGACGTCCACACCGCCCTGGAGCGCGGCCTGCTGGAGCGGCTCGGCCCGGACCTCGGCGGCAAGCTGCGCGCTGGCCGCTCCCGCAACGACCAGGTGGCCACCCTCTTCCGGATGTACCTGCGCGACCACGCGCGGATCATCGGCGGACTGGTCGCCGACCTCCAGGACGCGCTGGTCGGTCTCGCCGAGGCGCACCCGGACGTGGCGATGCCGGGCCGGACGCACCTCCAGCACGCGCAGCCCGTCCTGTTCGCCCACCACGTGCTGGCCCACGTCCAGTCCCTGTCCCGGGACGCGGAGCGGCTGCGGCAGTGGGACACCCGCACGGCGGTCTCCCCGTACGGCTCGGGCGCCCTGGCCGGCTCCTCGCTCGGCCTGGACCCGGAGGCGGTCGCGGCCGACCTGGGCTTCGAGCGGGGTTCGGTCGGCAACTCGATCGACGGCACGGCCTCGCGGGACTTCGTCGCCGAGTTCGCGTTCGTCACCGCGATGATCGGGATCAACCTGTCCCGGATCGCCGAGGAGATCATCCTGTGGAACACGAAGGAGTTCTCCTTCGTCACCCTCCACGACGCCTTCTCCACCGGCTCCTCGATCATGCCGCAGAAGAAGAACCCGGACATCGCGGAGCTGGCGCGCGGCAAGTCGGGCCGCCTCATCGGCAACCTGACCGGCCTGCTGGCCACCCTCAAGGCGCTGCCCCTGGCCTACAACCGGGACCTGCAGGAGGACAAGGAGCCGGTCTTCGACTCCTGCGACACCCTTGAGGTGCTGCTCCCGGCCTTCACCGGGATGATGGCCACCCTCACGGTCAACCGGGAGCGGATGGAGGAGCTGGCCCCGGCGGGCTTCTCGCTCGCCACCGACATCGCCGAGTGGCTGGTCAAGCAGGGCGTGCCCTTCCGGGTCGCGCACGAGGTCGCCGGCGAGTGCGTCAAGGAGTGCGAGGGGCTCGGCATCGAGCTGGACGAGCTCACGGACGAGCAGTTCGCGAAGATCTCGGAGCACCTGACCCCCGAGGTCCGCACCGTCCTCAACGTGCCCGGCGCGCTCGCCTCCCGCAACGGCCGCGGCGGCACCGCCCCCTCGGCGGTCGCGGTCCAGCTCACCGAGCTGAAGGCCGACCTGGTCATCCAGCACGCCTGGGCGGTCCACAAGCAGTAGCCGGCGTGCCGGGGGCGGGGGGAGCCGATGGGCTCCCCCCGCCCTTTCGGCGCTACGGGCAGACGATGGTGATCGAGAACGGCCGGTCGCTGTCCACGGTGGCGCTTCCTGAAGCGGACGGCGTCGCGGTGCGGACGTAGACGGTGGTCGCGTTCGAGATGCCGACCAGGATGGAGGCGCTGCCCAGGCCCGGGTCGCCGCCGCCGTTGGTGTTGACGGTGCCGAGCAAGGCGCACCCGGCGACGCTGGAGGGCATCGCGATGCGGTAGCGGCCGGTACCGAACCTCTCCAGGCGGCCGATGCCCTGGCTGCCCAGCACGAGGCCGTCCGCGCTGACCTTCGCCCAGGCAGTGGTGGTCGCCCTGGCGCCCACCGCCTTCGGTTCCGCCGATGCGGAGGAAACGGCGAACGCGCCGCCGACCGTGAGTGCCACCGCTGCGGCCCCGAGGGCCAGCTTCCTCGATCCGTTCATGGGGAGGACTCTCCCGCCTCCCCGGAGAGCCGCATAAGGCCTGGTCACGAGGGTTCACCCGAAAGGATCAACCGGCCTGGTCGTCGGCCCAGTCCGCCAGCGCGTCGAAGTCCACGCGGGTCAGGCCGATCCGTTCGTCCACGTGCATCAGCAGGGCGTGCGCCGGGTGGTGGCGGTCGACGTACTCGTGGTCCATGGCGGTGATGTCGTCGTCGATCCAGGCGAAGGGCCGCGCACCCGCGTACTCCAGGACGTACTGCGTCTTCCAGAAGGTGCCGCGCGGCGCCCGGCCGTGCATCACCGGCCAGTCGATGAAGGGGAGCCTCGGCAGCCCCAGCTGTGGCCCTATCCAGTCGTTCGCCTCGTCCTTCCAGGTGGTGGCCCAGACCAGGTCGTACGCGTCCGCCAGCGCGAGCAGCTCCGCGCCGTGGCCCGGGTTCAGCCAGACCCGCAGCGGCTTGCCGTCGGTGAAGCCGGTGGGCCGCATCCGGTGCGTGGTGTAGCCCTCGGGGCGGCGCTGGGCCTTGGCCGCGTACGGGTTGAGGGGGCCGTCGACGTCGATCAGCAGCAGTGGCTTCATGGCTCCACCCTTCTCGTCGGGCCGCCCCCGGGGCGACCCGTTTTCTTGATCCGGATCAATGAATGAGACATTGGCGTCTCATTCGGGTTATGCTTGTCTCATGGCCATGGATCGTGACCAGGTGCTCCGCGACGCGGCGGCCCTGCTTTCCCGCAAGTCGACCGCCACGATGGACGAGGTCGCCCGCGCCGCCGGCATCGGCCGCGCCACCCTCCACCGGCACTTCGCCGGCCGCGACGCCCTCGTGCGCGCCCTCGAAGACCTCGGCATCCGCGAGTTCGAGGGCGCCTTCGACCGCGCCCGCCTCGACGAGGGGACCGCCGTGGACGCCATCCGGCGCCTGATCGCCGAGACCGAGCCCAACGCCCAGCTGCTGGCCTTCCTCGTCACCGAGAACCAGCTCTTCGAGGGCGACCAGGTCAACGAGGGCTGGGCCCGCCTCGACACCCGCGTCAACGCGCTCTTCAAGCGCGGACAGCAGGAGGGCGACATCCGCATCGACCTCAGCCCCGCATGGCTCACCGAGGCCCTCTACGGGCTCGTCGGCAGCTGCGCCTGGGCCGTCATGGACGGCCGGGTCGCGGCCAAGGACTTCCAGTACATGATCACCGAGTTGCTGCTCGGTGGCGCACGACGGAGTGTGGAGTGATGACCCGAACCGAACAGCTGCACCGGGGGACGGGGGCGGAGGAGAAGAGCAGGGGGCGCTGGCTCGCCCTCTCCGTGCTCGTCCTGGCCGTCCTGCTGGTCGCGGTCGACGCCACCGTACTCGGCCTCGCGACCCCGTCCCTCAGCGAGGACCTCAAGCCGTCCGGCACCCAGCTGCTGTGGATCGGCGACATCTACTCCTTCGTCATCGCCGGCCTGCTCGTCTCCATGGGCTCCCTCGGCGACCGCATCGGCCGCAAGAAGCTCCTCCTCACCGGCGCCACCGCCTTCGGCGCCGTCTCGGTCCTGAACGCCTACGCGACCAGCCCCGAGATGATGATCGCCGCCCGCGCCCTGCTCGGCGTGGCCGGCGCCACCCTGATGCCGTCCACCCTCGCGCTGATCCGCAACATCTTCCACGACCCGCGCGAACGCAGCCTCGCCATCGGCATCTGGGGCGCCACCGCCTCCGCCGGCGCGGCCATCGGCCCCGTCGTCGGCGGAGCCCTGCTCCAGCACTTCTGGTGGGGATCGGTCTTCCTCATCAACCTCCCGGTGATGATCGCCCTGGTCCTCGTCGGCATCCGGCTGCTGCCCGAGTCCAAGAACCCCGTCGCGGGCCCCTGGGACCTGATCAGCGTCGCCCTGTCCCTCGTCGGCGTCATCGGCGTCGTCTACGCCGTCAAGGAAGCGGCCACCCACGGCGCCACCCCCGGTGTCTGGACCGCCGCCGCCCTCGGCGCCGCCTGCCTCTACGCCTTCGTCCGCCGCCAGTTCGCCCTCGCCTCCCCGCTGCTCGACATGCGGCTCTTCAAGCACCGCGGCTTCTCCGGCGCGGTCCTCGCCGACCTGCTGACCGTCTTCGGCCTCTCCGGACTCGTCTTCTTCCTCTCCCAGTTCTTCCAGCTGGTCCAGGGCCGAGACCCGCTCGAAGCCGGACTCGCCGAACTGCCCGCCGCCATCGGCGCGGTGGCCACCGGCCTGGTCGCCGGCAAGTACGCCCGCAGGTACTCCGTACGCGTCATCGTCACCGGCGGCCTCGCCGCCATAGGCCTGGCCCTCGCGGCCCTCACCGTCATCCACCGGGAGACCGGCTACCCGCTGCTCGGCGCCGCCCTGCTCGTCGTCGGCCTCGGCGCCGGCTTCTCCTTCACCGTCACCGCCGACGTGATCCTCTCCAGCGTCCCCAAGGAGCAGGCCGGCTCGGCCTCCGCCGTCTCCGAGACCGCGTACGAACTCGGCGCAGCCCTCGGCATCGCCCTGCTCGGCTCCGTCGTCACCGGCGTCTACCAGGGCTTCACCGCCCCGGCCTCGGTCCCCGCCCCGGTCGCCGACGCCGCGCACGAATCGCTCGGCGGCGCCGTGGAGGCCGCCCGCGCCCTGGACCCGGCCACCGCCCACACCATGGTCGGCGCGGCCCAGGAGGCCTTCGTGGACGGCCTGCGGCTCGCCTCCGGCGTCGGCGCCGCCGTCCTGCTGGCCACCGCGGCCGCCGCCTGGTTCCTGCTCAAGGGCCAGGAACTCCAGGAGGGCGTCGAACACTGACGCACCGCCAGGCGGTGGTGTCCCGTGTCCCTGACGGATCAAGCGAATTGACAGTCCGTCGGCCCCCGGGACACCATCCCGGCGATGGAGATCAACGAGCTGACCCCGGCCGAACGCCGCGTCGTCGACGCCTTCCCGCGCGGCGAGGCGGTCGACTTCCGCGAGGGCCC
Source organism: Streptomyces sp. NPDC044002 (assembly GCF_056434525.1). Lineage (NCBI taxonomy): Bacteria > Bacillati > Actinomycetota > Actinomycetes > Kitasatosporales > Streptomycetaceae > Streptomyces > Streptomyces sp. NPDC044002. The sequence goes on from NZ_JBWKEZ010000073.1 coordinate 22,713, forward strand.
CGAAGAGACCTCCCACGACGGAGCCTCCTGGGGCCCCGGCCGCACCGTCCGCGCCGAGGTCCTGCGCAACCTCCTCGTCGGGGGCACGGCCGACGAGGGGCACGTCGCCGGGATCAAACTCTACGGCGCCAGGATCACCGGCAAGCTCGACCTGAAGTACGCGGTCGTGGACCACCCCATCCGGATGCGGTCCTGCTGGTTCGAACGCAAGCCCATGATGTACGGCGCCCAGCTGCGCGCCCTCGTCCTCGGCGACTCCACCCTGCCCGGCCTGACCGCCGCCACCGTACGCGTCGAAGTCGTCCTCAGGCTCTCCTGCTGCCGCATCGACGGCCCCGTCCGCCTCGCCGGCGCGAAGATCGCCGGCGGCCTCTTCCTCCAGGGCGCCGTCATCCGGCAGGGCAGCCAGCCCGACGAGGCCGAAGAGCCGCCGCTCCAGCTCAACCACGCGGAAATAGGCACGGACATCATCGCCAACGACCTCACGGTCCACGGCGAGCTGCGCCTCAACGGATCCACCGTCGCCGGCCAGATCAACCTCGACGGCGCCCGGCTCGTCAACCCCGGCGGGATCGCCCTGCACGCCGAGACCCTCGTCGTCGGCAGCGACGTACGCGCCCACCGGCTGCACGCCGAGGGCATGGTCAACCTCACCGGCGCCCGCATCCCCGGCCAGCTCTTCCTGGGCCGCGCCAGCCTGTCCAACCCCGGCGAAGTCGCCCTGCGCGCCAGCTCCGCGGTCATAGGGGAGTTCTGGCTGCGCAAGGCCCCCGCCATCGACGGCATCGTCAACCTGCGCCGCAGCCAGTTCGACATGCTCTGGGCCGAGCCGTCCGTCTGGCCGCCCCTGGTCCGCACCGACGGGCTCAGCTACCGGCTGCTCCACCCCCACCTGCCCGCCGAGGAGCGGCTGCCGCTGCTGGAGCGCGAGGAGGACGGCTACCTGCCGTACGCCTACGAGCAGCTGGCCGCCGCCTACCGCACCGTCGGCGACGAGGCGGGCGCCCGCACCGCCCAGCTGGCCAAACTGCGCCGCCACCGGCGCACCCAGCCCCGGCGCACCCGGCTCTGGGGCCTGCTCCAGGACGCCACCGTCGGCTACGGCTTCCGGCCGATGCGCGCGGCGGCCTGGCTGCTCGCGCTGACGGTCACCGGGACCGTCGCGTACGGGATCACCCCGCCGCGGGCGCTGAAGGCGGGGGAGGCGCCGGAGTTCAACCCGCTCTTCTACACCCTCGACCTGATGCTGCCGATCATCGGCTTCGGCCAGGAGGGCGCCTTCGCGCCGGCCGGCTGGTACCAGTGGCTGTCGTACCTGCTGATCGTGACCGGCTGGGTCCTCGCCACCACCACGGCGGCGGGCGTCAGCCGGTCACTCCAGCGGCAGTGAGCCCGTCCGGACTCAGGCCGCCTTCGCCTTGGTCGCGTACATGTCCACGTACTCCTGGCCCGACAGCCGCATGACCTCGGCCATCACCGAGTCGGTCACGGCGCGCAGCACGTAGCGGTCGCGGTCCATGCCCTCGTAGCGGGAGAACTCCATCGGCTCGCCGAAGCGGATCGTCACCCGGCCCGGGCGCGGCATGCCCGCGCCGCCGGGCTGCAGCTTGTCCGTGCCGATCACCGCGAACGGGACCACCGGGGCGCCCGTCATCAGGGTCAGGCGGGCGATGCCGGTACGGCCGCGGTAGAGCCGGCCGTCGGGGGAGCGGGTGCCCTCGGGGTAGATCCCGAAGATCTTGCCCTCCTCCAGGATCCGGCGGCCCGTCATCAGCGCGGCGACGCCGCCGTTCGCACCGTCCCGGTCCACCGGGATCATGCCGGAGCCCGTGAAGAACCACGCCATCAGGCGGCCCTTGAGACCCTTGCCCGTCACGTACTCGTCCTTGCCGATGAAGTGGACCGTGCGGTCGCACACCAGCGGCAGGATCATCGAGTCGATGAAGGTCAGGTGGTTGCCCGCCAGGATCACCGGACCCGTGCCCGGGATGTTGTCGAGCCCCTCCACCTTGGTGCGGAACATCAGGCGCATGACCGGTCCGACAGTGGCTTTGATGAGCGCGGTACGGAACAACGTGAGCCCTCCGGCATCGAAAAGCGGCTTTCGCACCACACGGCGGTAGTGCAGGTGAGGACGATACTCGCGGGTCGCCCCTGTTGGCACATCGGGTTCACGAGGTGGATACGCAGTGTTGACACGCGTTTCCGCCATGTTCCGCCGGAGCCCACCCCCGCGCCACCCTCCCTTGCCTACCATCGCCACGCCGACCGGGGCCTCCACGCCCCCCGGAGATCCCGGGGCCCGCGGGCCCGGTCCAGGACGAGGAGTGGCACAGATGACACAGGGTGGGGCAGCACGGCGCACGGTGCTCGGAGCGGCCGTACTGGCGGCCGGAACCGGTATCACCGGACTCACGGCGGGAACCGCCGCCGCCGCGGACGACCGCTCCGACAGCGGCCACGGCGACGGCGGCCACGACGGCGGCTACCGCGACCTGCCCGTCCCGCTGGTCATCGGCCACCGCGGCGCCAGCGGCTACCGCCCCGAGCACACCCTCGGCTCCTACCAGCTGGCCCTCGACCTCGGCGCCGACGTCATCGAGCAGGACCTCGTCCCCACCAAGGACGGCCACCTCGTCTGCCGCCACGAGAACGAGATCGGCGGCACCACCGACGTCGCCGACCACCCCGAGTTCGCCGGCCGGCGCACCACCAAGACCGTCGACGGGGTCTCCGTCACCGGCTGGTTCACCGAGGACTTCACCCTCGCCGAACTGAAGACCCTGCGAGCGAAGGAACGTATCCCCGCCGTCCGCCAGCGCAACACCCTCTACGACGGCCACTGGGCGGTCCCCACCTTCGAAGAGGTGCTGCGCTGGGCCAACCGCGAGGGCCGGCGGCGCGACAAGCGCGTCTGGCTGCACGTCGAGACCAAGCACCCCACCTACTTCCGGGGCCTCGGCCTCGGCCTGGAGGAGCCCCTCGCCAAGCTGCTGCGCCGCTACGGGCGCGACGGCCGCGACGCCGCCGTGTTCCTCCAGTCCTTCGAGCCCTCCAGCATCCAGCGGCTCTCCCGCCTGGTGTCCGCCCCGCGCGTGGTGCTGCTCTCCGCGGCCAACACCCGCCCCTGGGACTTCGAGACGGCCAAGGACCCCCGTACCGTCGCCGACCTGGTCAAGCCCGAGGGCCTCAAGTGGATCGCCGGCTTCGCCCAGGGCATCGGCCCCACCCTCGACCTGATCGTGCCGCGCGACGCGGCCGGCAAGCTCGGCACCCCCACCACCCTCGTACGCGACGCCCACGCCAAGGGGCTGGTGCTGCACCCCTACACCGCGCGCAACGAGAACAGCTTCCTGCCGGCCGAATACCGCAAGGGCACCGACCCGGCCGCCTACGGGGACGCCTTCGGCGCCTTCAAGAAGTACTTCGAGCTGGGCGTCGACGGCATCTTCACCGACAACCCGGACACCGGACTCCTCGCCGCGGAGGCCTTCCGCCCCGGCCGCGGCGTCAACCGCTAACCTCCCGCGCCCGAACGGGTGGGCCGGGCCCGGCGGGGAAACCGCCCGGCCCGGCACCCGCGTCCCGCCCGGCATGGACCTGATACAGGAACCCGACCTGCTCACGGAGCTGGGCCCGCTGCTCTCCGCCGAGGCAGCCGCGGAGGCCCCGGCCGCCGGGGTGGAGGCCGCCGACCTGGAACAAGCCGTCTGGGTGCGGTTGCTGGAACGCGGCCCGCGCGCCTCCTTCCCGGCCGGCCGCGCCCGCTGGCTGCGGCGGGCCGTCCGCGCCGAGGCCCGGCGCGCCCGGCGGCGGGCACGGCGGGAGGTCCCGTACGGGGCGACCCCGGCGGACGCCGCCGGCGAACCCGAGGACGCCCTGCTGCACGGCGAGGAGAACCGGGCCCTCCGATCGGCGGTCGCCCGATTGCCCGGACGCTGTCCGCAGCTGATGGCCGCACTTCTGTCGCCCAGAGACCTGACTTACCGTGAAATCGCAGGAGAGTTGGGTATCTCACAAGGAAGTTTGGGGCCGGTACGTTCCCGTTGCCTGGGATGTCTGCGCAGAATGCTGGCTGTCGAGGTTGCGGCTCCTGACCCGTGGGGAAAGGAGCGGTAGACCGGAGAGCTACCAGGTGAGCGGGAGGCATGCGCACATGGGCATGAGCGTGACCATTTCGGCGGCGGCCGCCGAAGACGCCGAGCAGATTTTCAAGCTGCAGTATCTGGCGTTCCAGCGGGAGGCCGAGCTGTACGGCAACTACCTCATCCAGCCCCTCACCCAGTCCCTGGACTCCCTGAAGGCGGAGCTGGCCTCGGACACCGTCCTGGTGGCCCGGCTCGGCGACGAGGTGGTGGGCGCGGTGCGCGGCAGCGTCGGCGAGGACGGCACGGCCAGCATCGCCAAGCTGTGCGTGCACCCGCGGCTGCAGGGCCACGGCCTCGGCGCCCGGCTGCTGCGCGGGGTCGAGGCTGCCCTCGCCGGGCACGCCGGAACGACCCGCTTCCGCCTGCACACGGGCCACAAGAGCGAGTCCAACCTGCGGCTCTACCGCAAGGCCGGCTACGCGCAGGTCGGCAACCGCACCGCCTCCGACGGCGTGCGCCTGGTCATCCTGGAGAAGGACGCCAAGGACACCGACTACGCCGTCAGCGCGTAGCGGCCGTACGGTCCGGGGGTGTTCCGCAGCGACGGCGGGACACCCCCGGACCGCTTCCGGGGGCCGAAGGCCTCAAGACCGCACGGCTCAGCGCTTGGAGCGGAGCCAGAGCATCCCGGTCACCGGCAGGATCACGGGGATGAAGAGGTAGCCCATCCCGAACTCCGACCACACGGTGGCGTCGGGGAAGGAGTCGGGCCGCACCAGCGTCCAGGTCCCGACGGCCAGCACACCGGCGAGTTCCACGGCGCAGCACACGAGCGCCGCCCGGCGGGCGGTCTCCCCGCCGCGCACCAGCGAGTACGTGATGAAGGCGTACGCCACGGCCGCCGCGGCCGACAGCGAGTACGCCAGCGGCGCCCGGTCGAACTCGGTGGAGATCTGGAAGACCGAGCGCGAGAGCGCGCCGACCACCATCACCCCGTAGAGCCACACCAGCAGCAGTCCCGGACCGGAGACCAGTCGCTTGCGCCCGGCGGGCGGGGCGGTCGTCGTGTCAGGCACCGGATCCCCAGATGTCGTAGAGCCGTACTTCCAGCACGGCGAGGACGACCGCGCCCGCGGCCACCGTCACCGAGCCCCACTTGGTGCGCTCGGTCAGCGAGAGCATCCCGGCCGCCGGGACCGCCGCGAAGGCGCCCAGCAGGTAGGCCACGAAGATCACCGTGCCCTGTTCGGGCTTCTCGCCCCGGCCCAGCTGGACCAGGCCGATCACCAGCTGGGCCAGGACCAGCACGGTCACCACGGCCATGCCGATGAAGTGCCAGTCCTTGGTCGGCTGGTCCCGCCATGCGGCGTGGCCGCACCAGGCGGCGAGGGCGAGTGCGGCCGCGCCGATGGCGACCGTCAGGGCGACGAGCATGCAGCGAGGGTATTACGGGCCTAAAGGCCCGATGCGCCCGCCCCTCGCGGGCGGCTTCCCTGGAAGGCATGAAGCTGCATGCCCGCCCCGGAGCCCTTCCTGCCGGCCGCGCGGCGCCTGGGCGTGGACCCGGCCCGGTGCGTGGTCTTCGAGGACGCCCCCGCGGGGCCGGCGGCCGGCCGGGCGGGCGGCATGCGGACCGTGGTCTTGACCACAACCCACCCCGCCGCGGAGCTCGGCGCGGGCGTGGTCGTCTGGGACCTCTCGGCCGTGTCCGCGCTGGTCAGCGGCGGTGGGATCACGCTGGAGGCGGGGTCCACGAGCTGACTGGTTCAGTCCAATACCGTCCGGAATGCGGCCGGAATCCGTCCGGTATCCGGACAGCGTTGATCGGTGAGTCGCCATGTCTGCTTTACTGGGGCACATGACCACGACGAGCAGCCGCACCCTTGCGACCGAGGCGACGATGACGCCCGGTGCTCGTTGTATGTGTCGAATGTGCGCCTTCTGAGGGCCCCCTTCACGCAGTCTCGCGCCCCGAAGCGAGACCGGCCGAGCAAATCCGCCAGCCCAGTCGCACCACACCGCCGACTGATCCCCGGTACGGACCGCTCCTGCCCCGCGCACGCGTCGACACCATCGTTTTGTGACGGTTAGACCCGTATCGCGTCCCCAGATGTTTGCCCCGTGCACGGCATCCGCACCCCGTGCACTCGACAGCGACGGAAATCCTGTGATCACCACATCGGGCCTCACGAAGGTCTACCAGTCCCGTGGCCGCGAGGTCACCGCCCTGGACGGCGTCGACCTGCACGTCCGCGAGGGCGAGGTCTACGGAGTCATCGGCCAGAGCGGCGCCGGCAAGTCCTCCCTCATCCGCTGCGTGAACCTGCTGGAACGCCCCACCAGCGGCACCGTCACCGTGGACGGCGTCGACCTCACCGCCCTCGCCGGCCGCGGCCGCCGCGCCGGCAGGGAACTCCGCGAGGCCCGCAGCCGCATCGGCATGGTCTTCCAGCACTTCAACCTGCTGTCCTCGCGCACCGTGCAGGCCAACATCGAGCTCCCCCTGGAGATCCTCGGCGTCTCCGGCCGCGAACGCTCCCGCAAGGCCCTGGAACTCCTCGACCTCGTCGGCCTCGCCGACAAGGCCAAGGCCTACCCCACCCAGCTCTCCGGCGGCCAGAAGCAGCGCGTCGGCATCGCCCGCGCCCTGGCCGGCGACCCCAAGGTGCTCCTCTCCGACGAGGCCACCAGCGCCCTCGACCCCGAGACCACCCGCTCCATCCTCCAGCTGCTGCGCGACCTCAACCGCCAGCTCGGCCTCACCGTCCTCCTCATCACCCACGAGATGGACGTCGTCAAGGCCGTCTGCGACTCCGCCGCCCTCATGAAGAAGGGCCGGATCATCGAATCCGGCACCGTCGCCGAACTGCTCGCCACCCCCGGCTCCGAGCTCGCCGGCGAGCTCTTCCCGGTCAGCGGCACCGCCACCGGCCCCGACCGCACCGTCGTCGACGTCACCTTCCACGGCGAGGCCGCCACCCAGCCGGTCATCTCCCAGCTCTCGCGCACGTACAACATCGACATCTCGATCCTCGGCGCCGCGATGGACACCGTCGCCGGCCGCCAGATCGGCCGCATGCGCATCGAACTCCCCGGCCGCTACGAGGACAACGTGGTGCCCGTCGGCTTCCTGCGCGAGCAGGGCCTCCAGGTCGACATCGTCGACGAGGACTCCGACCTCGACTCCGAGATCGCCGCACTGGTCAAGGAAGGTGCCAAGTGACCTGGTCCGAGATGCAGCCCCTGCTCACCCAGGGCACCTACGACACCCTCTACATGGTGCTGTGGTCCACCCTGGTGACCGTCCTCGGCGGACTGCCCATCGGCATCCTCCTCGTCCTCACCGACAAGGGCGGCCTCCTGCAGAACCAGCCGCTCAACAAGGTCCTCGGCGTGATCGTGAACATAGGCCGCTCGCTGCCGTTCATCATCCTGCTGATCTTCCTGATCCCGGTCACCACCGCCGTCGTCGGCACCTTCATCGGCCCCACCGCCATGATCGTCCCGCTCGCCATCGGCGCCGTCCCCTTCTTCGCCCGGCTCGTCGAGACCGCCGTCCGCGAGGTCGACCACGGCCTCGTCGAGGCCGTCGAGTCCATGGGCGGCGGCATCCCCACCCTCGTCGGCAAGGTCCTGCTCCCGCAGGCCCTGCCCTCCCTGGTCGCCGGCGTCACCACCACCGTGATCACCCTCGTCGGCTACTCCGCCATGGCCGGCGCCGTCGGCGGCGAAGGACTCGGCTCCAAGGCCATCACCTACGGCTTCCAGCGCTTCGAGACCGGCTTCATGTTCGCCACCGTCGCCGTCCTCGTCGCCCTCGTCACGGTGATCCAGCTGATCGGCGACGGCGTGGTACGCGTCCTCGCGCGCCGCGGCCGGACAGCCTGAGAGAACCACCCCAGACTTCCCCAAAAAGGAAAGCCCGCACTTGTCGTGCTTGGGCCACCACCCCGCGAACACCCGCGAAAAGCAAGAAAGGCACTCTTCGTGCGCAAGAACACCAAGCTCACCGCCATCGCCGCCGCCTCCGCCGCGCTCGCCCTCGGCCTCACCGCCTGCGGCAGCTCCTCGGACCCGTCCACGGCCGCCAAGACCGACGGCGGCAAGGTCGACGAGAGCAAGCCGCTGGTCATCGCCGCCTCCCCGAGCCCGCACGCCGACATCCTGAACTTCGTCAAGGACAAGCTCGCGGCCAAGGACGGCCTCAAGCTGGAGGTGAAGGAGTTCACGGACTACGTCCTGCCCAACACCGCCACCGAGCAGGGCCAGGTCGACGGCAACTTCTTCCAGCACAAGCCGTACCTCGACGACTTCAACAAGAAGAACGGCACCCACATCGTGCCCGTCGCGAACGTGCACCTGGAGCCCCTCGGCCTCTACTCCAAGAAGGTCAAGGCCCTCACGGACATCAAGCCCGGCCAGACCATCGCCGTCCCCAACGACACCACCAACGAGGGCCGCGCGCTCCAGCTGCTCGCCGCCAACAAGCTGATCACCCTCAAGGACGGGGTCGGCACCAGCGCCAAGCTGTCCGACATCACCGACAAGAAGGGCCTGGAGTTCAAGGAGCTGGAGGCCGCCACGGTCCCGCGCGCCCTGAACGACGTCGACGCCGCCGTCATCAACGGCAACTACGCCCTGGAGGCCAAGCTCTCCCCGGCCAAGGACGCCCTGGTCCTGGAGAAGGCCGAGGGCAACCCGTACGCCAACTTCCTCGCGGTCAAGGAAGGCAAGCAGAACGACCCGCGCATCCAGAAGCTCGCCAAGCTCCTGAACTCCGACGAGGTCAAGAAGTTCATCGAGGAGAAGTACCAGGGCTCGGTCATCCCGGCCTTCGGCACCCCCGCCGCCTGACCCAAGACCGCCTGGTAGACGCCGGATTCCCGGCCCCGCGCACCCACCCGGGCGCGCGGGGCCGCGGGCGTCCCGGGCCCTGCCCGCTTCCGGGCAGCCCGGCCCTGCACATCCCCCGGCCGATGCTGCATGCTGTGGCCTACGACCCGCACAAACGGTCCCGCACCGGCGGTCCCGTACGAACGGGCCGGCACGAACGGTCCCGCCCCAAGGTCCCAGGCATGGAGCTGCGCATGACTACCACCTTCCCGGACGTCACCATCAGCACGGACCGGCTGGTGCTGCGCCCCTTCGAGGAGGAGGACGTCACCGCGCTCGCCGAGATGATGAACGACGAGCAGGTCACCGCCTGGACCTCCGCACCGCACCCGTACACCTCCACCGACGCACGCGCCTGGGCCACCGCCCTCTCCCACGCCGAGCGCACCGAAGGCCGCGGCATCGTCTTCGCCGTCACCGAATTCCTCACCCAGCGCCTCGTGGGCATCGTGTACCTCCGGAACACCGACTGGCGCACCCGCACCACCGAAGCCGGCTACGTCACCGCCCCCTGGGCCCGCGGCGAGGGCTACGCCAGCGAATCCGTCCTGGCCGTCGCCCAGTGGCTCCTGCGCGACCAGCGCTTCGAAAGACTCGAACTGCGCACCGCCGCCGACAACACCGCCTCCCAGCAGGTCGCCCAGAAGATCGGCTGCATCAGCGAAGGCGTCCTGCGCAACGTGGCGATAGTGCGCACCCAGGCCGCCGACGGCAGCTGGACCGACACCCGCACCGACCTCATCGTCTGGAGCCTGGTCCCCGAGGACCTCGACGACACCGACGAGTACGACGTGTACGAGAGCCGCCACGCCCGCCCCGGCCCCGCCGGCCGCCCCGGCCACGACGACGGCTACCCCCTGCGCCGCCGCGCCGACGCACACGGCTACGCCGTCGGCGCCGACCGGCACTGACCCGATGACCGGGTAGTCTCACCGTGACCCCCTGAAACCCCCTGAAACCCGCTGAGATCCCCTGAGCTCCCCCGGCCAGGGCCAAGGCGCCGAAGGCGGTTTCCCCCCACCCCCACCCCAGGAGACCGACGACGATGGCCGACCGGGTCACGGTGATCGGATGGGACGGCTCCCCCCTGACCGCGGCCGCCCGCTCCGCGCTCTCCGCCGCCACCCTCGTGGCCGGAGCCGCCCACCACCTCGCGCTCCCCGAGGTCCCGCCCGGCGCGGAACGCATCCGCCTCGGCAGCCTCCACCTCGCCGCCCGCCGCATCGCCGGCCACCGCGGCACCGCCGTCGTCCTCGCCGACGGAGACCCCGGCTTCTTCGGCGTCGTCCGCACCCTGCGCGCCCCCGAACACGGCCTCGAAGTCGAAGTCGTCCCCGCCGTCTCCGCCGTCGCCGCGGCCTTCGCCCGCGCCGGAATGCCCTGGGACGACGCCCAGGTCGTCGTCGCCCACCCCCGCACCCTGCGCCGCGCCGTCAACGTCTGCCGCGCCCACACCAAGGTCGCCGTCCTCACCTCACCCGGCGCCGGCCCCGCCGAACTCGCCCTGCTCCTCGAAGGGATCCACCGCACCTTCGTCATCTGCGAGGAACTCGGCACCGACCGCGAACGCGTCACCGTCCTCACCTCCGACGCAGCCGCCGACCACAGCTGGCGCGACCCCAACGTCGTCATCGTCATCGGCGGCGCCGGCCACGCCCCCACCGCCGCCGCCCCCGGCTGGCTGCTCGGCCGCAGCCCCGGACCCGCCCCCGTACGCGGCTGGGCCCGCCCGCAGCACGCCGCCGACGGAACCCGGCCCGGCGAAGGCGAGTCCGTCCAGCTGCGCGCCGCCCAGCTCGCCCGGCTCGGCCCCCGCACCGGAGACCTCCTCTGGGACATCGGCGCCGGCACCGGCGCCCTCGCCGTGGACGCCGCCGCCCACGGAGCCGCCGTCATCGCCGTCGACGCCGACCCGCGCGCCTGCGAACGCACAACCGCCGCCGCCCGCAAGCGCGGTGTCCAGATCCAAGTGGTCTCGGGCCGCGCTCCACACGTACTGGAGAACCTCCCCGAACCCGACGTCGTCCGCGTCGGCGGCGGCGGACCCGCCGTCATCGCCGCCGTCGCCGAACGGCGCCCCGAACGGATCGTCAGCCACGCCTCCACGCGGGACGAGGCCGAGGCCATCGGACGCACCCTCACCGAACACGGGTACGCCGTCGAGTGCGCGCTCCTCCAGTCCGTCGGCCTCGACCCCCGGACCTGGGCGGAACAGGAGCGTTCCGTGGTGTTCCTGCTGGCAGGCGAACGCCCCGTGAACCGCTGACGCGGAGCCCGGGGTAGGCTGGCCGATCGTCGTACCGCCCTGGTGGACGCGCGACGTGGCGCAGTCCACAGCGGACCGTGCCGGTTTCTGGCCGACACGGAGGCCGACGAGCGCGACAATGCTCAGGAGTTGTTGTGCGTGCGCACGCGAGACGGCGCACCGCGCGACGACCCGGCACGGCAAAGTCCGCACGGAGGGCCCGTTGGGCGGCCGGGCGATCGAAGAGGCAACACCGATGGGCGAGGGGTACGCATGACTGACACCGGCCAGGTCCCGGGCGAGGGTCACCCGGACAACACGGGCATGGTGGATCAGCAGGGCAATCCCGCTCAGGTCCCCCCGATGCCGCCGCTGCCCCCCATGCCGCCGCAGGCCCCGGCCGGCTACGCGTTCCAGGACCTCGTGGACGACCCGTCCGAGGCCGAGGACGAGGAACTGCTGCTGATGCCGAGCGGCCACGGGCAGGGCTCCTGGAGCGACCCGCAGGTGGTCCCCCCGGTCCCGGCGTTCCCCGGCGACTTCCCGGCGGAACCCGTCTACACCGAGTACCCGCAGGCCCCCGCCGCCGGCTACCCCGAGCCCGGACACCTCGGCTTCCCGGACCCCGGCTACCCCGAGGCCTTCCCCGCGCCCGGACAGCCCGTGCCCGCGCCCGGCTTCCCCGAGGCGGGCTACCCCGCCCCCGGCACCTTCGCCGACCCCGCCGCGTACAGCGCCGGCGCCCACGAGACCGGCGGCCGCGACTCCGGCTCCCTCGACCTCGGCGGCCTCGTGGTCCCGCCCGCGGCCCCCGCCGCCGGGCAGGTCCCGCCCGCCGCCGCCGTGATGCCGCCGCGCCGCCCGCTGCACATGGGCCCGCCCGTGCCCGACGCCACCGGGGGAGTCGTACGCTCCCTCGCCGACCGGGGCCCGGCCGCCGCGCCGGTGCCGACGGGCGCCGCGATGACGCCGGGCGTGCAGGCGGTTCCGGGTGTGCAGGTCGCGCCGGGCGTGCAGGTGGCGCCGGGTGTGGAGGTGGCTCCGGGTGTGCAGGTGGCGCCCGGTGTGGCGCAGGCTGTTCCGGCTGAGCAGGGCCTTCCGGCTGAGCAGGTCGTTCCCGTTGAGCAGGTGGCGCCTGCCGAGCAGGTCGTTGCCGCCGAGCAGGTCGTTCCGGCCGAGCAGGCGGTGCCCGCCGAGCAGGCCGCCGAGCAGGCGCAGCCCGTGGTGGCGGAGGCCGTGGCGGCGGAGCCCGTCGTGGCCGTTGAAGCGGCGGCAGCCGTGGCCGTCGCGCCGGAGGCCGTCGTGGCCGTCGAAGCCGTGGCCGCGGAGTCCGCCGCCGCGGAGCCCGTGATGGCTCAGGCCGTCGTGGCGGAGGCCGTGGTGGCGGCGCCCGCCTCCGCGGAGCCCGTCGTGGTGCTGGCCCCCCAGATCGCCGCCGCCATCGCCGCCGAGGCCGCCGCCGCAGAGGCCGCCGGCCAGGCTCCCGAAGCCGCCGCCCCGGCCCCCGAGGGCGTTCCCGCAGCCGAGCAGGCCCCCGAGGCCGAGCCGGCCGCCGCCCCCGGCCCCGAGTACCTGGACCTGGGTCCCGCCGCGCCGCAGCCCGGTGAGGTGCCGCCGCAGGCCGGTACCCCGTGGACGGCCGAGCCGGTCGTCGCCGAGGCCGTCGCCGTCCCCGTAGTGGCCGACGCCGCCGCCCAGCCGGCGCCGGAGACCGCTGCCGAGGCCGCTCCCGCCGCCGAGGAGGCGCCTGCGGCTCCCGAGGCCGCCGCCGAGCCCGCCGCAGCCCCCGAGGCTCCCGAGGCCGCCGTTCCCGCCGCCGAAGCCGCGCCCGCCGCGCCGGAGACCCCGGCCGAGCCCGCGCAGGCCGCCGCGCCCGACGGGGTGCCCGCCGCCGTGACCGCGGTCGCCGCCGAGGCCGGTCCCGCAGAAACGGTGGTCCAGGCGGAGGCGCCCGCCGAAGCCGCTGCCGAAGCCGCGCCGGAGCCCGTCGCCGAGCCGCAGCCCGAGCCCGTACAGCCCGCCCCGGCCGCGGAGCCGGCCGCCGCGGAGGCGGCCGAGCCCGCCCCGGCCGAGTCCTCCGAAGCCGCTGCCGAAGGCGAAGCCCAGGTCGAGGCCGAGGCCGCCGAGTCCGCCCCGGCGGCACCCGTCGGCGAGCCGGCTCCCGGATACGCCGACGCGGAGCGCGAGGCCGTCCTGCGCGTGATGCGCGAGCGCCGCGACATCCGCAAGGGCTTCCGCACCGACCCCATCCCGCACGAGGTGCTGCTGCGCGTCCTGGAGGCGGCCCACACCGCGCCCAGCGTCGGCCACTCGCAGCCCTGGGACTTCGTCGTCATCCGCTCCGCCGAGACCCGCCGGACGATGCACGAGCTCGCCCAGAAGCAGCGCGAGGCCTACGCCAAGTCGCTGCCCAAGGGCCGGGCCAAGCAGTTCAAGGAACTGAAGATCGAGGCCATCCTCGACACCCCGGTGAACATCGTCGTCACCGCCGACCCCACCCGCGGCGGCCGCCACACCCTCGGCCGGCACACCCAGCCGCAGATGGCCCCGTACTCCTCCGCCCTCGCCGTCGAGAACCTCTGGCTCGCCGCGCGCGCCGAAGGCCTCGGCGTCGGCTGGGTCAGCTTCTTCGACGAGCGCGAGATGGTCCGCGCGCTGGGGCTCCCCGAGCACCTGGAGGTCGTCGCGTACCTGTGCGTCGGGTACGTCGACGAGTTCCCCGAGGAGCCGGAGCTGATGCAGGCGGGCTGGTCGCAGCGGCGTCCGCTGGCCTGGGTCGTCCACGAGGAGACGTACGGCCGTCGCGCGCTGCCCGGCGAGGCCCCGCACGACCTGCTCTCCGAGACCGTCGCCAGCATCCGCCCGCTCGACGCGAAGGCGCTCGGCGAGGCCTGGGAGCGGCAGAAGCGCATGACGAAGCCGGCGGGCGCGCTCGGCATGCTGGAGATCATCTCCGCGCAGCTTTCCGGCCTGTCGCGGGTCTGCCCGCCGCCGATCCCGGAGCCCGCCGCCGTCGCGATCTTCGCCGGTGACCACGGTGTGCACGCCCAGGGCGTCACCCCGTGGCCCCAGGAGGTCACCACGCAGATGGTGGCCAACTTCCTGGGCGGCGGGGCCGTATGCAACGCCTTCGCCAACCAGGTCGGCGCCGAGGTCTGCGTCATCGACGTCGGCGTGGCCGGGGACCTCCCCGCCACCCCGGGCCTGCTCCCGCGCAAGGTCCGCCCGGGCACGGACGACCTGTCCGTCGGCCCCGCGATGTCCCGCGAAGACGCCATCGCGGCCATCGAGGTCGGCATCGAGACGGCGCGCGACCTCGTCGCGGCGGGCAACAAGGCGCTGCTGACGGGCGAGATGGGCATCGCGAACACCACGGTGTCGGCTGCCCTGATCTCGGTCTTCACGGGCGTCGACCCCGCGGAGGTCACCGGGCGCGGCACCGGCATCAACGACGAGACGCACGCCCGGAAGGTCGACGTCGTACGCCGTGCCCTGGAGCTCCACCAGCCCGACCCGAACGACCCGATCGGCGTCCTGGCGGCCATCGGCGGCCTGGAGCACGCCGCGATCGTCGGCCTCCTCCTCGGTGGCGCCTCCCTGCGCACGCCGGTCATCCTGGACGGCGTGAGCGCCGGCGCGGCCGCCCTGGTGGCCCGCGCCATCGCCCCCGAAGCCCTGTCGGCCTGCATCGCGGGCCACCGCAGCGCGGAACCGGGCCACGTGGCCGCCCTCAACAAGCTCGGCCTGCGCCCCCTGGTCGACCTGGACCTCCGCCTCGGCGAAGGCACCGGCGCCCTCCTGGCCCTCCCCCTGGTCCAGAGCGCGGCCCGCGCGATGCACGAGGTGGCCACGTTCGACTCGGCGGGCGTGACGGAGAAGTAGCGGGTACGCGCCTTTCCGCGCGGGCCGGGGGGGGGGGGGGGGAGGGGGGGGGGGGGTGGGGGGGGGGGGGGGGGGGGGGGGGGGGCGGGAGTGTCCCC
>NZ_JBWKEZ010000074.1:0-37220 GCF_056434525.1 Streptomyces sp. NPDC044002
CAAGGGTCGCCGAAGGCGATCGCGTAGCGACGCGACCGAAGGGAGCGCCCTTGACAGGCCGGCACGAACCGGAAGGACGATGGGACTGACGGGAAACCCCCAACCAGCCCTGAGACCGCCCGAGGGGACACCGCTCCCCCGGCCACCGGCCCGCAGACAAGGGGGCGGGTGGGCAACCCCCGCCCCACCCCACGGGGTCGAGGGGGAGATAGCGGGCCCGCGCCCCGCAGCCAGTCGATGGCCCCGCGAGCGGGCTGCGCCTAGGGTGGTCCGGTGACGACCCGTCTCTCGGCCCGTGCCGCCATCGCCGCCCTCATCGACCCCGACTCGTTCGCCGAACTCCCCGCCCCGCGCGCGGAGTCGCCCGCCGACGGGCCCATCGGCTGGGCCGGGTACGACGCCTCCCGGGCCCGGGCCGCCGCGCGGACCGGCGAGTCGGAGTCGGTGGTCGTCGGCACCGCCCTCGTCGGTGGCCGGCCGGCCACCGTGATCTCCTTCGAGTTCGGCTTCCTCGGCGGGTCCCTCGGGCAGCGCACCGGAGACCGGCTCGAAGCCGCGTACACGCACGCTCGGGAGCAGCGGCTGCCGCTGGTGTCCCTGATCGCGACCGGCGGCTCGCGGATGCAGGAGGGGATGCTCGCGCTGACCCAGCTCCAGCGGGTGGCGCGGCAGTGCGTGCTCACGCGGGCCGCCGGGCTGCCGCAGGTCGCGGTGCTGCGCGACCCCACCACCGGCGGCGGGTGGGCGACGCTCGGGGCGGGGGCCGATGTCGTGCTGGCGCTGCCGGGGGCGCAGGTCGGCTTCGCCGGGTCCCGGGTGCGGCCGGCCGACGCCGATCCGGCGGCTTACACCGCCGAGGGGCAGTACGGGGCCGGGCACGTCGACGCCGTCGTGCCCGCGGCGGAGCTCCCGGGGACGGTGGCGGAGTGGCTGCGGGTGCTGGCCGCACCCCGGGCGGCCGTGGCCGTCGAGCCGCCGGCGGCGCTGGCCGGCGTAACGCCCCCGGAGACCGGCTGGGACGCCGTCCGGCAGGCCCGGCGCCCGGACCGCCCGCGGGCGGAGGCGTACCTGGACGCGTACTTCGAGCTGCGCCTGCCGCTGCGCGGGGACCGGGCCGGGGCCGCCGACCCGGGGATGCTGTGCGGGTTCGGGCTGCGCGAGGGGCGGGCGGTCGCGTACGCCGCCCAGTGCGGCACCGCCACCCGTCCGGCGGGCTACCGCACGGCGGCCCGGGTGATCCGGCTGGCGGACCGGCTCGGGATCCCGGTGCTCACCCTGGTGGACACCCCGGGCGCGGCCAACGACGCGGCCGCCGAGCAGGCCGGTGCCGGGCCGGCCATCGCCGACACGTTCGCGGCGCTCGCGGAGGCCTCCGTACCGGTGACCACCCTGCTGATCGGGGAGGGCGGCTCCGGCGGGGCGCTAGCGCTGGCCGCGCCCGGGAACACCTGGGTGACCCCGGACAGCTACTTCTCGGTGATCGCCCCGGAGCTGGCGGCCGCCATCCTCAAGCGTCCCATCGAGGAGGCCCCGGCCACGGCGGACCAGCTGCGCATCCGGCCGCAGGACCTGGTCGCGCTGGGCGTGGCCCGGGGAATCGTTCCTCCCCGGGACTGACCCCGCACGCTGTCTCATCCTCTGAACGCCGCTTCACGTGAGCAGAGTTGGGGACGTACGCTCCGCCGCATGTCACAGCCCGTGCAGCTCCTCGTCCTGATCACCACCCTCCCGGGCCGGGGGCCCGAGCAGATCGAAGCGTACGAACGCCTCGCGCCGGTCGTCCGGGCCGAGGACGGCTGCCTGCGCTACGACCTGCACGGCGTGAGCGGCGACCCCGACCGGTTCGTGCTCATCGAGCGGTGGGCGTCGCAGGCGGCCCTGGCCGCCCACGACGCCGCCCCGCACATGGCCGAGTCCGACGCGGCCTGCGCCGCGTTCCGGGCGGGCCCGGCCGAGGTGGTCCGGCTGGACGCGGATCCGCTGGCCTGACGGGCCGGCGCGCCGGGCCGGTCAGCCGTGGCGGCGGGCCGGCAGCCGGAGGTCCACCGTGTACAGCCGGGTGATCTGCTGCGGGAACTCGTTGTCGTCGCTGGCCAGCAGCAGCCGTACGCGGCCGCGGTCGTCGTGGCCGTCGCGGTCGTCGTGGGCGGTGACGACCATGCCCTCGATGTTGTCCACCAGCGGGTGGTTCTGCGGCAGCTTCGAGGGGGCGCCCAGCGTCGGGCAGTCGTCGAAGTCGCCGAGCGGCGTCTTGCGGGCGGGCCGCAGTCCCGGGCCCTCGGCCAGTGCCTCCGTCTTCGAGGTGTCGCTCGCCCCGAGCGGGTCGGCGAGGTACAGCCTGGCCGTGATCGCGAACTCCCGGGTGAAGCCGCGTTCCAGCACGATCAGCCGCCCGTCGCGGGTGGGTGCGAGCTCGGCGAGGCCGTGGCCCGGGTCGACGGGGTAGGCGTACTGCCTGCCGAGGACGAACTCGCCGTTCGCGCGCCGCTCCCAGGTCTGGATCCGCTGGAGGGTGCGGCCCTGCGCGTCCTTGCCGTCGCCCGCGAGCGGCCCCTCCACGCCGGCGACGAGGGTGTGGCCGCCGGGGAGGAGGGTGAGCGACTCGAAGGTCTGGTTCACCGTGGCCCGGCCCTGGGGCGCGAGGGCGAAGGCGGGCGGGACCGGCAGGGTGGCCAGCACCTCGCCGGTGCGGCTGTAGCGGCGGATGGCCGGTGCGGTCTCGTCGGTGACGAGGTAGGTGCCGTCCCGGTCGACGACCACCCCCTCGGAGTCGGTGGCCTTCCCGGCGCCGTCGGTGAGCGGGAGCCGGGCGGTGGCCTTGGCGGTGGGGGTGTTGCCGCGGGCCACTTCCAGGCGGTAGAGCGCCGATTTGTCGGAGACCGCGGCGACGCTCCCGTCCCGGTCGAGGGCGAGGCCGGAGATGCCACCGACGAGCTTCCCGTCGAGCAGGGTCTTGTCGAGCGAGTCGGAGTAGCCGGCGACGGACATGTACGGGGAGCAGGCCGAGGGCCTGGCGGGGGCCTGTCCGGCGGCGGTGGCCGTCGGGGCGGGCGCCCCGGCGAGCGTTGCGGTGGCCACCGCGGTGGTGACGAGCGTACGAAGGCGCATGCGGCCTTCCTCCTGGACGGGTCGGGGTTCGGAGCGGGACTGGACCGGGACCGGACGGGGACCCTTCCGAACTGTCATATGCCTGACCGAAACAAAAGGGAAGGGTGGGCGGCGCGGCGGCAACGAACTCGCCAACTCCCGTTCACACGGGGGGCGTGCGGGGGGGGGTGCCGCTGCGCGGGCTGCTCCCCGCCCCGCCCTTCGCCCGTTCCCCGGGCTGCGCCCGGACCCCCCTGGGGGCTCCGCCCCCAGACCCCCGCGCCTCAAACGCCGGCGGGGCTGGATTCTCCAGCCCACGCGGCGATTGAGCGCACCGGGCGCGCAGCGCCCGGTTCTTTCAGCCTCGCCGGCGTTTGAGGCGCGGGGTCAGGGGCGGAGCCCCTGGGAACGGTGGAAGGGCGGGTAGGGGACCTCGCCCCGCGCAGCGGCCCACCACCCGCACCCGACCCACCGGCCCCCACAACGCAAAACCGGCCCCGCCCCGCAGGCCGCCGGACGGAGTCCGGCGCAACGGTGCGAAGCCGGTAAGGCGCCCAGGCGCCGCACCGCGCGAGCGGCGCGTTCAGAAGGCGTGGCCGCCCGCGGCCGAGCCGTGCGAGCGGCGCGTCAAAAAAGGGGGGCGCTACGCCTCGGGCGTGCGGGCGTCGTAGCGGGCGAAGGAGCGCCAGCGGGCGGCGAGCAGGGTCAGGACCAGGACGCAGGTCAGCCCGCCGCCCGTGATGGCGACGGCCGGGGAGGTGAGGTCGGCGACGGTGCCGGCCAGGAAGTCACCGAGCCGGGGTCCGCCCGCGACGACCACGATGAACACGCCCTGGAGCCGGCCCCGCATCCCGTCCGGGGTGGCGGTCTGCATCATCGTGGAGCGGAACACCATCGAGATGGTGTCGGCGCACCCGGCGACGGCCAGGAAGAGCAGCCCGAGCCAGAGGTTGCGGGTCAGGCCGAACACGGCGATGGCCAGCCCCCACGCCGCGACGGACACCAGGATCGCCAGCCCGTGCCGCCGGATCCGCCCCTGCCAGCCGGAGAACAGCCCGCCGAGCAGCGCGCCGACGGCGGGGGCGGCGACGAGCAGGCCGACGGTCCTGGCGTCGCCGCCGTACCAGAGGACGGCGACGGCCGGGAACAGCGCCTTCGGCTGTGCGAAGACCATGGCGGCCAGGTCGGAGAAGAAGGTCATCCGGATGTTGGGCGTGGTCGCGAGGAAGCGCAGGCCGTCCGTCACCGAGGCCCGTCCGGCCCCCGTGCGCCCCTCCGGCAGCATCGAGGGCAGCCGCCACATGGCGTACAGGGCGGCGACGAAGGTCACCGCGTCGATCAGGTACGCCGCCTGGTAGCCCCACCAGCCGACGATCACGCCGCCGAGCACCGGGCCCAGCATCGTGCCGGAGGTCATGGTGACGGAGTTCAGCGCGTTGGCGGCGGGCAGCTGCTCGGGCGGCAGCAGTTTCGGGATCATGGCCGAGCGGGCGGGTCCGTTCAGCGCCCCGCAGACGGACTGGAGGGCGACGACGGTGTAGAGCAGCCAGACCCGGTGGTAGTCGAGCAGGGCGGCGGCGGCCAGGCCGACGGAGAGGACGGCGAGCCCGGTCTGGCTGTGGAGGCCGAGCTTGCGCCGGTCGACGGTGTCGGCGATGGCGCCGCCGTACAGGCCGAAGGCGACGAGCGGGACGAGCGAGAACAGCCCGACGAGGCCGACGGAGAAGCTGGAGCCGGTGATCTCGTACACCTGGAGCGAGATCGCGAGGGCGGTCATCGCCTGGCCCATCCAGGAGATGGTGCCGCCCACCCACAGCCGCCGGTAGTCGGCGGAGGTGCGCAGCGGGGTCAGGTCGGCGAATACGCGACGCTTCTGTCGGGGCGGGGAGGCTGTTCCGGTCACACGGGATGCTAACCAGGCTCTGCTGGGGCGGCTCTGGAGACCGGGGAGCGTTCACACACCCGCAACGCCCTCACCATGCGGATCCGGGGCCCCAGGGGGGTGCCGGCCTTGCCGCTAACCCGCCACAGTCACCAGACATTTGACCAAATCGGCGTACCCTCCTCGCCCCCTGTCCGCTCATGATGAAAAGACTCGTATGTCCAGGGAGGCGTAGTGATCGAACCTGGCAACAGCACAACGAGCACCACCGTGAGCGGCGTTCCCACCCCCCTCACGGTCGGCGTCGAGGAGGAGTTCCTGCTCGTCGACGCCACCACTTTGCGGGTGGTCCCGGCCGCACCGCTCGTCCTGGCCACCGCCGCCGGACTCCCGCAGCAGCTGCACGCCGAGGGGACCCGGTACCAGGTGGAGATCTCCACCCCGGTCGCGGATTCGGCGGTGACCCTCCGCGAGGAGCTCGCCGTCCTGCGGCGTGCGCTGTCCGCGGCGGCCCGTGCGCACGGCTGCCGGCTGCTGGCCGCTCCCTCGCCGGTCGTGGCGGTGGAGGGGCCCTTGCACCTGACCGACGACGAGCCGCGCCAGCGGGAGCAGCACCGGCGGTTCGGCGCGCTGACGGACACCCTGGTGAGCTGCGGCCGCCACATCCACATCGGCACCCTCGACGTGGACACCGCGGTGGCCGTGTCCAACCGGGTCAGACCATGGCTGCCCACGCTGATCGCGCTGGCCGCCAATTCCCCCTTCTGGGGCGGCCGGGACACCGGGCACTCCAGCTGGCGGGCGATGGCCTGGTCGGGCTGGCCCTCGGCGGGGCCGCCCCCGCACTTCACGTCCACGGCCCATTTCCGGCACTCGGTGGAGACCCTGCTCGGCTCCGGTGCGGCCCTGGACACCAAGATGGTCTATTGGGACCTCCGTCCCTCCGGGAACTGGCCCACGCTCGAGATCCGGGCGCCCGACATGTCCCCGGACATCGACACGGCCGTGCTCCAGGCGGAGCTGGGACGCGCCCTGGTGGCTTCGGCGCTGCGCGCCATCGCGGAGGGGCGGCCCGATCCGCCCGCGCGGGACGACGTACTGCGTCTGGCGCGGTGGCGGGCGGCGCACGACGGCCTGGAGGGCTTCGGCCTGGACCCGTACACGGGCTCCGAGGTGCCGGCGGCCGACCTGGCGGAGGCGCTGCTCGACCTGGTCGCCCCGGACCTGGCCGCCGCGGGTGACCTGGACCACGCGGCGAAGACCCTGGGCGGGCTGCTGCGCGACGGGTCGGGGGCCGCGCGGCAGCGCACGGCCTTCGCCCGGCGCGGGGACCTCACGGACGTGCTGCGCCATCTGGTGGAGGAGACGGAGAACTTCTAGCCGGTCCGTCCGGTCCTGCCGGTCCGTCCCGGCGGTCGCGGCCGCGGGTGCCCGCTGCGGGCGTCCGCGGCCGTGGCGTGTCCCGGGCTCAGAGCCAGCCGCGCTGGGCGGCGCGCAGTCCCGCCTCGAAGCGGCTGGTGGCGTTGAGGCGTTCCATCAGCGCGGACATCTGGCGGCGGACGGTGCGCAGTGAGACCCCGAGCCGCTTGCCGGCGGCTTCGTCGGTCAGGCCGGAGGCCAGCAGCTTGAGCAGTTCGCGTTCGCCGGCGGTGATGCCGTCCTCGGTGGCCTGTTCGCGGGCGGCGCCGAGCGGGACGGCCTGGTCCCAGGTCTGCTCGAAGAGGCTGACGAGGGAGGCGACGATGCCGGGGGCGGTGGTGCAGAGGGCGCCGAGCCTGGAGTTCGCGGGGTCGATGGGAACCACGGCGGTCTTCCGGTCGAAGATCACCAGGCGGGGCGGCAGCACGGGGCTGGTGCGGATCTGTCCGCCGAGGTCGGTCGACCACTGCACGTAGGCGAGGTTGGCGGGGTCGTTGCGGACGCTGTCCTGGTAGACCGACCGCATCTGGATCCCGCGCCGCAGGGCGTCCTCGTCCAGCGGCCGCGAGGCGTCCAGGCTGGCCTGGGACTGGGGACCGCCGGGCATGATCGAGAGGCATTCGACGGTGAGGTCCCGGGCGAGGACCTCCAGCCGGGACTGGATGGCGTCGAGGCCCACGAGCCGTTCGGCGCCGTCGGCTTCGGTGTTGGGCCGCAGGCCCGCGAACTCCGCGACGGCCCGCGCAGCCGCCGCCTTGCTGGCCGCGAGTTCCTGCTGTCTGCGCATCAGGTCCTCTTCCTGACGACGCAGTATCTGCTCCAGTCCGGCCTCGGGGCTGACGGCCCGCAGCCCGCCCGCGTGGTCGCGGGAGGGGGTGAGCAGGTCGAGGTCGACGAGCCGGTCGAGGCCTTCGCGCACCTCCGCCTCGGTCATCCCCAGCCGTGCGCCCAGTTCGGCCACTCCGCCGGTCGGATCGGCGAGCATCTCCCGGTAGACGGCCTCCACTAGGCTGTCCAGTCCCAACGCTTCCAGCATGCTTTGCCCCCCGGCGTGTTGGTCCGACGGATGACTTCCCGCCGGTTGTCTTGATCCTAAAGGTGCGCAGGTGGGGCCATAGGCAGTCTCTTTCGATCTTGTCCGGTCTTCCCTCGGCGGCACCTTGGTGCCTGTCACCTTGGTGCCATCGCATTCCTCTTCTGCGTCTATACGCGGGCTTGCAGGATGGTGCTCACCGGGACGGCGGGGCACACGGAGCCCCACCCCAGGCCAGGGCCGAAAGGCCGGACCGGTGCAGCGCGCCCCAGCCTCACCACGCCGATACCGCTCGCGTTCCAGGGGGATCCATGTCTCGCACCGCTCGTCTGCTCATCGCCGCCGGCCTCACCACCCTGCTGTCCTGCACGGCCGCCGTCGCGGTCACCACCGGAACGAGCGGCGTCGACTGGGACTCGGTCCAGGCGGCCACCGCCCCGGGCGGTGTCGGCTGGGACTCGGTGCGGGCGGCCGGACCGCAGGGCCTCGGCTGGGACTCCGCCGCTACCGGCAAGACCGGGATCGCCTGGGACTGATCCTCCGTCCGGCGCCGGACGGAGGGCTGCGCCGGACGGAGGGCGGCGCCGAACGGGCGAAGACCGGCAGCGGGGGCCGACCACCCCGACCCTGCCGTGACGTACGCCACACCCACTCGCGCGCCCAACCCCCGGGAACGCCGAAGCCGCAGGTGCAATCGTTTCTGCACCTGCGGCTTGCGGTGGGGCGGGTGGGACTCGAACCCACGGCCGACGGATTATGAGTCCGCTGCTCTAACCGGCTGAGCTACCGCCCCTTTACGGCGTGGCGCGTACATGTGTGCGCGCCGTCTGCCGCAGCATAGCCGCTCATACGATCTCCTGCCTCGGATGCCCCGCATGATCGGCTGCGCTTGTTCAGAGAGACCGCGCCGAGGGCTGCCCGGTTCCCGGATCAGGGCAAAAAGAAAGAGGACCCTCCCGGGCCCTCTCCTCTTCACTGCTCCCCCGACTGGACTCGAACCAGTAACCTGCCGGTTAACAGCCGGCTGCTCTGCCAATTGAGCTACAGGGGACCGCGCTCCCCCGACTGGACTCGAACCAGTAACCTGCCGGTTAACAGCCGGCTGCTCTGCCAATTGAGCTACAGGGGATTGCTGCGGTGCACCGAACAGCCCACCTCCGGCCTTGCCGGGGGGCGAGCGCCCGTTGCGAGTCATAGATTAGCGCAAGCAGGGGGGTGCTCCGCCAATCGGTATCGCAGCAGGCCGGGCACCGAGACAACGAAGGGTGGCAGGCATGCGCTACAAGGTCACGTTCCTCGCCGGAGTAGCCCTCGGATACGTGGTGGGCACGGCGGCGGGACGCGAGCGGTACGAGGAGATGAAGAAGTCCGCGCGGCGCCTCGCGCAGAACCCGGCGGTGCGCAACGCCGCCGAGACCGCCGGGCACACCGGACGGCAGTTCGCGGGCAAGGCGTTCGCGGCGGTCGGCGACAAGGTCGGCGACGCCGTTCCCGCTTCCGTGGCGAAGCACGTGCGGTCGCTGCGCGAGCGGGGGCAGGGCGCCGATGACGAGTGGGGCACGAGCAACACCTGAGGCTGCTGGTTCCGGCCCGGCGTGCGGCAGAATTCTCCGCATGGGGATAGTCGCCGGGCTGGACAGCTCTTCCACCTTCACTCGCATCGTCGTCTGCGACACGGACACGGGGGCCGTGCTGCGCCAGGGCTACGCGCCCCATCCGCAGCCCGCCGGTGAGACCGTCCCCCACGAGACCGACCCGCAGGCCTGGCTGCTCTCCCTCGGCGAAGCCGCCGGGGGCGGGCTGCTGGAAGGCGTCCAGGCCATCGGCGTCTGCGCGCAGCAGCACGGCTTGCTGCCGCTGGACGCGCAGGGCGCGCTGGTCCGCCCGGCCATGATCGGCAACGACAGGCGCGGCCAGGTCGCCGCCGCCGACCTGATCGGGGCGCTCGGCGGCAAGGCCGCCTGGGTGGCCGCCGTCGGCGCCGTCCCGCACCCCGCGCAGCCGCTCACGAAGCTCGCCTGGCTGGCCCGCAACGAGCCCGAGGCGGCGCGCCGGGTGGCGGTGGTGATGTCCCCGCACGACTGGCTGGTCTGGCAGCTGCTCGGCCGGCCCGCGCGCCGCACCACCGACCGGGCCGCCGCCTCGGGCACCGGGTACTGGTCGGCGGCCACCGGTTCCTACCGCCCCGACCTGGTCGAGCTGGCGCTCGGGCACCAGGCGCTGCTGCCCGAGGTGCTCGGCCCCGCCGACGCCGCCGGGATGACCCCCGAGGGGCTGCTGATCTCCGCCGGGACCGGGGAGACCACGGCCGCCGCGCTGGGGCTGGGCATCGGCCCGGGCGACGCGGTGGTCTCGCTGGGCGCCTCCGGTTCGGTGATGGCCGTGCACCACGAGGCCCTGTCGGACCCGGGCGGCCTGATCACCTCCCTCGCCGACGCGGGCGGCATGCACCTGCCGGTGGTGAACACCTCCAACGCCGTACGGGCCCTGCGCGGCACCGCCGACATGCTGGGCACCGACCTGGAGGGGCTGAGCGCGCTCGCGCTGAAGTCGACTCCCGGTGCACACGGGCTCGTGCTCCTGCCGTACCTGGAGGGAGAGCGGACCCCGAACCTGCCGCACACTGCCGGAACCCTGTCGGGGCTGCGCCGGGACTCGATGAAGCCCGAGCACCTCGCGCGGGCCGCCTTCGAGGGCATGCTGTGCGGGCTGGTCGACGCCCTCGACGTGCTGCGGCACCGGGGCGTGGGGATCCGCCGGGTGTTCCTGCTCGGGGCCGCCGCCGAGCTGCCCGCCGTACAGGCGGCCGCGCCGGGGCTGTTCGGGACGCAGGTCGTCGTGCCTGCTCCGGCGGACTACGCGGCGCTGGGCGCGGCGCGTCAGGCGGCCTGGGCGCTCGGGGTGCAGCAGGGCACGCTGGCCCCGCACGTGCCGCCGCTGTGGCCGGCCCCGCCGGCCCAGGTGTTCGAGCCGGGCGAGGACTACCCGGCCTGGCAGGCCGTGCGCCAGCAGTACGTCACCACGCGGGAGCAGATGCACCCGGGGGCGTTCGGGTTCTAGGGCGGGGCCCTCGGGCTCCTGGTCCTTTTGACCGGGCTTTGCGAAATCCGGTGGGGTTCGGGCCGCCCGTTGGCAGAAGATGGAGTGAACCCCCTCGATCTTGCCTACCGGAGCCTGCGCGTGCTCATACGACTGCTGCGGACCCACCTGGGTCCGTACAAGAAAGCCATCGCCGCACTGGTGCTGCTGCAACTCCTGCAGACCAGTGCGAGCCTCTACCTGCCCACCCTCAACGCGGACATCATTGACAACGGTGTCGTCAACGGGGACACCGGCTACATCCTGCGCTTCGGCGCGCTGATGCTCGGGGTCTCCCTCGTCCAGCTCGTCTGCAACGTCGGGGCCGTCTACTACGGGGCCCGCACCGCGGCCGCCCTCGGCCGCGACGTCCGCGCCTCCGTCTTCGACCGGGTGCAGAGCTTCTCGGCCCGGGAGCTGGGCCAGTTCGGCGCGCCCTCGCTGATCACCCGTACGACGAACGACGTCCAGCAGGTCCAGATGCTGGTGCTGATGACCTTCACCCTGATGGTCTCGGCGCCGATCATGTGCGTCGGCGGCATCGCCATGGCGCTCTCGCTCGACGTGAAGCTGTCGGGCGTCCTGCTCGCGGTGGTGCCCGTGCTCGGCGTCTCGGTCGGTGCGATCGTCTGGAAGACCCGGCCGCTCTTCCGCCAGATGCAGGACCGCCTCGACGTCGTCAACCGGGTGCTGCGCGAGCAGATCACCGGCAACCGCGTGATCCGCGCCTTCGTCCGCGACGGCTACGAGGAGGAGCGCTTCCGCGGGGCGAACTCCGAGCTGACCGCGGTCTCGCTGGCCTCCGGCAAGCTGCTCGCGCTGATGTTCCCCACCGTCATCCTGGTCGTGAACATCTCCAGCGTCGCCGTCATCTGGTTCGGTGCGATGCGGGTGGACGGGGGCGGCATGGAGATCGGCCAGCTGACCGCCTTCCTCGCCTACCTGATGCAGATCGTCATGGCCGTGATGATGGCCACCTTCATGTTCATGATGGTGCCGCGCGCCGAGGTCTGCGCCGAGCGCATCCAGGAGGTCCTGGACACCGAGTCCAGCGTGGTCCCGCCCGCCGATCCGGTGCGTGCGCTCGCCCGGCGCGGTCAGCTGGAGCTGCGCGGCGCCGACTTCCGCTACCCGGGCGCCGAGGCCCCGGTGCTGCGCGGGGTGGACCTGGTGGCCCGCCCCGGCGAGACCACCGCGGTGATCGGCTCCACCGGCAGCGGCAAGTCCACGCTGCTGGGCCTGGTGCCCCGGCTGTTCGACGCGACCGGCGGCGACGTGCTGGTCGACGGGGAGGACGTGCGCCGGATCGACCCGGAGCTGCTGGCCCGGACGGTCGGCATGGTCCCGCAGAAGCCGTACCTGTTCTCCGGAACGGTCGCCTCCAACCTGCGCTACGGGCGCCCGGACGCGACCGACGAGGAGCTGTGGCGGGCGCTGGAGGTGGCCCAGGCCAAGGACTTCGTGTCCGAGCTGGAGGGCGGCCTGGAGGCGCCGATCACCCAGGGCGGGACGAACGTCTCCGGCGGCCAGCGCCAGCGCCTGGCGATCGCCCGCACGCTGGTGCAGCGCCCGGAGATCTACCTGTTCGACGACTCCTTCTCGGCTCTGGACTACGCGACGGACGCGGCGCTGCGCGCGGCGCTCGCCCGGGAGACCGAGGACGCGACGGTCGTCATCGTCGCCCAGCGGGTCTCCACGATCCGCGACGCCGACCGGATCATCGTCCTCGACGAGGGCCAGGTGGTGGGCGAGGGCCGCCACCACGAACTGATGGCCGGCAACGAGACCTACCGGGAGATCGTGCTCTCCCAGCTGACGGAGGCGGAGGCCGCATGAGCGGGCCCGGAGGACGGATGATGATGGGGCCGGGCCAGCGGTCCCTGGACTTCAAGGGGTCCGGCAAGCGGCTGCTGCGCCAGCTGGCGCAGGACCGGGCCAAGCTGTGGGGCATGGTCGCGGCCGTGGTCGGCAGCGTCGGCTGCGCGGTGGTCGGGCCGAAGATCCTCGGCGAGGCCACCGACCTGGTGTTCGCGGGGATCGTCGGCCGGCAGATGCCGGACGGCCTGACCAAGCAGCAGGCGCTGGACGGGCTGCGCGACAAGGGCCAGGACGGGATGGCGGACATGCTGTCCGGCACCGACTTCACCCCCGGCCAGGGCATCGACTTCGGTGCCGTCGGGGTCACGGCGCTGTGGGCGCTGCTGGTGTTCACGCTGGCGGGTCTGCTGATGCTGGTCGCCACGCGGCTGTCGAACCACGTGATGAACGGCACCGTCTACCGGATGCGCGAGGAGCTGCAGGCGAAGCTGTCGCGGCTGCCGCTGTCGTACTTCGACCAGCAGAAGCGCGGCGAGGTGCTGAGCCGGGCGACGAACGACATCGACAACATCGGCCAGACCCTCCAGCAGACGATGGGGCAGCTGCTGAACTCGCTGCTGACGATCGTCGGCGTGCTGGTGATGATGTTCTGGATCTCGCCGCTGCTGGCGCTGGTCGCGCTGGTGACCGTACCGGTGTCGGTGGTGGTCGCGGCGAAGATCGGCAAGAGGTCGCAGCCGCAGTTCGTGGCGCAGTGGAAGACCACGGGCACGCTGAACGCCCACATCGAGGAGATGTACTCCGGCCACGCGCTGGTGAAGGTCTTCGGGCGGCAGAAGGAGTCGGCGGCGGTCTTCGCCGAGCAGAACGAGGAGCTGTACCGGGCCTCGTTCAAGGCGCAGTTGGTCAGCGGCATCATGCAGCCGGTGATGTTCTTCATATCGAACGTCAACTACGTGCTGGTCGCGGTCGTCGGTGGTCTGCGGGTGGCCTCGGGCACCCTGTCGATCGGTGACGTGCAGGCCTTCATCCAGTACTCGCGCCAGTTCTCGATGCCGCTGTCGCAGGTGGCGTCGATGGCGAACCTGGTGCAGTCGGGCGTCGCCTCGGCGGAGCGGGTGTACGAGCTGCTGGACGCGCCGGAGCAGGAGCCGGACGCGGAGGTCCCGGAGCGTCCGCAGGAGCTGCGCGGTCAGGTGACCCTCGACAAGGTGGCCTTCCGCTACGAGCCGGACAAGCCGCTCATCGAGAACCTCTCGCTGTCGGTGGAGCCGGGCCAGACGGTCGCGATCGTCGGCCCGACGGGTGCCGGCAAGACCACGCTGGTCAACCTGCTGATGCGGTTCTACGAGGTCACGGGCGGGGAGATCGCCCTGGACGGGGTGGACATCGCGAAGATGACCCGCGAGGAGCTGCGCGGCGGGATCGGCATGGTGCTGCAGGACACCTGGCTGTTCGGCGGCACGATCGCGGAGAACATCGCGTACGGCGCGTCCCGCGAGGTGACGCGTGCCGAGATCGAGGAGGCCGCGCGGGCGGCGCACGCGGACCGGTTCGTCCGCACCCTGCCGGACGGCTACGACACGGTGCTGGACGACGAGGGCGCGGGTGTCAGCGCGGGTGAGAAGCAGCTGATCACCATCGCGCGGGCGTTCCTGTCGGACCCGGTGATCCTGGTGCTCGACGAGGCGACGAGTTCGGTGGACACCCGGACCGAGGTGCTGATCCAGAAGGCGATGGCGCGGCTGGCGCACGGCCGTACGTCCTTCGTGATCGCGCACCGGCTGTCGACGATCCGCGACGCGGACGTGATCCTGGTGATGGAGAGCGGCTCGATCGTGGAGCAGGGCACGCACGAGGAGCTGCTGGCGGCGGAGGGCGCGTACGCGCGGCTGTACGCGGCGCAGTTCGCGCAGGCGGTGGCCGAGGTCGACTGACCGGCCGGCGGCGAGCGGGTGGGGGCGTCCTTCGGGGCGCCCCCTCTTTGCGTTCCCCGGCTCGCGCGGGTCAGTCGAGGTAGCCGCGCAGCTGGTCGGCGAAGGCGTGGTCGCGCAGCTTGTTGAGGGTCTTGGACTCGATCTGGCGGATCCGCTCGCGGGTGACGCCGAAGATGCGGCCGATCTCCTCCAGGGTGCGGGGGCGGCCGTCGGCGAGGCCGTAGCGGAGCTGGACCACCTTGCGTTCGCGTTCGCCGAGGGTGGAGAGGACGGCTTCGAGGTGTTCGCGCAGCAGGAAGAAGGCGGCGGACTCCATGGGGGAGGCGGCGTCTCCGTCCTCGATCAGGTCGCCGAGGGCGACGTCGTCCTCCTCGCCGACCGGTGCGTGCAGGGAGACGGGTTCCTGGGCGAGGCGGAGCACTTCCAGGACCCGCTCGGGGGTCAGTTCCAGGTGGACGGCGACTTCTTCGGCGGTGGGTTCGTAGCCGCGTTCCTGGAGCATGCGGCGCTGGACGCGGACGACGCGGTTGATGAGTTCGACGACGTGGACGGGGACGCGGATGGTGCGGGCCTGGTCGGCGAGGGCCCGCGACATCGCCTGCCGGATCCACCAGGTGGCGTAGGTGGAGAACTTGTAGCCGCGGGCGTAGTCGAACTTCTCGACGGCCCTGATCAGGCCGAGGTTGCCCTCCTGGACGAGGTCGAGCATGGTCAGTCCGCGGCCGACGTAGCGTTTGGCGACGGAGACGACGAGCCGCAGGTTCGACTCGATGAGCCGGCGTTTGGCCATCCGGCCCATGACGACGAGTTTGTCGAGGTCGACGGCGAGCTGGGAGTCGAGGTCGGTGGCGCCGGCGAGTTTCTCCTCGGCGAAGAGTCCCGCTTCCACGCGCCGGGCGAGTTCGACCTCTTCGGCGGCGGTGAGCAGCGGGATCCTGCCTATCTCGCGCAGGTACTGGCGGAAGAGGTCGGCGGAGGGCCCGGTCCCGGCGCCGTTGTCGCGGGCGCCGCGGGTGCGCTGCGGGGGTACCGGTTCGATGAGTTCGAGGACCTCGGGTTCCTCTTCGCCGGCTTCTTCCACCGTGTCGGCCTCGGCCTCGGGATCCGGATCGGAGGCGTCTGCGGCGGGGCGGCTCGCGTTCACGGTCAGGGTCTGGGTCTGCACGGGGGCGACCTCCAGGGCTCCGAGGACGGTGGCACCGCACCTCAGTGTGGGGTACGACACATCGATGCCACGAGGGGCGTGCGAGCAGTTTCTGAGCCCGCTGCGTGACGGATGGTTACCCCCTGGCGGGAATCCCGATGCGGATCGGACTCATGTCCGACCGGAGTTACGCGGGTTCCACGCGGACCGCGCAGACCTTGAACTCGGGCATCCGCGAGACGGGGTCCAGGGCCGGGTTGGTGAGGGTGTTGGCGCGGCCCTCGCCGTACCAGTGGAACGGCATGAACACGGTGTCGGCGCGGACGGCGTCGGTTACGCGGGCGGGGGCGACGGCCCGCCCGCGGCGGGAGGTGACGGCGAGCGGGGTGCCGTCGGTGACGCCGAGGCGGGCGGCGAGGCGCGGGTGGAGTTCCACGAAGGGGCCGGGGGCGGCGGCGTTGAGTTCGGGCACGCGGCGGGTCTGGGCGCCGGACTGGTACTGGGCGACGACCCGGCCGGTGGTGAGGAGCAGCGGGTAGTCGGCGTCGGGGACCTCGGCGGCGTCGCGGTGGGAGACGGGCGTGAAGCGGGCGCGGCCGTCGTCGGTGGCGAAGCGGTCGAGGAAGAGCCGGGGCTGTCCCGGGGAGCCTTCGGGGCAGGGCCAGAAGACGCCCTGTTCGGCTTCGATGCGGGCGTAGGAGATGCCGGAGTAGTCGGCGGGGCCGCCTTCGGAGGCGCGGCACAGCTCGTCGAAGACCTGTTCGGGGTCGGTGGGGAAGCCCTTCTCCACGCCGAGGCGGGCGGCGAGTCCGTGCAGGACGTCGAGGTCGCCGCGGACGCCGGGGGGCGGGGTGAGGGCGCGGCGGCGCAGCAGGACGCGGCCCTCCAGGTTGGTGGTGGTGCCGGTCTCCTCCGCCCACTGGGTGACGGGCAGGACGACGTCGGCGAGGGCGGCCGTCTCGGAGAGGACGACGTCGGCGACGGCGAGGAAGTCCAGGGAGCGGATGCGGTCTTCGACGTGGGCGGCGCGGGGGGCGGAGACCACCGGGTTGGAGCCCATGAGGAGGAGGGCCTTGACGTCGCCGCCGAGGGCGTCGAGGAGTTCGTAGGCGCTGCGGCCGGGGCCGGGCAGGCTCTGCGGGTCGACGCCCCAGACGCGGGCGACGTGTTCGCGGGCGGCGGGGTCGGTGAGCTTGCGGTAGCCGGGGAGCTGGTCGGCCTTCTGGCCGTGTTCGCGGCCGCCCTGGCCGTTGCCCTGGCCGGTGAGGCAGCCGTAGCCGGAGTGCGGGCGGCCGGCGCGGCCGGTGGCGAGGCAGAGGTTGATCCACGCGCCGACGGTGTCGGTGCCCTTGGACTGCTGCTCGGGTCCGCGGGCGGTGAGGACCATGGCGGCGGTGGGGGTGCAGAACAGTTCGACGGCGCGCCGGAGTTCCGGGAGGGCGATCCCGGTGATCCGCTCGACCAGTTCGGGCCAGTGGGCCATGGCGGCGGCGCGGGCGTCCTCCCAGCCGGTGGTGCGTTCGGCGATGAACTCCTCGTCGGTGCGGCCCTCGGCGACGACGAGGTGCAGCAGGCCGAGGGCGAGGGCGAGGTCGGTTCCGGGGCGCGGGGCGAGGTGCAGGTCGGCCAGTTCGGCGGTGCGGGTGCGGCGGGGGTCGACGACGATCAGGGTGCCGCCGTTCGCCTTGAGTTCGGTGAGGTAGCGCACGAAGGGGGGCATGGTCTCGGCGGGGTTGGAGCCGACGAGGACGAGGCAGCCGGTGCGGGGGATGTCCTCCAGCGGGAAGGGCAGTCCGCGGTCGAGGCCGAAGGCCTTCTGGTGCGCGGCGGCGGCCGAGGACATGCAGAAGCGGCCGTTGTAGTCGATCTGGGAGGTGCCGAGGGCGACGCGGGCGAACTTGCCGAGGGCGTAGGCCTTCTCGTTGGTGAGGCCGCCGCCGCCGAAGACGGCGACGGCGTCGGGGCCGTGGGCGCGGCGGGTGCGGGCGAGGCCGGCGGCGACGGCGTCGAGGGCCTCCTCCCAGGTGGCCGGGACGAGCGGGCCGCCGGCGTGGGTGCGGATGAGCGGCTCGGTCAGGCGTACCCGGGAGGAGAGCACGGCGGGGGCGGTGCGGCCCTTGCCGCACAGCGCGCCCCGGTTGACGGGGAAGCCGGTGCGCTCCTCGACGGTCACCGCGTCGCCTGCGGGGGCGGGGCGCAGGTTCATGCCGCACTGCAGGGCGCAGTAGGGGCAGTGGGTGGCGGTGGCTTCCGGGGAGCTGGGCATGCCCCTCAGGGTGCGGCCGGGGTGTTACGCGGGCCGCGCGCCCGCGTTACGGGCGGGGGTGTTAGCCCTCATCACGGGCCGGCGGGGACGGTGAGGGCGGGAACCGCAGGTCGGGGCGGTCGATGACCAGGCGGGGCGGCGGGGGTCACGCGGATGTCCACTGGGCGCGGCTCCGCGCGGTGAACCGCACCCGATGCCGCCCCGGCCGCGGCCCGGCATGGCTACGCTGGCAGCGTCAGGACTGGAGGAGACCATGACCGCCACGCTGCCCGAGTGGCTCTACCCGCCGCGCGCCAGCGGCTGGGAGGCCGACGATCTCGACCACATCCCGAACCTGCCGCGCCACACCGAGCTCATCGACGGAGCGCTGATCTTCATGATGTCGCCCCAGCGGTCCTGGCACGACCGGGTCATCCGACGCCTGACCGCTGCGCTGGAGGACCAGGCTCCGGAGGGGAGCACGGTGGAGGCGCAGATGACCGTGCGGCTGAGTGTGAAGAGCCGGCCCGAGCCCGACGTGATCGCCGCGTCGGTCGCCTACGCCCCGGACCGGACCTGCTTCCTCCCCGAGGACGTCTCGCTGGTCGTCGAGGTGGTGTCCGAGGAGTCGCAGGAGCGGGACCGGGAGACGAAGCCCTTCAAGTACGCCCGGGCCGGGATCCGTCACTTCTGGCGGGTCGAGGAGGAGCACGGCCTCCCGGTGGTCCACGCCTACGAGCTCGACGACACGACCCGCACCTACGTCCCCACCGGCATCCACCGTGAGCGCCTCAAGACGAGCGTGCCCTTCGACATCGAGATCGACCTGGCGCGCTTGACCCGGTGAGGCCGGCCTACTGGCCGGTGAGGTACTTGACCGTCAGGCCTGCCGTCCAGCCGCCGTCCACGGCGAGTTCGGCGCCGGTCATGTAGCCGGCGGCGTCGGAGAGGAGGAAGGCGACGGCGGCCGCGATCTCCTCGGGGACGCCGACGCGGCCCAGGGGGGCTCCGGGGTAGTTGCCCTCGCCGGTCTGGATGCCGATCGGGGCGGTCATGGGGGTCAGTGTCATGCCGGGGTGGACGGAGTTGACGCGGATCTTCGCCTCGGCGAGCTCGACGGCGCCGATCTTGGACAGGCCGCGCACGCCCCACTTGGAGGCTCCGTACCCGGCGGTGAGGGCGAGTCCGGTGAGGCCGGCCGCGGAGGAGATGTTGACGACGGATCCGCCGCCGTTCGCCCGCAGCAGGGGTATCGCGGTCTTGATGCCGATGAACACGCCGACCAGGTTGACCTCGATGACCTGGCGGAAGTGCTCGACGCTCTCGTGTTCCAGGAACTGGCCGGTGGAGATGCCGGCGTTGTTGACGAGCCCGTCGATCCGGCCGAACTCGGCGACCGCGTAGTCCAGCACAGCCTGCCAGTCGGCCTCGCTGGTCACGTCGTGCCGCAGGAAGCGGGCCGCGTCGCCGAGCTTGGCGGCGGTCTCGGCGCCCTCGGCCTCCAGCAGGTCGGTGATCAGTACCCGCCCGCCGCCGTCGACGACTGCCTGCGCGGCCGCCGCTCCCAGGCCCCGGGCCCCACCGGTGATGACGACGACCTTGCCGCTCAGATCCACCACAGCCACGATCCACACCCCTGACGCTTGCACATCGGTATATGACTAATCGGCATACGCCGATCGCGGCGTCAGTCTGCCAGAGCGGCCAGGACCCGCGACACCCCCTCTTCCTTCGGGCCGAGGAACCTCGGCTCCGGCCGGAAGGCCGCGTCCAGGGCCGCCTTGCCGGCCGCGATGACCTCCCGGGCGCCGCCGTAGTACCAGGTGGCGTCGTGCTCGTCGTCCACGCCGACGCCGTAGGAGTCCACGCCCGCCGCCCGGCACAGGGCCACCGCCCGGTGGATGTGGAAGTGCTGGCTGATCAGGACCGCCCGGCGCACCCCGAATATCTCGCGGACCCGCACGCAGGAGTCCCAGGTGTCGAATCCGGCGTAGTCGCTGACGATCCGGTCGTCGGGTATGCCGCGCTCCCGGAGGTACGTCCGCATCGCGCCCGGCTCGTCGTACTCCGTGCGGCTGTTGTCCCCGGTCACCAGGACCACCTTCACCTTGCCCGCCCGGTACAGCTCCACGGCCGCGTCGAGCCGGTAGGCGAGGTACGGGGTCGGGCGGCCCTTCCACAGGCCGGCCCCGAAGACCACCGCCACCCCGGCGTCGGGCGCGGCGGCGGTGGTCCGCAGCCGGTCGGCGGCCACGGCGTGCGTCCACGTCGAGGGCAGCAGGGCCAGCACGCACAGCGCCATCACCGCCTGCACGGCCCGCCGCCGCCCCCGCACCGTCCGCAGCCACGCCCTCCACCGGCCGACCCCGAACCGGCGAGCCCGCCCCTGCCGCTGCGGCCGCGCCTGCTCCTGCCCCTGCTCCTGCTCCTGCTCCTGCTCCCCCATGACCGGTCCCCCCTCGTCCGTCCCGCACGCCTTTCGCACGGATTGACGAACCGCCCCCGCCCCCCAGTTCCGCCCGCCCCGCCTTTCACTCGTACGAATGACCGAGTGAGCAGCACGAAACCACCCGTCACCCCCGCGCAACGCCCACGCAATCCGCACCCCGCAGGATCGGTCCATGACGGAGCCGGTGCACCCTCCCGCCACCCAGCCCTTCCCCTTCGGCAGCGCGGCCGAGCTGCTGACCCGGATCACCGACCAGCTCGGCACCCAGCTCAGCGGCCTGCGCCCGCCACGCGCCCGGCACCACGGAGTCCCCACATGCACCCCACCCTCGTCGCCGTGGCCCACGGCAGCCGCGACCCGCGCGCCCCGCACACCGTCCTCGCCCTGCTCGAACGGGTCCGCGAGCTCCGCCCCGCCCTCGACGTCCGCCTCGGCCACATCGAACTGAACCGGCCGCTGCTGGCCGACACCCTGCGGGACACCGCCGGAGCGGCCGTCCTCGTGCCGCTGCTGCTCGGACGCGGCACCCACGTCAAGCGGGACCTGCCCGCCGCCGCGGCCCGCGCCGGGCACCTGCGGATCCGGACCGCCGGCCCGCTCGGCCCCCACCCGCTGCTCGTGGAGGCCCTGTTCGAGCGGCTCCTGGAGGCCGGCTGGACCCCTGGCACGGCCGTCGTGCTGGCCTCGGCCGGGTCCCTCGACCCCGACTCCGCAGCCGACACCCGCCGCGGCGCCGGCCTGCTCTCCGAACGGCTCGGCGGGGTCCCCGTGGTCCCCGCGTACGCCTCGGCGGCGGCCCCGAGCGTGCCGGCCGCCGTCCGGGCGCTGGCCGCCCGGGGGTACCACCGGGCCGCCGTGGCCTCCTGCTTCGTCGCCCCGGGCCGGTTCGCCTCCGCGAGCGCGGCCGCCGCCACCGGCCCGGCGTCGGCCCCGCTCGGCGCGCACCCGGCGCTCGCCCGGCTGGTGCTGCACCGCTACGACGAAGCACTCGCCCGCAGCGCGCGGGAGCCGGAACTGGCCACCGCGTAAAGGCCGCGTAGGTTCGGATTGCTCGGATTGTCGGTGACTCCGGTTAACGTCTCAGCATGGAAGGCACCGCGCACGTCCCCGCCTACGAGTCCTACGATCCGGCCGCCACCGAGCGATGGGCCGCCGAGCCGGACAAACGGCCCGGCCGCACCGCCTTCCAACGCGACCGCGCCCGCGTGCTGCACTCGGCCGCGCTGCGCCGCCTCGCCGGGAAGACCCAGGTCGTCACCCCCGGCACGCGTTCCTTCGACTGGGACGCCAGCCCCCGCACCCGGCTGACGCACTCACTGGAGTGCGCGCAGGTCGGCCGGGAGCTCGGCGCGGCCCTCGGCTGCGATCCGGACCTGGTCGAAGCGGCCTGCCTCTCCCACGACATGGGCCACCCGCCGTTCGGGCACAACGGCGAGGAGGCGCTCAACGAGTTCGCGAAGGACTGCGGCGGCTTCGAGGGCAACGCCCAGTCGCTGCGCCTGCTGACCCGGCTGGAGCCCAAGCGGTTCGTGCCCGACCCGGCCACCGGCGACCCGGTCAGCGTCGGCCTCAACCTCACCCGCGCCTGCCTGGACGCGGCCACCAAGTACCCGTGGGCGCGCGGCGGCCACCCCACCGACCCGGACTCGGTGAAGTTCGGCGCCTACGAGGACGACCTGCCGGTCTTCGAGTGGCTGCGGCGGGGCGCACCCGCCGACCGCAAGTGCTTCGAGGCCCAGGTCATGGACTGGGCGGACGACGTCGCGTACTCCGTGCACGACTTCGAGGACGGGCTGCACGCCGGGCACATCGACCCGAACCTCCTCTTCGCCGAGCCCGAGCGGGCCGCCATCTGGCAGGTCGCGATCGGCCGCTACGTGCCCGCCGGCACCTCCCCGGAGGAGCTGCGCGAGGCGCTGGACCGGCTGATGGAGGAGGACTGGTGGCCGCACGGCTACGACGGCTCCGCCGTGGCGCAGGCCCGCCTGAAGGACGCCACCAGCCAGCTGATCGGCCGGTTCTGCCTGGCCGCCGAGGGCGCCACCCGCGAGGCGTTCGGCTCCGGCCCGCTCACCCGCTACGCGGCGGAGCTGGTCGTGCCGCGCGAGGCGCGCAACGAGTGCGCGGTCCTCAAGGCGGTGGCCGACCTGTACGTGATGCAGCGCGACGAGCAGGAACGGCTGCGGGCCGACCAGCGCATCGTCCTGGCCGAACTGGCGGAGGCGCTCAGCGCCCGCGCGCCGGAGGGGCTGGACCCCCAGTTCCGGGCGATCTTCGACGCGGCGGCGGACGACAAGGCCCGCAAACGGGCGGTCATCGACCAGATCGCCTGCCTGACCGACGCGGCCGCCCGTTCACTGCACGCACGCCTCACCCGGCGCGGGCGGCGCGCCGAAGGGTGAGCCGATCGGGCCATTCCCCCTTCACGCGGCAGGCTGGGTGCGGGACGCTCGCAAGGTGGCCGCAAGTGGCCGACAGGTTATGAGGAGGCATCAGGTGGTCGACGCAAACCAGACGTTCATCATCGTCGGCGCGGGGCTGGCCGGGGCCAAGGCCGCCGAAACGCTGAGGGCGGAGGGGTTCACGGGCCGGGTGATCCTGATCGGCGACGAGCGCGACCATCCCTACGAGCGGCCCCCGCTGTCCAAGGGCTACCTGCTGGGCAAGGAGGAGCGCGACAGCGTCTTCGTGCACAAGCCGTCCTGGTACGCGGGCGCCGACATCGAGCTGCACCTGGGCCAGCCCGCCGTGCACCTGGACCGGGAGGCCAAGACGGTGCGCCTGGGTGACGGCACCCTGATGCACTACGACAAGCTGCTGCTGGCCACCGGTGCCGAGCCGCGCCGCCTGGACATCCCGGGCACCGGCCTGGCCGGGGTGCACCACCTGCGCCGGCTCGCCCATGCCGACCTGCTGCGCAAGGCGCTGACCTCCCTGGGCCGGGACAACGGCCACCTGCTGATCGCGGGCGCGGGCTGGATCGGCCTGGAGGTCGCGGCGGCCGCGCGCGGCTACGGCGCCGAGGTGACCGTGGTCGAGCCGCTGGCCACCCCGCTGCACGCGGTGCTCGGTCCGGAGGTCGGCCGGCTCTTCACCGACCTGCACACCGAGCACGGGGTGCGGTTCCACTTCGGCGCGCGGCTGACGGAGATCGTCGGCCAGGACGGCATGGTGATGGCCGCCCGCACCGACGACGGGGAGGAGCACCCGGCGCACGCGGTGCTCGCCGCGATCGGGGCGGCGCCTCGCACCGCGCTCGCCGAGACCTCGGGGCTGGCCCTGGTGGACCGTGAGCACGGCGGCGGCATCGCCGTGGACGCCTCGCTGCGGACCTCCGACCCGGACGTCTTCGCCGTCGGGGACGTGGCCGCCGCCCACCATCCGGCGCTGGGCACCCGGCTGCGCGTGGAGCACTGGGCCAATGCCCTCAACGGCGGCCCGGCCGCCGCGCGGGCGATGCTGGGGCAGGACGTGTCGTACGAGCGGGTGCCGTACTTCTTCTCCGACCAGTACGACGTGGGCCTGGAGTACTCCGGGTACGCGCCGGCGGGCGGCTACGACCAGGTGCTGGTGCGCGGGGACGTGGGCAAGCGGGAGTTCGTCGCGTTCTGGCTGTCGGACGGCCGGGTGCTGGCCGGGATGAACGTGAACGTGTGGGACGTCGTCGAGCCCATCCAGGCCCTGATCAGGTCGAAGGCGCCGGTGGACCGCGAGAAGCTGGCGGATCCCTCCGTTCCGCTTGAGTCTCTGGTGCCGGCCGAGGGGGCCTGACGGGTTTGCCGCCGCCCGGCCGTAGAATTCACGGGTGGCAGGACGGATCAACGACGACGACGTGAAGGCGGTACGGGACGCGGTCCCGATCGACGCCGTGGTCTCCGAGTACCTCCAGCTGCGCAACGCCGGCGGCGGCAACCTCAAGGGCCTGTGCCCCTTCCACGACGAGAAGTCCCCGTCCTTCCAGGTCAGCCCCAGCAAGGGCTTCTACCACTGCTTCGGCTGCCAGGCCGGCGGGGACACCCTCGACTTCATCATGAAGATCGACCACCTCTCCTTCTCGGAGGCGGTCGAGCGGCTGGCCGGCCAGGCCGGCATCACCCTGCGGTACGAGGAGGGCGGCTACACCGCCGGCACCAGCGGCCGCGGCGAGCGGATCCGCCTGGTCGAGGCCCACAAGGCCGCCGCCCTCTTCTACGCGGAGCAGCTGGGCGGCGCCGAGGCGGAGATCGCCCGCCGCTTCCTGGCGGAACGCGGCTTCGACCAGGCGGCGGCCCAGCACTTCGGCGTGGGCTACAGCCCGGCCGGCTGGGACCACCTGACCCGGTTCCTGCGCGGCAAGGGCTTCTCCGACAAGGAGCTGATCCTCTCCGGGCTGTCCCAGGACAGCCGCAGCGGCAAGCCCATCGACCGCTTCCGGGGCCGGCTCATGTGGCCGATCCGGGACATCAGCGGCGAGGTGGTCGGCTTCGGCGCGCGCAAGCTGCGCGAGGACGACAACGGGCCGAAGTACCTGAACACCCCCGAGACGGCGATCTACAAGAAGTCCCAGGTGCTGTACGGCATCGACCTGGCGAAGAAGGAGATCGCGAAGACCTCCCGGGCGGTGGTCGTCGAGGGCTACACCGACGTCATGGCCTGTCACCTGGCCGGCGTCACCACGGCCATCGCCACCTGCGGCACGGCCTTCGGCGGGGACCACATCAAGATCCTGCGGCGGCTGCTGATGGACAACGCCACCGCCGAGGTGATCTTCACCTTCGACGGTGACGCGGCGGGGCAGAAGGCCGCGCTGCGGGCCTTCGAGGACGACCAGAAGTTCGCGGCGGAGACCTCCATCACCATCGCCCCGGGCGGCATGGACCCCTGCGACCTGCGCCTCGCGCAGGGCGACGCGGCGGTGGCCGGGCTGGTGGACGCCCGCACCCCGCTGTTCGAGTTCGCCCTGCGGCACATCGTGGGCCGGCACAACCTGGAGAACCCGGCGGGGCGGGCGGCCGCGCTGGCCGAGGCCGCGCCGGTCGTCGCCAGCATCAAGGACCTCTCCATCCAGCACGAGTCGGCCGTCCAGCTGGCCGGGATGCTGGGCATCCTCGACGAGCAGTTCGTGGTCAAGCGGGTGGCGCAGCTGGCGCGCTGGGCCCGCGAGCGCGGCAACCAGCCGCAGCAGCAGGGCCGGGGCCGCGCCCAGGAGCCGGTCCCCGCTCCGCCGCCGGCGTCCGTCGGCGGCGGGCCCGCGCTGAACCTGCGCAGCCCCGCCCACCGCACCGAGCGCGAGCTCCTCAAGCTGGCGCTCCAGCGGCCGGCCCTGGTCTCCCCCGCCTTCGACGCGTACGGGACCGACGAGTTCACCGCCCCGCCCTACGCGGCCGTCCGCCAGGCCATCCAGGACGCGGGCGGCGCGGCGCAGGGCACCGAGGACTACCTGGCCCGGGTCCGCGAGGCCGCGCCGAACGACACCGTCCGCGCGATGGTCACGGAGCTGGCGGTGGAGGCCATCCACACCAAGACGGTGGACGAGGTCTACGCGGGCGTCCAGCTCGTGCAGGTCCGGCTGCGCGCCGTCGACCGCCGGGTCCTGGAGATCCAGGGCGCCATGACCCGGCTGAGCCCGCAGGCCCCGCCGGAGCAGCACGCGGCGATCCAGCAGGAGCTGTGGGTGCTCCAGCAGTACGGGCAGCGCCTGCGCAACCGCGGCGCCGAAGGGCTCTGACCCGCCGGACCGCCGGGGGCTACCGCCGCAGCCAGTCCCCGCCCGGGATCTCGGTGCCCGTCTGCGCGAGGCGGCGGGCCAGCGGGGCGGCCGCCAGATAGACCCAGGCCCGGACCCGGCTGCCGTCGGGGCGCACGGCCTCGCGGGCGACGCGGTCGTAGACGTTCCCCGGGCGCCCCGGGCCGGCGTACTCCTCCAGCAGGTCCAGCGCGACCAGCAGCTGCGCGTACTCCCCCGGCGCGGCGGTGATCAGCTCCCCGGCTATGGCGGAGCCGGGGCGGTCGACGGCGTACGGATAGCCGGGCCCCTCGTACAGCGCCGCGTCCGGCAGCCGGGCGGGCTCCTCGGCCGCCGTCCGGCCCTTCAGGAACAGGTCGTGGTTGACCTCCCCCGGCCGCAGCGTCCCGTACACGAAGAACGGCAGCATGCCCGGTCCGGTTCCCGCTCCGGATCCCGGCCGATCGACCGATGCCACAGGTCCCTCCCTCGACTACTACTGGACGGTGCGGGTCCGGGCCCAAAGGCCTCTCTTCGCCGCGCACCACCACCGTACGCACCGCTGTTACACAATCTCCCGGCTCCCGTGACGGGCGCCCCATAACGTCAGGTTCCGCCCGTTTCCCGACCCCACCCCCGCTCCCCCATGACGCGATCCCCCCACCGCTCCCGCGGCGCCGCCGCCACCGCCGCCGCCCTGCTGCTCTGCGCCGCCGCGTCGGCGTCGGCGGGCTGCGCCGCACCCGGCGGGCTCGCCGAGGGCGAGCCGGTGGCGCCGGTCTCCCCGCAGCCGCAGCCGCAGGCCCTGTGGCCGGCCTGGTCCGAGGACTCCCCGCGCGCGCCGGGGGCGGCCACCGGCACCCGCCAGCCGCCGCCCGCGCCGCTGCCGGACGGGCCCGAGGTGGGCCCCGGGGGACTGGCCGCGGTGGACGTGATGGCCGTGGTGAAGGCGGACAAGCGGATGAAGCTCCTCGCCGGCAAGGGGGTGATCAACGCCCCGGGCCGGTCCGGGATCCGCCCGCCGGTCTTCCTCGACCTGACCGGGGACGGGCACAAGGAGATGGTCGTCGCCGCGGACACCGAGAGCGGCCGCACCGCGATCAGCGTGTACGCCGCCCGGGGAAAGGGGATCGTCCCCGTCCTGTTCACCATCGGGCGGCGGATGGCCGCCGAGTCCATCGGCCGGGACCTGCTGGTGCGCACCGCCCCCGACGACGGCTCCGAGCAGGCCGTCCGCTACCGCTGGGACGGCACCCGGATGACGGTGGTCAACGACGAGCGCCGCTACACCAAGCCCCGGGACCCCTCGTGAGGGCCCGGTTCCCGGTCTCGCCCGCCGACTGCCGGCGCCGGCTACGCGCCCTCGGCCTGCGCTGGAAGATCGCCGCCCTGCTGGCGGCCGGCTGCTCGCTGGTCGCCGTCACCATCGGCGTCCTGATCCACGAGGCCCGGGCCCGCCAGGTGTCCGACGCCGCCCGCAAGAGCGCGGTCGAGCAGCTCGTCCGCGTGCGGCAGATCTACGAGATCACCGGACGGCTCGACTCCGACAAGGTCGGGGAGGCCGACGCCCGGGTCGACTGCCCCTCCACCCCGCAGGAGCTGCGCCGGGCCGCCCTGGACGGCCGCCGAACCACCTACCTGGACCTGACCGGACCGGACCCGGCGGTGTGGGCGGCCCGGCCGGTGGGCAGCGGGCACGTGCTGACGGTACGGCAGTCCCTGGCGGCCGAGCAGGCCGAGCTGGAGGAGCTGGACGCGCAGCTGGCCGCCTCCGGAACGGGCGTGGTGGCGCTGGCGGCGGTCGGCGGGGCGCTGCTGGCCAGCCGGCTCAGCAAGGACCTGCGGACGGCCGCCGAGACCGCCCGGCGGATCAGCGCGGGCGACCTGGACGCGCGGATCGGCCCGTCGGGGCCGCCGGGGACCCGGGACGAGGTGGCCGAACTGTCCTCGGCGGTGGACACCATGGCGGCCAGTCTCCAGCAGCGGCTGGAGGCCGAGCAGCGGTTCACGGCGGACGTGGCGCACGAGCTGCGCACCCCGCTGACGGGCCTGCACACGGCGGCCGAGCTGCTGCCCGCCGGGCGGCCGACGGAGCTGGTCCGAGACCGGGTCGCGGCGCTGCGGACCCTGACGGAGGACCTGCTGGAGGTGGCCCGGCTGGACGCCGACCGGGAGGAGGCGCGGCTGGAGGAGCACGTGCTGGGACCGCTGGTGGCCTCGATCGCGGAGCGGTCGGGGGTGGCGGCGGAGGTGGTCGGCGCGGACGGGACCGCCGGAGGGCCGGGCGGGGTGCGGGTGCGCACCGATGCCCGGCGTCTGGAGCGGATCCTGACGAACCTGCTGGTCAACGCCCGGCGGCACGGGAGCGGCCCGATCACGGTGACGGTGTCGGGGACCTCGGTGACCGTCCGGGACCAGGACGGTCCGGGCTATCCCCCGGCCCTGCTGCGCGAGGGGCCGAGGCGGTTCGTGACGGGGACGCCGGAGCGGGGCCAGGGCACCGGGCTCGGGCTGACGATCGCGTTCGGGCAGGCC
Source organism: Streptomyces sp. NPDC044002 (assembly GCF_056434525.1). Lineage (NCBI taxonomy): Bacteria > Bacillati > Actinomycetota > Actinomycetes > Kitasatosporales > Streptomycetaceae > Streptomyces > Streptomyces sp. NPDC044002. The sequence continues at coordinate 28,332 of NZ_JBWKEZ010000074.1, forward strand.
CAGGTGATCGGCGCCGAGGTGACCCTGTCGAACCCGCGGCCGGCGGGCGCGGCGGCCGTCGTGACCCTGCCGCCGGCCTGACGTCACCCGGACGGCGTGGGCGGACACGGATGCCCCTACACGGCTCTGACCTGCGCGGATACGGTTCGGCGGGGCGTCGGCGGCGGGATCTGGCGCAGGCTCGGCAGGCGGTGGGCGGGCGGGCCGGTTTTCCTCGGAACACGACCCCGTGTCCCCTGGAGTACCCATGCGCCGCAGCACCGCCCACGTGCTCACCGCCACCGCGCTGACCGCCGTCGCCTTCGCCGGGCCGGTCGCCGGGGCGGTGGCCGCCGCGGAGCTCGGCATGACGGCCTTCGCGCCCGGGGACTTCGCCGTGCTGGAGGTCCGGCCGAAATCCGCCGCCCCGGGCGCCACCGTCACCGTGCACACCAAGGCCTGCGGCCGGGGCAGCCGGGCCGAGGGTGATGCGAGCACGGTGGAGGGCGGCCGCTTCGAGCTGGCCCCGGGCGGCCGCGAGGACGTGGTCACGGGCCGGTTCCGGATCGGTCAGGGCCTGCGGCCGGGCACCTACGGAATCGGCGCCACCTGCGCGAACGGCAAGTTCGCGACCGGCGACCTGGTCGTCACCGAACGCGGCCCGCAGGGCCACGTACGGACCGGGGTGGGTGGTGGCACGACCACCGCCACCGACCCCGCCAAGATCACGGCGGGAGCGGCAGTGCTGGCCGCGGCCGCCGTCGGCGGTACCTGGCTCCTGCGTCGCCGGGCGAGCGGCACGCGGAGCTGACGGGCGCCCACCGCGGCTGCGGCCGCGGTCCGACCGGTACCGCCCCCCGTCGCCCGCCCCGCGAGGTCCCCCCGTTCGCGGGGACGGGCGACGGCCACTCCAGGAACGGCGAGACGAGGGGGTACGGCGCATGCGTGGCGGCTTCCCGGCTCTGCGGGGACGCCCCCGGGCCCGGGGGAGCGGACGCCCCGGAGTCCGCGCGAGGGGCTCCGCCGGGGCGCTCGCGGCGCGGGCCGGGCTGGTCGCGGCAGCCGTGTGCGCCGGGGTCTGGCTCATCGGCAGCGGCTCGGCCGTGACCGTGCGACCCCCGCTGCCCTCCGCCGCCGAGGCGCTGAGCGCGCAGCCCCTCTACGCCGGGAGCATCGACCCGCTCCCCGGCTCACCGCCGGTGCGGATCAGGATCCCGTCGATCCGGGTGGACGCCCCGCTGACCGGGCTGGGCCTGGACCGCGACGGCAGCCTCGAAGTGCCCCCGCCGGCCCGCCGGGAGCTCGCCGGCTGGTACCGGGACGGGACCGCGCCGGGCGCGACGGGCACCGCGGTGATCGCGGGGCACGTCGACCACGCCAGCGGCCCGGCGGTCTTCTACCACCTGGGCGCGCTGCGCCGGGGGGCCTCGGTGGAGGTCGACCGGGCGGACGGGCGGACGGCCGTGTTCACCGTGCACGCGGTCGAGGTGTACGACGCCGGGGCCTTCCCGGACCGGCGCGTGTACGGGCCCTCGCCGCGCGCGGAGCTGCGGGTGATCACCTGCGGCGGCGCGTTCTCGCCGCGCACCGGCTACCAGGGCAACGTGGTCGTCTTCGCCCACCTGACGGGGGTGTCGTGAGACCGGGACCTTCTAGCCCCACTGTTCGAGGCCGAGCTTGACCACCAGGGCGCCCACCACGGTGAGCAGGACGCCGCGGACGAAGCCGCTGCCCTTCTTCAGTGCCATCCGGGCGCCGACCATGCCGCCGGCCAGGTTGAAGACGGCCATCAGGGCGGCCAGCTGCCAGAACACCATGCCCTGGTAGGCGAACATCGCGAGCGCGCCGGCGTTGGTGCAGCAGTTGACGATCTTGGCGGTGGCGGAGGCGGTGACCAGGTCGAGGTGGAGCAGGGCGGTCAGGGCCAGCACCAGGAAGGTGCCGGTACCGGGCCCGATGAGGCCGTCGTAGCAGCCGATGCCCAGGCCGGCGAGGGCGATGGTGAGGAACACGCGGCCGCGGGAGACGGGCGAGGCGGCGGGGGCGGCGCCGAAGCCCGGCTTGAAGATGACCACCGCGGCGACCACCACCAGCACCCCCATGATCAGCGGCCGCATGGCGTCCTTGCTGATCCCGCCGGCGAGCGCGGCGCCGCCCACCGATCCGGCGAGCGCGGCCAGTCCGATGCGGACGGCGAGCTTCACGTCGACCGGGGTCTTGCGCACGTAGGTGACGGCCGCGCCGGCGGTGCCGACGATGGCCACCGCCTTGTTGGTCCCGAGGACGGCGGCGGGCTGGGCGTTCGGCAGGCCGAGCAGCAGGGCCGGCAGGAGCAGCAGTCCGCCGCCGCCCACCACCGCGTCGATCCAGCCGGCCGCAGCGGCGGCCACGCACAGCACGATGATCATGGTCGTTGATATGTCAGGCACGGCCACGACCCTAGGTACCGCATCGGTGCAGGGACCATCGATCCCCGGAAACTTGCGCAAAGGTTGAGGTTCCCCGGCCTCACGAACCCCCGGCACGGGCGCTGAGGTCGGTGTTCCGTCCGGGTAACAGGGGCGATGCGGCGGGGAAACAGCCCGCCCGCACGCTCGTGCCATGACCTCGGAACAGCGTGTGGTGGTGATCGGCGGCGGCCTGGCGGGCCTGCGGCTCGCTGCGCGGCTGGGCCCCGGAGCGGCGGTGACCGTGCTCGGGGAGGAGACCCACGCCCCCTACAACCGGGTCCTGCTGGCCGAGGTGCTGGCGGGCCGGTACGCCCCCGAGGTCACCGCGCTCCCGGCCCCCGGCCCGGCGCTGCGCCGGGGCGTCCGGGCGGTGCGGATCGACCGCGCGGACCGGGCCGTGCACTGCGACGACGGTTCGGTGGAGCGGTACGGCACCCTGGTGCTGGCCACCGGCTCGAACCCGGTGCTGCCGCCGCTGCGCGGGCTGTTCGCCCCCGACGGGCGGGAACTCCCCGAGGGGGTGCACGCGTTCCGCACCATGGACGACTGCCTGGCCCTCGCGGCGGCCGTACGCCCGGGCCTGCGGGCGGTGGTGATCGGCGGCGGGCTGCTGGGCGTCTCGGCGACCCGTGCGCTGGCCGCGCGGGGTGCGCAGGTGGTCCTCGCCCAGCAGGCGGAGCGCCTGATGGAGCGGCAGCTGGACGCCGACGCCTCCGCGCTGCTGCGGGACCACCTCACGGCGCTCGGGGTGGAGATCCACACCGAGTGCCGGGTCAGGGGCCTGACCACGACGGGTGCGGCGCCGCGCGGGGCTTCGTCCCCGGGCCGCGTGCCGGCCGGCCCGGCGGGTGCGCTGCGCGGCGCCTCCTCCCCTCCCCGCCCTTCCTCCGTTCCCCGGGGCTCCGCCCCGGACCCCGCGCCTCAAACGCCGGCGAGGCTGCACACGCCCGCCCGGGACCCCGGTCCTCCAACGCCGGCGAGGCTGAACACGCCCGGCCGGGTCCCGCCCGGCCAGGGCCCCCGTCGGGTGACCGGGGTCGAGCTGGCCGACGGGTACCGGCTCGACGCCGACGTCGTCGTCCTCGCCTGCGGGGTCCGTCCGCGCGTCGGGCTCGCCCAGGCGGCCGGGCTGGAGGTCCGCAAGGGCGTCGTGGTCGACGGCCGGCTGCGCACGAGCGACCCGCGCGTCCACGCCATCGGCGACTGCGCTGAGCACGACGGCCGGGTGTACGGACTGGCCGGGCCCGCCCTGGAGCAGGCCGACGCACTCGCGGCGGTGCTGCGCGGGGACGACGCCGAGTACACCGGCACCCGCGCCCTCACCCGCCTCACCCTCCCCACGGCCGGCGGCCCCGGCCCCTTCGACCTCGCCGCGTTCGGCGACCCCACCCCGCTCCCCGGCGACGACGTGCTCCGCCTCGCGGACGCCACCCGCCGCACCTACCGCAAGGTCGTCCTGCGCGGCGACCGGCTGGTCGGCGGGGTGCTGCTCGGCGAGCTCTCCACGGTGGGGGCCCTCGCCCGCACCTGGGAGGGCGACGAGTTCCTGACCGCCCCGCACGACCCGTTCCACCTGCTCACCGACGACGGAGGCCACTGATGACCGTGCCCGAGCCCCTGCCCGCGATCGTGCTCATCGGACACGGCATGGTCGGCCAGCGCTACCTGGAGGCCCTCGCCGAGCGCGGGGCCACCGCGACGCACCGGATCACCGTGCTGTGCGAGGAGCCCCGGCCCGCCTACGACCGGGTCCACCTCACCTCGTACTTCTCCGGGAGCACCCCCGAGGACCTCTCCCTGACCCCGGCCGGCTTCATGGAGCAGCACGGCATCGAGCTGCACCTCGACGACCCCGCCGAGCACGTCGACACGGCCGCCCGCACCGTCACCGCCCGCTCCGGGCGGGTGGTCCCGTACGACGTGCTCGTGCTGGCGACCGGCAGCTACCCCTTCGTGCCGCCCGTCCCCGGCAAGGACGCCCCGGGCTGCTTCGTGTACCGCACCATCGAGGACCTCCTCGCGATCGAGGAGTACGCCAAGACCCGGTCCAACGGAGCCGTCGTCGGCGGCGGCCTGCTCGGGCTGGAGGCGGCGGGCGCCCTCCAGGGGCTCGGGCTCGCCACCCGCATCGTGGAGTTCGCCCCGCGCCTGATGCCCGTCCAGGTGGACGAGGGCGGCGGCGCGGCCCTGCTTCGCACCATCGAGTCCATGGGCCTGACCGTGCACACCGGTGTCGGCACGCAGGAGGTGCTGACCGGCGAGGACGGCTCGGTGTGCGGGATGAGCCTGTCGGACGGCTCCACCGTGGACACCGAGCTGGTGGTGTTCTCGGCCGGGGTCCGCCCCCGCGACCAGCTGGCCCGCGCGGCCGGCCTGGCCGTCGGCGAGCGCGGCGGCATCACCGTCGACGCCCGCTGCCGCACCTCCGACCCGCACGTGTACGCCATCGGCGAGTGCGCGCAGGCCGTCGACGGCCGCGTCTACGGGCTGGTCGCGCCCGGCTACGAGATGGCCGAGACCGCCGCCGAGGACCTCCTGGGCCGGGAGAAGGAGTTCACCGGGGCCGACCTGTCCACCAAGCTCAAGCTGCTCGGCGTGGACGTGGCCTCCTTCGGCGACGCGCACGGCACCGCCGAGGGCAGCCTGGACGTGGTCTGGTCGGACTCCCGCTCCGGCGTCTACAAGAAGCTGGTCGTCTCCCCCGGCGGAGTGCTGCTGGGCGGCGTGCTGGTCGGCGACGCCGACGCGTACGGGCTGCTGCGCCCGCTGACCGGCAGCGTCCCGCCGGTCGCCCCCGAGCAGCTGGTGCTGCCCGCCGGGGCCGGCGCGCCCGTCGCGCTCGGCCCGTCCGCGCTGCCGGACACGGCGGTGATCTGCTCCTGCCACAACGTCACCAAGAAGGCCATCACCGCCTGCGCCACCCTGCCCGAGGTCAAGAAGTGCACCAAGGCCGGCACCGGCTGCGGGAGCTGCCTGAAGGTGATCGGCCAGCTGCTGCCGGCGGCCGCCGACAAGGGGCTGTGCGGCTGCTTCCCGTACACCCGGGCGGAGCTGTACGAGATCGTCCGCACCCGGCGCCTGACCTCGTACCAGGACATCCTGGACGGGCACGGCCGCGAGGAGGCGCGCGGCGGCGACGGCTGCGAGGTCTGCAAGCCCGCCGTCGGCTCGGTCATCGCCTCCCTGGCCCCGACCCTGGGCGCCAGCGGCTACGTGCTGGACGGGGAGCAGGCGGCCCTCCAGGACACCAACGACCACTTCCTCGCCAACCTCCAGCGCAACGGCTCGTACTCGGTCGTCCCGCGCATCCCGGGCGGTGAGATCACCCCCGACAAGCTGATCGTGATCGGGGAGGTGGCCCGCGACTTCGGCCTCTACACGAAGATCACGGGAGGTCAGCGCATCGACCTGTTCGGCGCGAGCGTGGACCAGCTCCCGCGGATCTGGGCGCGGCTGGTCGACGCCGGTTTCGAGTCCGGGCACGCGTACGGCAAGGCCCTGCGGACGGTGAAGTCCTGCGTGGGGCAGACCTGGTGCCGCTACGGGGTGCAGGACAGCGTCCGGATGGCCATCGACCTGGAGCTGCGCTACCGGGGCCTGCGGGCCCCGCACAAGCTGAAGTCCGCGGTGTCCGGCTGCGCCCGCGAGTGCGCGGAGGCGCAGAGCAAGGACTTCGGGGTGATCGCGACGGCGAGCGGCTGGAACCTGTACGTCGGCGGGAACGGCGGGGCGACGCCGCGCCACGCGGACCTGCTGGCCCAGGACCTGTCGGACGCCGAACTGGTGCGGCTCATCGACCGGTTCCTGATGTTCTACATCCGCACCGCCGACCGGCTGGAGCGGACGTCCACCTGGCTGGAGCGGCTGGAGGGCGGCCTGGACCACCTGCGGGACGTGGTGGTGCACGACTCGCTGGGGCTGTGCGACGAGCTGGAGGCCCTGATGGCCGACCACGTGGCGCACTACCGCGACGAGTGGGCCGAGACCCTGTCGGACCCGGAGCGGCTGAGCCGGTTCGTGTCCTTCGTCAACGCGCCCGGCGCGCCCGACCCGACCGTGAAGTTCGTTCCCGAGCGCGGCCAGGTCAAGCCCGACCTGGCCGTCCTGACCATTGGAGGACCGGCCCGATGACCGTGGAACTGAAGGTGGCCGAAGGCTGGCTGACGGTGTGCCCGCTGTCGGCTCTCGTCCCGGGGCGCGGGGTCGCGGCCCTGCTGCCCGACGGGAGTCAGGCCGCGGTCTTCCTCGACCGCGCGGGGCGCCCGTACGCGATCGGCAACCAGGACCCCTTCACCGGCGCGCACGTCCTGTCGCGCGGGCTGGTGGGGCGGGCGCAGGGGCGGCCCTTCGTGGCCTCACCGCTGCTGAAGCAGCGCTTCGACCTGGAGTCGGGGCGCTGCCTGGACGACGAGGAGGTGGCGGTCCGGACGTACCCGGTGCGGACCGCCTCCGCCCCGTAGGGCATCAGCCCTGGACCGCGGCCGGGTCCATCCACACGAACTCCCACACGTGGTGGTCCAGGTCCTCGAAGGTGCGGCCGTACATGAAGCCGAGGTCCATGACGGGGCGGGGTTCGACGGCGCCGGCCGCGAGGGCGGCGTCGACGACCTCGTCGACCTTCTCCCGGCTGTCGGCGCTGAGCGCGACCATGACCTCGGTGGTCTTCGAGGCGTCGGCCACCGGCTTGGTGGCGAACTCCTTGAACTTCTCCTCGGTCAGCAGCATCGCGAAGATGCTGTCGCTGACGACCATGCAGGCGGCGGTGTGGTCGGTGAACTGCGGGTTGAAGGAGTAGCCGAGCTTCTCCCAGAAGGCCTTCGCGGCGTCCAGGTCCTTCACCGGCAGGTTGACGAAGATCATCTGGGTCATCTCGGTTCCTCTTCTCAGGTGTGGCGTGGTGCGTGGTGCGCGGTACGCGGTGCGTTGTCGAAGGGGTAGACCCGGGGCACCGGCAGAACTCATCGCTGCCCGGAGAAGTTTTTTCAGGTATCTCGTTTCCGCAGGTCAGAGACGTTGGAAGGGCGGCGTCCGGCAGCCCGGCGGGCTGCGGCGACTGCCCGTGTGCCGGTCGCTCCGGCGTCATGGGGAGTTGGCGTCCCGTCCATGCTGCGCCCCTAGGTTCCTCGACGCATGCGACCCCGCGCCCGGCCGGACGCGGGGGCCCTCCTCCCACAGGAGTGACCGTGGAACGTCGTACCTTCCTGCGCGGTGCCGTGATCGGCACCTCCGCCGCCGCCTTCGCCGGAACCCTCAGCCACGGGGCCGCGTACGCCGCCCCGGCCCAGCCGGGCGCCGGGCCCTACGGGGCCCTCGGCTCGGCGGACGCCAACGGGATCATGCTCCCGTCCGGGTTCAGCAGCCGGGTCATAGCCCGCTCCTCGCAGACGGTGAGCGGCACCTCGTACACCTGGCACAGCGCCCCCGACGGCGGCGCGTGTTTCGCGGACGGCAGCGGCTGGATCTACGTGTCGAACTCGGAGATCAACCCGAGCGGCGGCGCGAGCGCGGTGAAGTTCAACTCCTCGGGCACGGTCACCGGGGCGTACCGGATCCTGTCGAACACCCGGCAGAACTGCGCGGGCGGCAAGACCCCGTGGAACACCTGGCTGTCGTGCGAGGAGGTAAGCCTCGGGTACGTCTACGAGACCGACCCGTACGGGGTGAACGCGGCCGTGCAGCGGCCCGCGATGGGCCGCTTCAAACACGAGGCGGCGGCGGCCGACCCGGTCCGCCAGGTGGTCTACCTGACTGAGGACGAGACGAACGGCTGCTTCTACCGGTTCCTGCCCACCACCTGGGGCAACCTCTCCTCCGGCACCCTCCAGGTCATGGTCGCCGGGAGCGGCGCCTCCGGCTCCTTCAGCTGGCAGAACGTGCCGGACCCGGACGGCTCCCCGACCGCGACCCGCAGCCAGGTCTCGGCCGCCAAGAAGTTCAACGGCGGCGAGGGCTGCCACTACGCGAGCGACACCGTGTGGTTCACCACCAAGGGCGACAACCGGGTCTGGCAGCTCAACCTGTCGAACAGCACCTACGAGCTGGCCTACGACGACTCCCTGGTCCCCGGCGGCGCGGCGCCGCTGACCGGTGTCGACAACGTCACCGGTTCGACGTACGGGGACCTGTACGTCGCCGAGGACGGCGGCAACATGGAGATCTGCGTGATCACCCCGGACGACGTGGTGGCGCCCTTCCTGCGGATCACCGGCCAGTCCTCCTCGGAGATCACCGGCCCCGCCTTCTCCCCCGACGGCAGCCGGCTGTACTTCAGCAGCCAGCGCGGTACGAGCGGCTCCTCGACCGGCGGCATCACCTACGAGGTGACCGGGCCGTTCCGCGTCTGACGCCCGTGCCCCGGGCACCCGGCCCGGGGGGGGGGGGGGGCCCCCCCCCCCGGGCCGCTGAGCGCCCGGGGGAACCAGCCCTCAGGAGAACAACACGCCGCCCTTTAGCGGGGGTA
>NZ_JBWKEZ010000075.1:0-34819 GCF_056434525.1 Streptomyces sp. NPDC044002
TCCGCGCCCGGGGGGGGGGGGGGGGGGGGGACGGGGGGGGGGGGGGGGGGGAGGGGGGGGGGAGGGGGGGGGGGGAGGGGGGGGGGGGGGAGGGGGGGGGGGTGGGGGGGGGGGGGGGGGAGAGGGGGGGGGGGGGGGGGGGGGGTGCGCCCGCCCCCCCCCCCCCCCCCCCCCCCCCGGCCCTCCGCGTGCGGCGCGCCGGCCGCCTCCCGGGCCCGGTACCGGCCCGGCGTCGTGCCGAACTCGCGGCTGAAGGCGTGCGACAGGGCGTACGGCGTGCCGTAGCCGACCCGGCGCGCCACCGCGGCCAGCGGGTCCTCGGTGCTGCGCAGCAGGCCGGCGGCGAGGTTCAGCCGCCACCAGGTGAGGTACGCCATCGGCGGCCGCCCCACCAGGGCGGTGAACCGCCGCGCCAGCGTCGGGCGGGAGACCCCCGCCTCGGCGGCCAGCCGCTCGTTGGTCCAGGGGGCGGCCGGATCCGCGTGCAGGGCCCGCAGCGCGGCGGCCGCCACCGGGTCGCCCAGCACGGCCGGCCAGCTGCCCGCCGTGCCCCCGGCGGTCAGCCAGGACCGGATCATGTAGACGAGGAGCAGGTCGAGCAGGCTGGGCACCGCGACACCGCCCCCCGGCCGCTGCCCGCCCAGCTCGCGGCCCAGCAGATCGATCGCGGAGCGCAGCTCGGGGTGACTCCCCACCCGGTTCGGCAGGTGCACCACCGCGGGCAGCTCCGCCATCAGCGGATGCGCCCGGCTGCGGTCGAGCCGGTACTTGCCGCACAGCATCTCCACCACCCCGCCGGCGCCGCCGCCCCCCGGCCCGGTCCGCCGCCACGCCGCCCGGACCGACTCGAACGGCACCGCCCGCGCCACGGCCCGCGCGTCGGCGGGGGAGTCCGCGATCACGTGCCCCGTGCCGTGCGGGAGCAGCACCGCGTCACCCGCGCCCAGCGACACGGGCGGGCCGCCGTCCGGCAGCAGCCAGCAGCCGCCCTCCAGGACCACGTGGAAGCCGGCGCCGTCGTACGGGGCGAACCGCACGCACCAGCTGCCGTCCACCCGCATCCGGTCGGACGAGGGCCTGCCGACCCGTACGGCCGAGATCGCGTCGCTCACCACATCCACCGCGCCACCCTATCCAGCGCACCCCGCGTGAGCCGCTCCCGTATCCCGGAGAGCGTCCGGAGCATTGAGCCGCTCACCGGGCCCTCCGTACGGTGATGATCATGGACAACGCGAACGGAAACAGCATGGTGCTCGGCGACGTCGAGGTCATCCGGGTGATCGAGTGGCAGGGGCCCTTCGGCCCCGTGGCGGACCTGGTCCCCGAGGCGGGGGAGCGGATGTGGAAGGACAACGAGCACTGGCTGGCCCCCGACCACATGCGGGCGGAGGACGGCCGCGCGGTGATGGCCCTGCAGACCTGGGTCCTGCGCAGCGGCGGCACCACCGTCGTCGTCGACACCGGGGTGGGCAACGGGCGCGAACGGCCCGGTGCCCCGCTGTTCCACCGGCGGGAGGGCGACTTCCTCGGGGCCATGGCCCGTGCGGGCGTCGACCCCCGGGACGTCGACTACGTCGTCAACACGCACGTGCACGCCGACCACGTCGGATGGAACACCGTCGAGGCCGCCGGGGAGTGGGTCCCCGCCTTCCCCAACGCCCGCTACCTGATCCCGGCCGCCGACGACCACCACTTCGGCCCGCGCGGCGGCTACGCCAAGGGGGTGCGGGAGGACGACCGGCTGATCTACGAGGACAGCATCGCGCCCGTGCACCGGGCCGGCCAGGCCGTGCTCTGGGAAGGGGCCCACCGCATCGACGAGCACCTCACCCTGGAGGCCGCCCCCGGCCACACCCCCGGCTCGTCGGTGCTGCGGCTGGCCTCGGGCACCGACCGGGCCGTCTTCGTCGGCGACCTCGTCCACAGCCCGGTCCAGATCCTCGCCCCCTCCTGCAACAGCTGCTTCTGCGCCGACCCGCGGCAGGCCGCGGCCACGCGGCGGCAGGTCCTCGGGCGCGCCGCGGAGCTGCGGGAGCTGGTGGTGCCCGCCCACTTCGGCGGCGGGGGAGCCGTCGAGGTCCACCGGGAGGGGGAGGGCTTCGGCATCAGCCGGTGGGCGTGACCCGAGCCGGATTGCGGAGTCGGATCATCGGACTGTTACGGTCCGGGGCATGCCCGAACTGGTCACCCCCACCCCCCGCCTGTACTCCTCCTGGCTCTCCGCCCAGGAGGAATGGGGGCCCGACGCCCACATGGACGGGGCCGGGCTCGGCGCCGACGACGACGTCACGACCCTGCGGGGCTTCGCCGACTGGACCGAGAGGCTGATCGGCCGGGCCGACCGGACGGCACCCGTCGAGCAGGGCCGGGTCCACGCCACCCACTGGTGGATCACCGAGGGCGACACCTACCTCGGCGCCATCGACCTGCGGCACTACCTGAACGCCTTCCTGCTCGACGCGGGCGGCCACATCGGCTACGGCGTCCGCCCCTCGGCGCGCGGACGCGGCCTGGCCGGGTGGGCCCTCGGCGAGGTCCTGCACGAGGCGCGGCTGCTCGGCATGGACCGGGTCCTGCTCACCTGCGACCCCGGCAACGGGGCCTCCGCCCGCACCATCGAGCGGGGCGGAGGCGTCCTGGAAGACGTACGGGAGACCCTGGTCGGCCCCAAGCGCCGCTACTGGATCACCCTCTGACGGGAGAGGCGGGAGAGGCGGGGGAGGCGGGAGAGGCCGGCGATCCCTGTGCCAGCCCGGAGAGGTCCAGCGCGCGCAGCATGGCGGGCAGGTCCCAGTGGCCGCAGGAACAGCCGGCGGCCAGTTCCTCCAGCGCCCCGGGCGTGAGCTCGCGGCGCACGGCGGCGTCCAGCAGCGCCGCCGCAGCCTCCTGGCGGTCCTCGAACGGGGCGCAGCGGCAGCCGTCCCAGGTGCCGTAGAGCAGCAGGTTCAGGAACTTCGGGTGCTCCGTGAAGCGGCTCATCCCGCAGTCCAGGCCGTCGTCGTCCAGGTCGTCCGGGTAGGGCGCCCGGGCCCAGGTGCCGTCCTCGGACCAGTAGACGCAGCCCAGCTCCCAGCTGCCGAGCAGGTCGCGCAGGGTCTCGTGGGGCAGCCAGTCCGGGCCCTGGGCCAGCATGTCCACGCCCGGCTCGTGCCACTTGACGGCGCTCGACTCGTCCTCGCCGTAGAGGACGTACCGGCCCCCGCCCATCGGGGCGAAGGTCCACCAGGTGCAGCCGCAGTCGTCGAGGTGCAGCCCCTCGGCGTCGATCCAGTGCCCGCTGCGGTGGACGCCCCGGCCCTCCGCCTCGGTGGAGGCCTCCAGCACCGCGACCAGGGCCCAGCGCGCCCACAGCACCTCGGCGGGCGGCAGGTCCCCGGGCAGGCCGGGGCGGTTGATGGTCATATCGGTGCAACCCCCATGAACATGACGGACGTGACGCAGGTGACGCAGGTGACGGACGTGACGGCCGTCCGCCGCCCGAGCCTATCGGGCCGGTGCCGGACGGCCACGGCCGCCGCGGGCCGGAACCCGCGGCGGCCCGCCCTCATCGGGCGTTGCGCTCCGGCAGGTCCACGTCGGCCGGGGCCGGGGTCGACGTCGCCGCGAAGCCGCGGGCGTTCGCCTTCACCGGCTTCTTGCCGCAGAAGGCCCCTTCGAGGGTGCCGCCCAGGGCGGTGTTCGCCGCGCCCTGGTTCGAGGTGTTCGCCATGGCGCTGAGCGTGCGGGAGCCGTCGCGGGTGGCGAAGGCGTAGGTGTAGAAGCCCTGCACGGTGCCCGTGTGGCCGTACACCGACGTACCGCACGACAGGTCGTAGCGGCGCAGGCCCAGCCCGTAGAAGCGGGTGTTGGTCGCGTCGGTGGGGGTCATCGTCAGCATCTGGTCCAGCAGGGCGGGCTTCACGAGCTTCCCGCTCACGAGCGCGGACATGAAGGTGCCGAGGTCCGCCGGGTTGGAGATCATCGCACCGGCCGACTGGGCCCACGACACCGTCTGCTCGGTGGAGTCGACCAGCGGGGCGCCGGCCTCGTCCGGGGTGAGGTAGCCGTGCGTGTGCAGCCCCTTGATCTTCGCGTCGGGGTGCACGTACGAGGTGTTGCGCAGCTTCAGCGGCTTGATGATGCGGCGCTCGTACTCCTTGGCCACCGGGCGGCCCGTGGCCTTCTCGATGAGCATGCCGACGACCACGAAGTTGGTGTTCGAGTACTTGTACGCGACCCCGGGCTCCGTCGTGCGCGGCTCGGCCAGGGAGAGCTTCACCAGCTCGTCGTAGCCGAACACCTTGTTCCGCACGGCCTCGAAGCCGGGAACCGTCTTGTCGAACATGGCGTTCGTGTAGTCCGCCAGCCCGCTGCGGTGGTTCAGCAGGTGCCGCACGGTGATCCGGTCGTCGGGCAGCAGCCCGGGCAGGTAGCGGTTGACCGGCTGGTCCAGCGCGATCTTCTTCTCGTCCACGAGCTGGAGCAGCACGACCGTCGAGAACGTCTTGGTGACGCTGCCGATCCGGAAGCGTGCCTGCGGGTCCATGGCCTGGCCGGTGACCTTGTCGCGCACCCCGACCTTCTCGACCAGGCTCTTCTTCCCGTCGCCGATGCGGGCCAGCGCGCCGGGCGCCCCTGCGGCGGTGGTGTTGCGCAACGCCTGTGCCACGGCCTCCAGATCGGGATCCGGCAGGGTGGCGGCGGCCGCTCCGGCGGTCTGCGGGAAGGCGGCGGGCGCGGCCTGGGCGGCGGTGGCGGGCACCACGGCGGCCACCGTGGCCAGCAGGGCGGCGCTGACGGCCAGACGGCGGTTCAGGGGCAGGAGCACGTTGTTCCTCTTACTCGGTGGGTGCGGTTCCCGGGACCTGGACGCGGCCGCCCGCCGAACGGCGGGAGAGGGGCGGCCGGAGGCCCGAGTCGATCAAGAGCTTACGCAAGATCACGCAAATCAGGTCATCGCGGTTCCCGCCGACGGGGCGTCACTGCGTGTGCGATCAGGGCACGCTGACGGCCCGTGGGATCGGCGGACGGCGACGACCTGCGTACTGGACGGCAGGCGGGATCCTCACCCCGGACGGCTTCCGGCGGGTGACGGGCGAGGCCGCCGACGGTCCCGGAGGCTACTCCGGCAAGAACCCCGACGCCTCAGGCGACTGCCTGCGCGGCGGCTACGGCACGCCGGAACGGGCCGCGGCACGCAGAGGCCGCGGCCCGACGGTCTTCTACCGGCTGGTGGACGTCTTCGGGGTCACCTCACGACCTTGAAGGTGATGGTCTCGGTGGTGGAGGTGGCCCACTTGCTGCGGTCCTGCGGGTTGTACAAGTTCACGCTGTACTGGAGGTTCTCCACGCCCTTGAAGCCCTTGAAGGGCTTGTAGACCAGTTCCTTGCGGCCCTTCTCGAAGGAGATCCAGCCGTGCTTGGGCGTGCTCACCTTTCCGAACCTCAGGTCGCCCGTGCCGGAGGCGAGCTCCCGGACGTTCACCACCACGCGGCCGTTCTGCTTCACCGTCTTGACGGCCTTGTGGACCTTCAGGTCCGTGGGCTTCCCGCGGTTGACGCCCTGCCCGTCCACGGGGACGATCCGGACGTAGACGACGACGTTCTTTCCGTCGTCGGAGGCGAAGCTCGCCATGGCCTTCAGGTCGACGAACACGGTCTTGTCCTCCCTGTTCGTCCACAGGTGCTTCCACTTCCCGCTCTCCACGTACTCGCGCTCGACCAGAAGGCCGTGGGGTGCCTCCCCGTCGAACAGCGCGAAGGTGGAGCTGACGAGCTGGTCGGCCGTGTGGGTGGGGTTGACGGAAAGGCTGTACCCCGGCCTCAGGAAGAAGTGCCCTTCGGTGCAGTCCGTGTAGTCGTAGTACGAGGCCTTCGGACACGTGACCTTGTAGTCGTCAGCCGGAAGCGTCCTGGCCGCCGCCGAGGTGGAGCCGTACAGCGGGACAGCGAGGAGTCCGGTGAGGGCCACGCACAGGGTCCGTCCGGGCATGGCACACCTCCTGAGTTCTCAGGGCCGGGTACCGGTCCGCTCCCCCTCATCGTCCCACCCCCCGCCGGCCGGCCGGGACGGGCCGCTCAGGGGCTCCCTGCCGCACCGGGCGCCCGGCGGAATCCGTCCGGCCGAAATATGATGGCCCTGGATCTTCGCGTCGCGGGAGCAGGGAGACCATGCACATACCCCGGAGGGGTCCGTGACCCCTCGGCGCCAGCCGCACCGGCCCGACAGCGCCGACCTGCTGAGCATGCTGGGCCGGCTCAGCGCGCAGGCGCGGGAAGGGGCGCGGTTCCAGCACGCCCGGGTGGAGCTGGCCGAGGCCCTCCAGCGCGAGATGCTGCCCTCCTCCCTGCCCGTCCTGCCGGGGCTGCGCACGGCCGCCCGTTACGCGCCCGCCCAGCACGGCCTGGAGATCGGCGGCGACTGGTACGACGGGTTCCGGGTGGCCGAGGACGCCCTCGCCTTCTCCATCGGCGACGTACAGGGCCACGACGTGGCCGCCGCCGCCTTCATGGGGCAGGTCAGGGTCTGCCTGCGCGCCGTGGGGGCCGTCGTCGCCGATCCCGGCGAGGTGCTCGGCCGCGCCAACGACGTCCTGCTCTCCCTCGACAGCGAGCTGTTCGCCACCTGCAGCCTGCTCCGCTACGACCCGTGCACCGGCGACCTCGCCAGCGCCCGGGCCGGCCACGTGCCGACCGTCTGGGCCACCGCCGCCGGCCGGTAC
The DNA here is from genome assembly GCF_056434525.1 of Streptomyces sp. NPDC044002. Classification (NCBI taxonomy): domain Bacteria; kingdom Bacillati; phylum Actinomycetota; class Actinomycetes; order Kitasatosporales; family Streptomycetaceae; genus Streptomyces; species Streptomyces sp. NPDC044002. The sequence goes on from NZ_JBWKEZ010000075.1 coordinate 6,702, forward strand.
GGGCTCGCCGAGGACGCGGGCGGCCCGCCCCTGGGCACGGTCCCCGGCGCGCGGTACTCGGTCACCCGGCGCCGGCTGACGGAGCCGGGCTCGATCGTCCTGCTCACCGACGGTGTCGTCGAGGGCCCGGCGTTCCCGATCGAGGTGGGCCTGGAGCGGGTGCTGCGGATCGTCCGGGAGGCGGCGGGCGGCGACCCGGACGAGCTGGCGGCCGAGGTGATCAAGGTGGCCGACTCCACCGGCCACGCCGACGACGCCGCGGTGCTCGTCCTCAGCCACGGCCCGGCGGGCGCCTGATCCCCGCCGGGCGTGTCACGCCCCGCACCGGCGGCCGGGCTGTTGTCTGATGCTGTGGTGCGCACCGTGCAATGGCGGGGTCCGTCCGAGGCGCTCCTGCGGATCCTCGGGGTCGCCGCCGCCTACTACCTGAGCGGCCGGCTCGGCCTGCTGCGGCAGGTGGTCGTCGAGGGCTCGGTCGTCACGCCCCTGTGGCCGCCCACCGGCATCGCCCTCGCGGCCCTGCTCTGGTTCGGACCGCGGGTCTGGCCGGGCATCGCCCTCGGCACGTACCTCGCCATCGAGGGGATCACCGCCTTCCGCCCCGTCGACCTCCTCATCGTCCTCGGGAACACCCTGGCCCCGCTGTGCGCGTACGCCCTGCTGCGCCGCGTCGGCTTCCGGCCCGAGCTCGACCGGCTGCGGGACGGGCTGGCGCTGGTCTTCGCCGGCGGCCTGCTGCCGATGCTGGTCAGCGCGACCGGCGGCGCCGGGACGCTGCTGCTCACGGGCGACCTGCCGGCGGCGAAGTTCTGGGGGGTGTGGTCGGCCTGGTGGGCCGGGGACACCATGGGCGTGCTGCTGGTGACCCCGCTGCTGCTGGTCCTGCGCCGGGCCCGGCCGCCCAGGGACCCCTACCGGGTGGCCGAGGCCCTCGCACTGATGGCGGCGGCGGGCGTGGTGACCGCCGTCACCACCCACAGCAGCCTGTCGCTGCTCTTCCTGGTCTTCCCGCTCCTGATCTGGGCCGCCGTCCGCTTCCAGCTGGCCGGCAGCGCGCCCTGTGCCCTGCTGGTGTCGGTGGTGGCCGTGGGGTCGGCGATCGACCAGGCCGGGCCCTTCGCCCAGCACAGCCTGCTGGAGGTCATGGTCAACCTCCAGGCCCTCAACGGGGCGGCGGCCCTCACGGGGCTGCTGCTGTCGGCCATGGTCACCGAGCAGAACAACGTCCGCCTGAAGATCGAGGAGGTGTGCGAGGACCTGGCCGAGGTGGTGGCCCACCTCGCCCCCGGCCGGCGGGACGGGTGGCCGGATGACCGGCGGGACGGGTGATCAGGGAAGCGGTACGCCCCGGGCCGTGGTCCACAGCCCGTACCACTCCTCGTGCGTGAGGTCGGGCGGGTTCAGGGCCGCGTCGCGGCAGGCGCGGATGCGGTCGGGGCGGGCCGTGCCGATCACGGGGGCGATGCCCGCCGGGTGCCGTGTCAGCCACCACAGCAGCACCGACTCCGGGGTGGTGCCCTTCTTGCGCGCCAGCTCTTCCAGCAGGGCGGCCGTGGCCCGCTCGGCCGGTGTCCGCTGCCCTCCCGTGAACCGGCCCTGGGCGAGCGCGCCCCAGGCCTGGAGCCGGATGCCGTGGTCGAGGCAGTGCTCCAGCGTTCCGGGTGCGAAGCCGTGACCGGCGCCCTCGGGCGTGTTGAGCAGTACGCCGGACTCCACCCAGGCGCGGCTGTGCAGGCTCATCTCCAGCTGGTTGGCGACCAGCGGCACGTCCAGCCGCGCCTGGAGGCGGGCGATCTGCGGGGCGCCCGTGTTGGAGACCCCGAAGGCGCGCACCAGTCCCCGTCCGTGCAGGGACATCAGGGCGGACGCGATCTCGTCCGGGTCGGCCAGGGGGTCGGGGCGGTGCAGCAGGAGCACGTCGACGGCGTCGGTCCGCAGCCGTTCGAGGCTCTCCTCGACGCGCCGGACGATGCTCGGGCCCCGCAGGTCGTACATGCCGGGGCCGCCGTCGCGGCCGGGCAGGCGGATGCCGCACTTGGTCTGGAGGGTGATGCGCTCCCGGAGTCCGGGCGTCCGGGCCAGCACCTCGCCGAAGACCGCCTCGGCCTTGCCGTGCCGGTAGATGTCGGCGTGGTCGAAGACGGTGATCCCGATGCCGAGCGGCGTGGACGGCCTCCTCGGCGGCGTCGACGTCCCGGGGGCCGTACGGGCCCGGCTCCCAGCTCCCGCCCAGCCCCATGCACCCGTACAGCAGCCGCCCGCCGCCCCTGCCCGTCTCCGTGTTCGTCGTCACGGGGCGAGCCTAGGGGGTGTCCAGGCGCTGCTTCCCGGACGGCCCCTGGACCGGGGTCAGTGGCGGCGGCGGTGGGTGCGGGCCTGGCATGTCCACCAGGTGACGGCGCCGATCAGGCCGCCCAGCCACCACAGCAGCACCGCCGGGGCCGCCGCGTACGAGGGCCACATCAGCCACCCCAGCGCCCAGCCGGTGGCGACGACCGCCAGTGGCGGGGCGGCCGCGTAGGCCCACACGGGCGCGCGGCGCACCAGCCGCACGGCCAGCCGGCCGAAGGCGAACGCGGCCAGGGCGAAGCCGTTCAGCAGGAGCAGCCCTACGAGCCCCATGGTCGGTGCCTCCGGTTTCGGGAACGGGAGGACGATACGCCACCGCGGGGGCCCGGCACCGAGATGCTCGACGGCTCCTTGACTACTCAAGCTTTTTCCCTGATGCTTGAGGAGTCAAGGAGGTAGCAATGAGTGATGCGCTGGATGTGTCCCTGCGCCTGGTGAAGGCCCAGACGGCCCTGGTGCGACGGTTCGACTCCCGGCTGGGGTCCCTGTACGGGGTCAGCCTGGCCGACTTCATGGTCCTGCTCCACCTCGGGCGGGCGGAGGGCGGCCGCATGCGCCGCGTCGACCTCGCCGGAGCGCTGGGGCTGACCGCTTCCGGGGTGACCCGGGGGCTGGGCCCGCTGGAGCGGATCGGCCTCGTGGTCCGCGAGGCGGACGCCCGCGACGCCCGCGTCGCCTACGCGGCGCTGACGGACGCCGGCCGCGAACGGCTTGCGGACTGCCTCAAGGCCGCCGACCAGGTCGCCGCCGAGGTGTTCGCGGCGCCCGAATGGGCCCCGGCCGAGGTCGGGACCCTCAGCGCCCTGCTGACGCGCATGGGCGGCACCGGCCTGCCCGAGGACCACGGCGCGGGGGTCTGAGCCCGGGCGGCGGCGTACGGGCCGGAGGGGTGGACCCTCCGGCCCGTACGGCCGTCCGGCGCCTGAGCGGTGCGGTGAAGCGGGCTGCGGTGCCGGGCTCCGGCCCGGCCTACCAGTAGTGCCGTCGTCCTCCGATGGCGTGTCCGACGGCTCCCAGGAGCCACAGGACCAGCCCGACGAGGACCAGGATGAGGCCGATGGTCCAGAGGATGGCGATGCCGGCGACATAGCCGACGATCAGCAGGATGACGCCCAGAATGATCATGGTTTCCTCCGATCTCCGGGTGGGCGTCTTCCCCATTGCCGCGCCGCAATGCATCCCCGCGCGGTCGAACCGGAACCGGACGCCCCGCCACCCCCCGCGGTGACACCGCGACTACTCTGGGGTGAACGCGCGGCGCCGCACCGCCGCGACGCATTCGACTCAGGGGGAATGGAATGGCACTTCGGCCTGCCGTCGTCGATCTGCTGGAGCTCAGCCCGGACTTCGTACGGGACCCGTACCCGGTCTACGCCGCACTGCGGGAGCGGGGCCCCGTGCACCACGTACTGACGCCCGACGGCGAGCACATGTGGCTCGTCGTCGGCCACGAGGCCTGCCGCACGGCCTTCACCGACCCGCGGCTGAGCCGCGACTGGCGCCGCTCGGGGGACGTCGGCCAGATCATCAACGCCGAACAGGACCACCCGGCGCTGGCGCACATGCTGATGTCCGACCCGCCGGACCACACCCGCCTGCGCCGCCTGGTGGCCCGGGAGTTCACCCCCCGGCGCATCGAGGCCCTGGCGCCGCGCATCCAGCAGATCACCGACGAGCTGCTCGACGCCATGGAGGCGGACGGCGGCCGCCGCGGCGATCTGGTGGAGGCCTTCGCCTTTCCCCTGCCGATGACCGTCATCTGCGAACTCCTGGGCGTCCCCGCCCTGGACCGCGAGGCGTTCCGCGGCTGGTCCAACGAGATGGTCGCCCGCACCAGCGCGGAGGCCGAGGCCCGCGCGTACGAGGAGATGCCCCGGTACCTGGGCGGCCTCATCGACGCCAAGCGCGCCGAACCGGGCGACGACCTGCTCAGCGCGATGATCCACGCCGTCGACGAGGGCGGCGACCGGCTCTCGCCCGCCGAGCTGATAGGCATGTGCGTCCTGCTGCTCATCGCCGGGCACGAGACCACCGTCAACATGATCGGCAACGGGATGCGCGCGCTGTTCGCCCACCCCGGGCAGCTCGCCGACCTGCGCGCCGACCTCGGCCTGCTGGACGGCGCCATCGAGGAGATGCTGCGCTACGACGGGCCGGTGGAGACCTGTACCGAGCGACTCGCCCTGGAGGACGTGGAGATGGGCGGGACGGTGATCCCCAAGGGGTCCGCCGTCCTGATCGCCATGGCGGACGCGGACCGCGACCCGGCGCGCTTCGAGGACCCGGACCGCTTCGACATCCGCCGCGACGCGCGCGGCCACATCGCCTTCGGCCACGGACTCCACTACTGCCTCGGCGCGCCGCTGGCCCGGATGGAGGGCCGCATCGCGCTCCGCTCCCTGCTGGAGCGCTTCCCGGACCTGGAGGGCGACGCCGACGCCGCCAAGCTGTCCTGGGTGCCCGGCATGCTGATCCGCGGCGTACGGGAGCTCCCCGTCCGCTGGTGACCGGCGCGCCCTACTCCTGGGCCAGGAGGTGCCGTTCGGCCGCCAGGACGGCTTCGTGGGTGGTGGGGCGGCCCATCAGGACGCACAGGGTGTAGGCCACGTCGTCCATGGCCCGCAGCGTGCCCGGGTCCGTGGGGGCCGCCGCGAGGCGGGCCTGGCAGCCGCGCAGGCGCGACAGGACCTCCTCGGTCCGCAGGCGGCTCGGCAGGATCCCCACGCCCCGGAAGGCACCGGGCGGCAGGGGGGTGCGGGCCGCCTGCACCGCCCGGTGCAGGGCCCGTTCCACCCGCCCGGGCACCGGCAGGCCCAGCGATCCGGCCACCATCGCCTCCGCGGCCTGCGCGGCGGTGATCCGGGCCCGGTCGGCCGCCGCCAGCAGGATCTGCTTCGCCTCGCGGGCCGAACACGGCGCGGCGGCCATCACCAGACCCAGTGCCCACAGCTCGGTCGGCGCCTGCCCGAGCGGCCGTTCCACGAGGGGAGGGGCCTGCGCCGCGAGGGCGGCGGCGGACGGCGGGTCACCAGGAGACGCCACGTGAGGATCCCTTCGGCGGGGCATGTGCCCTCCCACGCTGACACAGCCCCCGGGGATCCGCACGTCCCGTTCCGCGCGGCCGCCGCCGGTCAGAACGCGGAGTTGGCGAACCAGAGGTCGAGCAGCCCGTCGTCGCCGGCGGTGCCGACGCCCGGTGCGCTGCGGTCCAGCCGGCCGTAGAGCAGGAGCAGCAGGTCCGCGGCTCCCGCCCGGACCTCCGCCTCGGCGGGGACCGCGAGGCCGTCCGCGTCGAGGTCCGCGTCGAGGCCGAAACCGTCGGGCCGCAGCCGGACCAGCCGGCTCGCGTCCGTGTCGGTGCACCGGAACCGGACGGCCTCGCCGGACCCGCGCAGGTGCGCGACCTTCGGCGCGAACAGCGCGGCGAAGGGCAAGTTGGCCAGGAACTCGTCCACGCCGTCCCGCGCGAGCGCGGGGTCGATCACCGAGGGGAGTCCTAGGGCCCGTTCGGCGTCGACGCGGTGCACCAGCGTCTCGAACAGCATCCGGCGGATCCAGAACCGGGCGTGCCCGTCCGCGCCCCAGACCCACATCGGGGCGTCCGGGTCGGTGTCCGCGAAGACCTCGGCCGCCTCGGCGGCGCCGGCCCTCAGCCATTCGGCGTAACCGTCCTGGTGCTCGGGCAGCCGCAGGTCGACCTCACGGCCGGCCGGGGGCTGCTGGATCCGCTGCCGCAGCAGTACCGAGAACCAGCGGTGAACGCCGCCGGTGTGCCGGACCAGGTCGGCCAGCGTCCAGCCGGGGCAGGTGGGTACGGGGACCGTCAGGTCGGCGTCCGCGAGCAGGGCCGCGAAGCGGGCGGTCTCTGCCGCTACCGCCGCCCCGTGGTCGATCCGGTCGGCCGTGTGCATGGTGGGGGAGTCCTTCCGTCCTGTCGTGCGCGCTCCGCCGGCACTCTTTCACAGGCCCGCGGAGGTGGTCTCACCGGCCTGCGGCCGGCCCCTCCCACAGGCCGCGCAGGTGCGCGTGGAGCACTTCCTCGGCCTCCCGCGGGCCGAGGTGCCCGATCAGGACGTGCGTGGTGAGGCCGTCCGCCAGGGCCAGGACGGCGCGCGCCTCGCGCTGCGGGTCGAGGTCCGCCGGCCCGTCCGCACCCTCGCAGGCCTCCGCGATGAGCCGGGCGAACGCCGCGTGCAGGGCCGCGTAGTTCGCCCTCAGCGTCTCCGCCAGTGGTGCGCTGACGGCGGCCTGCGCGACGAAGGCGAGCCAGACCCGGGCCTCGGCCCGGTGTTCCTCCCGCAGCAGCGCGACCTCGGTGGCCGCGTGGCCCAGGGCGGACGCGGCGGACTGCGCGGGGCTGCGGACCAGCCGGGCCCGTACGCGTTCGCCGATGGCCTCGCCCACGTACCCGAGGGCGAAGAGCAGCATTTCCTCCTTGGTGGCGAAGCACCGCTGCACGGCGCCCATCGACACCTCGGCACGGGCCGCCACGTCGCGCAGCGTGACGCCCTCCAGTCCGCGTTCGTCGGCGAGGCGGCAGACGGCCTCGGCGATGAGACGGCGCCGCCCCTCGTGGTCCACCTGCCTGGGCATGCGCACCCGCCTTCCCGTTCCGGCCCCGCCCGGGCCGCCCGTCGCGATCCCGTACGCCCCCACCTTATTCGATGCGAGCGCATCGGTTCCTCGGCTATGGTTCCGATGCAAGCGCATCAGAACGTCAACGAGCAGGGAGCACGGGGAACATGAGGGAGACGCAGGAGACGCACGAGGACCTCTGGCGGCGGCCGGCCGCCGAACAGGCGCGCGCCGTGCGCGGCGGCGAGGTGTCGGCGGTGGAGCTCGTCGAGAGCCATCTGGAGCGGATCGCCGAGGTCAACCCGGGGGTGAACGCGGTGACCCAGCTGATGGCCGACCGGGCCCTCGAAGCCGCCGCCGCGACGGACCGCCGCCGGGCCGCGGGCGAACCGCTGGGCCCCCTGGCGGGCGTGCCGTTCACGGTCAAGGAGACCACCCCCGTCGAGGGCGTGCCGACCACCTTCGGCGTCGAGCGCTTCCGCCACTTCACCGCGGCCGCCGACGCGCCCCCCGTGGCCCGGCTCCGCGCCGCGGGCGCCGTACCGATCGGGCACTCCAACATGCCCACCCTGGTCCTCGCCGGGATGCACACGCGCAGCGAGCTCTTCGGCGACACCGCCAACCCCTGGGACCCCGCCCGCACCCCGGGCGGCACCAGCGGGGGCGACGCGGCCGCCGTCGCCACCGGCATGGCGGCGCTCGGCCTCGGCAACGACTCCGGGGGCTCCATCCGCGTCCCCGCCCAGTTCTGCGGCGTCGCCGGGCTCAAGCCCACCACCGGGCGCTTCCCCGCCGACCACCGCGTCCTCGGCCCCGACGACCCCGGACCGGCCTCCCAGATACTGGTGACCGACGGGCCCCTCGCCCGCCGCGTGGGCGACCTGCGGCTCGCCTACGAGGCGCTGGCCGGCGCCGATCCGCGCGACCCCCGCTCCGTACCCGTCCCCCTGTACGGGCCCCCGCTCCCCGGCCCCCTGAAGGTCGCGGTGGTGGCCGACCCCGGCGGGCACGGCGTCCACCCGGCGGTCCGCGCGGCCGTCGCCGACGCGGCCGGGGCCCTGCGCGACGCCGGCTACGACGTGCGCGAGGTGGCGGACGTACCCCGGCTGGACGAGGCCCTCGAAGCGTACGACCGGATCACCATGACCGAATTCGCCCCGAGCTGGCCCGTGGTGCGCACGCTCCTCGGCGAGGGAGGCGACCGCTACATCCAGATGGCGATGGAGAAGACCCCGCCCGCCACCGCCGAGGAACTCGTCCGGCTCATGGGCACCTGGCTCGGCATCCGCCGCTCGTGGGCCGAGTTCCTCGACGGGTACCCGCTGCTGCTCGGCCCCTCCTTCACCGAACCGCCCGTCGAACCGGGACTGGAGTCCCGCGACCGCGCCGGCCGGGACCGGGTCGCCTCGGGCATGCGGCTGTGCACGGCCACCAGCTTCGCCGGCCTGCCCGCCGTGGCCGTGCCGACCGGGCTGTACGACGGGCTGCCCGGCGGGGTGCAGATCGTCGGACGGGCCTTCCGGGAGGACCTGTGCCTGGACGCGGCCCAGGCGGTGGAGGACCGGCTCGGCGTCCTCACCCCGGTCGACCCGCGCTCGGCGGGCTGACACCGGCGCGGCACCCCGGAAGATCCACCCCTTAGGGTTTGCCCATGGGTTTGACAGCAGGTCACGAACAGGGAGCCCCGCCCGGTCCGACGGCGCCGGCGCAGGGCTGGCAGGCACCGAGCGCGGTCGAACGGGGGCTGTACGAAGCGAGGATGCGCGGCGACTGGCCCGCGTACTACGACCTCGTCGCCCGCGCCGACCTGTACATGATGCAGTCGCGGGCGGCCGTCGACGCGAACCCGGGCAACACCCGCTTCCACCCGTACTGGAACCCGCAGACCGGGACCATGTGCCTGGCCGTCTACACGGGCGGCATGCTGCCGCCGCCCGCCGCGGACCCCGTCTACAACTGCTACGACCTGGACTGGTTCGCGAAGGTCTGGAACCAGGACGACCCGCCCTACCTCGTCGTCAACCCCGGCAGCCCCTGCGAGGGCGTACTGCCGGCCGGACCGGAGGGCCGCGCCCTGTGGCAGCGGCACTCCGCCCCCGTGGACCGCCCCGGACTCGCCCGGGACGCCATCCACACCCTGGAGGTCGGCGGCCCCCGCAGCGGCCAGGTCGCCTTCGGCCTCGGCGTCGGCGCGCACATCAACGTGCGCAACGGCCGCTACTGGAACGCGATGGCCTACCACGGCTGCGGCTACCTCGACGAGAAGCGCGCGCTGGAACGCTGGTGGGGCGTCACCACCCGGGAGGACTGGCTGGAGACCCAGGAGCAGCTGCTGCGCGCCGGCATGGTCAGCGGCGTCTGGGAGTTCGTCCTGCAACTGCGCCGCTCCATGGCCCTGGACTTCGCGGGCCCCGTCGACACCGACCACTGGCGCCAGGCCGCGGGCAGCGTCGTGCGCCGGCGCGCCGAGGCGGCCGCCGAACCCCGGCTGACGCCCGACGGGGTCAGCCGGGGCCGCACCGTCACCGAGGCGGAGACCGAGGGCCAGGTGGCGGGCGTGCAGCGGCTGATCGGCCGCATCGCCCGCTACGAGGCGCGCTTCCGCGCCGACGGCCTGCTCCCCGAAGGCGGGTTCGTCCGCTCCGTCGAGGCCTGGGACTACGGCCGTGCCTCCGCCATGGCCCGCTGGGCCCTCGCCACCCGCCTGTGCTCCCTGCCCGAGGCGGAGGCCGCCGTGGTCCGTGCCGGACGCCTGGCCCAGGTCAACTACCGCTCGTGGGAGGACTTCTCGGCCGCCTACGTGCTCGGCCGCTGCCTCCATTTCGACGAGGAGGAGTTCGGGGAGTGGTACGAGACCGCCCTCGGCACCCACCGCGTCCTGGCCACGGACCCCGCCAGCCCCTGGCGCACCCTCCCCTGGACCTGACCTGACCTGACCTGACCCGGCCCGGCCGGGCCCCGCGCCGGGCGGGGCCGGGCGGGGCTGCGTCAGGCCAGGTCGGGCTCAGCGGCCGGCCTCGGCGCCGCCCGGCACCTCGTAGACCTTCCCGTCCACGCCCGCCCGGTAGAGCCTGCCCGCCGGGAACCCCCGGTCGCCGTGCCCGTAGGCGATCTGCGTCGAGAGGTGGAGCCCCGACTCCACGGAGCACAGCCGCCCGTCCTCGACCCGCCAGATCTCGCCCGCCGCGTGCGTGGCGATCAGCGGGCGGCCCCGGCCGTCGAGGGTCAGCCCGTCCGGCAGGGCGAGGGCGTCGAAGAGCCCGGCGGACACCCACAGCCGCGGGTGCGCCGGATCGCCCACGGGGATCCGGTACAGCCCCGGGGCCACCGTGGTCTGCACGACGTAGACCTCGCCCCCGTCCGGGGAGACCGCGATCCCGTTGGGCTGCGGGACGCGGGCCCAGGCCGGATCGACCCGGCCGTCCGGGGTGACCCGGCCGATGTTCCGGCCGCCCAGGGTCGTGGTGTACACCGTTCCGTCGGGGGCCAGGGCGACCCCGTCGATCCCGCCGAGGCCGGAGGCGTACGTACTGACCGCGCCGGAATCCGGGTCCACCCGCAGCAGCCGCGAGGTGGGGAACAGGTCACCGGTCAGCGAGTGCGCGAGGTCGTTGCCGGTGCCGACGAGGAGCTGCCCGTCGGCGCGGACCACGATCCCGCCGTTGGCCCCGACGTCCCCGGTCAGGGCCACCGGGGCGCTGCCCGGCGCGTCGATCCGGTAGACCCGGCCGCTGAAGTAGGCGGTGGCGAACATCCGGCCCCGCCCGTCGACCGCGATCGACTCGACCCAGTCGGGCAGTTGCGCCACCTGCACGGGTGCCGCCGCCCCGGGCGCCCCGGCGGCGCACCGCTCCGCGGCGTACGCGGGCCCCGCCGCCGCGGTGGCCGCGGCCGCGGCCAGCACGGCCGCGGCCGCCAACCCCGCGCGGGGTCCCCGTAAGACGGTGCGGAGCATCCTGTCGAGCCTCATCGCTTCCCCTCCGTGGTCAGATCTGACTGCCCGTGAAGTATCGGCGCGGGCCCGCGGGGCGCACCACCCCGCCCCGGCCTCAGGTGGGCTTGACGGCGGAGAAGGCGGTGACGGTCGCCTTGTCGTCGCATTCGGCGAAGACGCCGTCGGTCATGGCGATCTGGTGCGAGCCCGCGCCCGGAACGCCGATCACCATGGTCGGGAAGGAGCCGGGGGTGGCGCCGGAGACGCAGTACCCGTCCGCCTCGCCCTGGACGTTGACGAAGGTGAGCTTCGTCCACGCACGGGCGCCCGGCGCCAGCGGTACCGTCGAAGCCTTGCCGCTCTGGGTGATCGTCATGGGCACGTTCTTGCCCGGCGAGCCGTTGCCCGCCCCGGCGACCGTCGGGAACCCGTTGAGGGTGCAGGTGTGCTTCGAGGTGTTGGTGACGGACACGATGGCGGCCCCCGTCCCCGTACCGGGCGGCCGGACCGCGGCCTGCTCGGCGTCCGAGACCTTGACCTCGCCGGTCGTGCAGGGCTTCGCCCCGCCACCGCCCGGGGCGGACGCCGACGGGCTCGGCGCGGTGCCGCCCGACCCGCCGGTGGCGGAACCGCCCGACCCGCCGGCCGAGGAGCCGCCCGTCGGCGCCGGCGTCGGCTTGGCCGGCACCGAAGCGGTGGGCGGAGCCGGCGGCGTCCCGGCCGCACCGTCGTCGGCCGGGCCGCAGCCCGTCATCAGGACGGCGGCCGCGGCGGCCGCGGCGGCCGCCACGAGCAGCGCCGCCGGGCGGCGCGGGCCTGCTGTGTACTGCATGGGATGCTCCTCGATGTCTCCCGGCCGGCCCCGCACCGGCACGCGTGCAGGGACACGGCGCACCGCCCCGCAGGAGTTCCCGCGCTGCGCCGTTGTGGCAGTCCTGTCACACGACCATGACGTTCCCCCGCCGCCGGACGCGGGGAGTGCGACGGCGGGGGAGCGGGAACGCTGGTTCGGGGCGGGGGCCGACAGCGGCCGACGGGGGCGGGCGGACGGGCGGGACGGGGGCGGCATGGGCCGGTGGCGGGTGCCTCGGTGGCTCGGGGTGTTCAGATGGCTGACACTGCTCGGGATCGCGATGCTGGCCTTCGGCTTCTGGTCCTCACCGGAGGCCGGGAACGACGGGACGGTACCGCTGCGCACGGTGGAACGGCGCGCGGACGGCGACTGCCTCGTACGGTACGCCGCCCCGTGGGAGCCCGGGCGGACGCGGACCGCCGTGTTCCGGTGTGGCGCCGAGGAGGCCGCCCTGGCCGAGCGGTGGCCGTGGCGCGGAGACCTCTACGAAGCGGACGCCGGCTCACCGGTCCCCGAGGGGCTGTCGAAGCTCCTCGGCCTGCTGGGCACCTTCGCCGCCGTCACCGGAGTGGCCCTGGGCTGCCACCGCCACTTCGGGGCGTGAGTGGCTAGGGGGTGTCCGCGCAGTGGCGCCGTCCGCCCGGAGGGCGGGCCCCGCAGGGTCCGGTGCGGCGAGAGCGCGTGCCGGGCGTCGCGGGGCAGGCACCACTTTGCGGACACCCCCTACGCTGACGCCGTGACGGACACGCGGACCGGCCGCCGGCGGCTGATACGGGCCGGGCTCGGCGCGGCCGCCGCGGCGCTCGCCGGCTGCGCGGCGGACTCCGGGCCGGTGCGCCGGCTGCGGCTCGCGACCGGGCCGCGCGGAGGCCCGTACAACGCCTTCGGCCTGGCCCTGGCCCGGGCCGCCGCCGACACCGGGAGCGGGCTGGAGATCGTGCCGGTGGACACCGCCGCGAGCGTGGACAACCTGAGCAGACTGGACGAGGGCTCGGTGGACCTGGCCCTGGCCACCGCCGACGTCGCCGAGGACGCGGTGCTCGGGCGGGAGCCGTTCCCCCGCGCGGCCGCGGTGACGGCCCTCGCCCGGGTCTACGTCAACTACACGCACCTGGTGGTCCCCGCCGCCGGACCGGTGCACGCCGTACCCGACCTCGCCGGACGCCCCGTCGCGGCCGGCGCCGCCGGGTCCGGGGTACAGGTGGTCGCCGGACGCATCCTGCGCGCCGCCGGGCTCACCGGGCCCGGCGCGGGCCCGGCCCCGGCGGACGTGCGCCAGCTGGGCCTCGCCGAATCGGCGGCCGCCCTGCGCACCGGCGCCGTCGCCGCCTTCTTCTGGTCCGGCGGCGTCCCCACCCCGGCCCTGACGGAGCTGGCCCGCGGGCTGCCGCTGCGCTTCCTCGCCCTGGACGGCCACGTGGGCCCGCTGCGCGAACTCCACGGCCCCGTCTACACGGCCGTCACCCTCCCGGCCGGCGCGTACGGACTGACCGCCCCCGTCGGCACCCTCGGCGTCGGCAACTACCTCCTCGCCCGGGACACGGTGCCCGCGGACGCCGCGAGCGCCCTGCTGCGAGTGGTGTCCGACCGGTGGCGCGACCTGCTGCGCGACGTCACCGCGGGCGTACGGCTGGAGCCCCGCTTCGCCATCTCCACCGGGAAGGTCCCCCTCCACCCGGGCGCCGCCGCCCACTACCGCTCCGTGTACGGCTGAACCGTCACGGAGGCGGCAGCCGCAGCTCCACCACCAGCCCGCGCGGCAGGTTCCCGCCGACGCCGAGCCGGCCGCCGCTGATCCGCGCGATCTCCTCAGCGATGGCCAGCCCCAGCCCGCTGCCGCGCACGTTCTGGTGCTCCGGCGCGCGGGCGAACCGCCTCGGCAGCAGCTCCAGCTGCTCCTCGGGGACCCCCGGCCCGTCATCGGCGACCCGCACCACCGCCGAACCGTCCGCGGCCCGCCCGGCGCACACCTCGACCCGGCCGCCGCGCGGCACGAACTTCACCGCGTTGTCCAGGGCCGCGTCCAGGACCCGGCCCGCCGCGTCCGGCAGGGCACGGGCCGGCAACTCCCCGGCCGGGCCGCGGACCGCCAGCTCCAGACCGGCCGCCCGGAACACCGGCAGCCAGGCGCGCACCCGCTCCCGCACCGCCGCGGCCACGTCCTGCTCGCGCAGCTCCGGCGCCGCCGACTCCACCCGGGCCAGCGCCAGCAGCCCGTCGAGCAGCTCCTCCAGCCGCTCCGTCTCCTCCAGCGCGCGACCGTGCTCGGCCCGGCCGGGACCGGGGGCGACGTGCGGCTCGACGTTCTCCAGCTGGAGCACCAGCGTCGCCAGCGGGTTGCGCAGCTGGTGCGAGGCGTCGGCGACGAAGTCCCGCTGGCGGGAGATGGAGTCGGCCAGGGCCTGCGCCATCGCGTTGAAGTGCCGCCGCAGCCGCCGCAGTTCCGGCGGACCGGCGTCCGAGACCGCCCGCGCGTGCAGACTGCCGGCGGCCAGCCCCTCCACCGCCCGGTCCAGGTCGAGCAGCGGCCGCATCAGCCAGCGCGTGATCCCCGCCGCCACCAGCGCCGCCGCGGCGAAGGCGGCCGCCGCCCCGGCCGCGATGAGCGACCAGCGGACCGTGACGTCCCGCCGGGCGGCGTCCGTCGGCACCGCCAGCAGCACCGCCCCGCTGACCCGCTCGTCCCGCCCCACCGGCTCCGCGAGCACCACCCGCCCCGGACCCCAGGGCCGCACCGTCGGCAGCCGGTCGGTGGAACGCCCCGTCAGCGCCCGGTCCCGGGCCTCGGCCGCCGCGGAGGCCCCCGCCCCCGTGAGCGCCGCCCGCGCCGCCCCCGAACCGGCCCGCGCCACCGTCGCCCCCGACGGGTCCACGACCACCACCGCGGCCCCGTACAGCTCGGCGTACCGGCCGATCTCGGCCGACAGCTCCGCCCGGTCGGCGGCCGTGCCCGTCCGGTCGGCGAGGTCGGCGAAGCGGACGGCCTCCGAACGCCGTTGCAGCAGCAGGTGCTCGGTCCGCCCGCGCGCGTACGAGTCCGCCAGCGGCACGCACAGCAGCAGCGCGGCGGCCCCCATGAGCACCATCAGCACCGCGAGGAGCCTGCGCCTCACGCGCCGGCGCCCCGGTCCGGACACCCGGCGGCGGAGCCCAGCTGGTAGCCGAACCCGCGCACCGTGCGCACCAGCCCGGACCGGCCCGTCTTCGCCCGGATCCCCGCGACGTGCACGTCCAGCGAACGGGAGGCGGCCAGGAAGGCGTCGCCCCAGATCCGGTCCAGGATCTCCTCCCGGGAGTGCACCTCGTCGGGCCGCGCCGCCAGGAAGGCCAGCACGTCGAACTCCCGCCGCGTCAGCCGGACCTCGGCGCCGGCCACCGTGACGGTCCGGCCCGCCGGGTCCACCTCGACGTCCCCGCTGCGCACCGGCCCGCCCGCGTACCGCGCGGGCTCGGCCGCCGTGCGCCCGCCCGACCGGCGCCGCACGCTGTCGATCCGCGCCATCAGCTCGGCCATCCGGAACGGCTTGACCACGTAGTCGTCGGCGCCCGCCCGCAGCCCCTGCACCACGTCACGCTCCTCGCAGCGCGCCGTCACCACGATCAGCGGCGCGTCGCAGACCGTGCGCAGGCGGCGCAGCAGCTCCAGCCCGTCGAGATCGGGCAGCCCCAGGTCGAGCAGGACGAACTCGGCCTCGCGGACGTGCCGCAGGGCGTCCGCCGCCCGCGCCGCCCGGCGGACCGTGTGCCCCCGCTGGGCGAGGGCCGTGCCGAGGGCCCGGGCCATGCGGTCGTCGTCCTCGACGAGCAGTGCGTGCATCGGGCCCTCCGGACGGGTTCACGGGTTCACGGGTTCACGGGTTCGGGCATCAACGGGCGGCCCCGGCACCGGCCTTCGCCGACGCGGCACCACCCCCGGCCGCGCCCGCCTCAGCCGCCTCGGCCCGGCTCAGCGCCGCGTCGCGGGTGTCCGGCATCAGGAGGTAGGTCACCAGCGAGACCAGCGCGCAGCCGGACACGTACCAGAAGAACATCTTCTCGTGGCCGCCGCTCTTGAACCACAGGGCGACGTACTCTGCCGTGCCGCCGAACAGCGCGTTGGCGATCGCGTACGGCAGCGCCACGCCCAGGGCGCGCACCCGGGTCGGGAACAGCTCGGCCTTCACCGCCGCGTTGATCGAGGTGTAGCCGGTCACGATCACCAGGGCGAGCAGGGACAGTCCCAGCGCCGGCCAGTACGAGTCCGCAGAACCGAGGGCCGTCATGATCGGGTACGTGCCGAGCGTGCAGCCCACCGCGAAGGTGATCAGCAGCGGGCGGCGGCCGATCCGGTCGGACAGCATCCCGGCGAAGGGCTGGAGCACGGCGAAGAGGGCGAGGGCGGTGAAACTCACCAGCGTGGCCGTGGTCTTGGGCAGGCCGGCGCTGCCGACCAGGTACTTGGTGAGGTACGTGGTGTACGTGTAGTACGCGACGGTTCCGCCGAGGGTCAGCGCCATTACCAGGCCCGCCTGCCGCCGGTGCTGCCACAGCGCCTTCAGCGAGCCGCGCGGGCTGTCGTCGTGGGTGCCCCCCTCCTCGGACTCCTCCTTGAACGCGTCGGTCTCCTGGAGCCGCCGCCGCAGCCAGAACACCACCACCGCGAACAGGGCACCGAGGACGAACGGGATCCGCCACCCCCAGCTCGACAGCTGGGCCGCGGTCAGCGTGTGCTGCATCGTGATCAGGATGCCGAGGCCCAGCAGCTGCCCGCAGGTCATCGAGACGTACTGGAACGACGAGCCCAGCCCGCGGCGGTCACGGGCCGAGGCCTCGGTGAGGTACGTGGCGCTGGCCGCGTACTCGCCGCCGATGCTCAGCCCCTGGAGCAGCCGCGCCAGCAGCAGCACCAGGGCGCCGAAGTACCCGGCCTGGCCGTAGGTCGGCGCGACGGCGATCATCAGGGCCGCCACCGACATCATGGTGACGGTGAGGGTGAGCGCGCTCTTGCGCCCGTGCCGGTCCGCGGCCCGGCCCAGGATCCACCCGCCGACGGGGCGCATCAGGAAGCCCACCGCGAAGATGCCCGCCGTGTTCAGCAGCTGGGTGGTCGGGTTGTCGCCGGGGAAGAAGGAGTCGGCGAAGTAGATCGCGAAGCTCGCGTAGACGAACCAGTCGTACCACTCCACGAGGTTGCCGAGGGATCCGCCGATCAGGGCGAGGCGGCGCCTGGCGCGCTCCTCCCGGTGCGGCGACCCGTGCGTGACGGCGGACGAGGACATGGCGGCTCCAGACGGAAGTCCCTGATGGGAGGGGGGAACGCCCCGGACGAGGGGGGTGTCCAGAGCATGGATCCGGTGCCGGACCCGGACAAGGCCCGGCACCGAGATCTAACGTTCCGCTAAGGAACCCGCGCCCGCCGCGGCCGGCTCAGGGCCGGTGGAACCGCACCTCCGGGTAGCGCTGCGACGGCCCGTCGAGCAGCGGGGCCGCCCGGCACCCCAGGTGCGTCTCGACGAACGCGGACACGTAGGCGCGGGTGACGGCGTCGGCCCGGTCTCCGTCCAGGGCCTGGAAGGAGCGGATGCCGAGCTGCTTGGTCAGGACCGCCAGGTCGGTGAAGGACAGGTGCTGGGTGCCGTCGACGGTCAGCCAGCGCTTCCAGCCGGTCGCCGCGTCCCAGGTCTTCTGCCAGCTGCCGTCGGAGCCGCCCGGCACGCGGCCCGGCTGTCCCAGCATCAGCAGCGGCCGGTCCAGGGGCCGGTCGGGCAGGACGTGGAAGCCGCCGTCCATGTTGACGCCCGCCTTGACGCGCGGGTCGGACAGCATGGCCGGGACCGTGCTGAAGCCGCCGGCCGAATGCCCGACCATCGCGATCCGGTCCGGGTCGACGGGCGCGCCGTCCTGCCACACCGGCTCCTTCCCGTCCTGCCCGGTGAGCCGGTCCAGCACGAAGGACACGTCGCGGGCGCGGACCGCCCCCACCTCGGGCCAGGGTGCCTTCCCGCAGGCGTCGCAGGTGGTCGTGTGCCCGTCGGGGAAGGTGATGGCGGTGGACTCGTGGTTGTGCCCGATCCCGGCGACGAGGTACCCCCGGCCGGCCAGTTCCTCCGCGAGGCCCGTCAGGGTGGCGCGGGGCATCCCGAAGCCGGGGGAGAGGACGACCAGCGGCAGCCCGCCGGGCACCCGCAGCGGTTTGGCGTCGACGGTCGCGTGCGTCACCACCCGGGTGAAGGCGTCGTCCGCCAGGACCACCCCGTTCGCGTCCAGGAAGGCCTTGTTCGCCTTCACGTAGAGGGCGGACTCCTGTCCGGTCATGTACGGCGCGGGCACCCCGGAGGGCCGCACCGCCGGATACCAGAGGGAGACCATCAGCTCCCGGCGCTCCCCGGGCACCCACGGATCGGCCCGGCCCGCGTCCTCCAGGTGCACCACGGTCCGGCCGACCGGCCGGTGCACGCCGGGCGCGGGCAGCGCCATCGCGGTGTCCGGCGGTTCCGGCACGGCCGCGGCGGCCCGCGCCGGGCCGGTGCCGGCGACCGTGCCGGCCATGAGCAGGGAGACGACCGCCGCGGCCAGGGTCCTGCGCTTCATCGAACTCGCTCCGTCCGTACGTTCGTTGATCGGAAGTCCGATGCTAGGGACCCGGACCGGCCGGGCCATCGGCCCACGGATGCAGATCCGCCGCCGCGTACCACCACGGATGTACGTCCGGGGCCGTAAGCCCCGCTCCTGCGGCCACCGGCACGGCAGGAGGACCGGCGTGCCGCAGACTGGCCGGCCGGTCGGCGCTCAGCGCACCGGACGCGGATACGGCGGCAGCCGCCGGACCAGGAGCCCGGTCGCGGCGGCGAGGGCGATCAGCAGCCGGCAGCAGCCCGCCAGGGCACTCAGGAACGCCGCCGGCCAGGAACAGCGGCGCCGCGGCCGCGGGCGCCGGGCCGGCACCGGGACCGTCCGGCCCCGGCACCCCCGCCCTCAGCCGGCCGGGACCGTCGTCGTCGGGGTGTTCCAGCCGGAGACCCGCAGGGCCGGGGTCGCGCCGTGGAGGTCGGCCGTGCGGTAGGCCGCCGTCAGCGTCGCCGATTCGCCCGGCCAGAGGGTGACCTGGTTGTCGCTCCACCGGACGGGCAGCAGCGGTTCGCCCGCCGCGCCCAGCAGGTGCACGTCGGTGAGCAGGGCCGGGGCGCTCCCCGTACCGGTGTGGCGCACGGTCACCGTCGTCGTCGACACCCCCTGGCCGTCGGCCGTCGTGGCGGCCGTCGCCGTCACGGCCGACCGCGGCATCGAGTTCAGCCCCTTGAGGTCGGCGTACGCGGTGGTCGGCGTGTGGTACCAGGTGCTCCTGGAGTAGTCGAGCACGTCGGCCCGGGTCGACAGCCAGTAGACGTTGCGGCTCACCTCCCGCCCGTCGGCGTCGGTGAGCAGCAGCCGCGCCAGGTGGGTGGTGGCGAGGCCCGGGACCGAGGCGGGCAGGGTCAGCGCGGTCGCGCTCGCCCCGCCGCCCGCCACGTCCAGGCCCGGCACCGTCCGGTCGTACCGCTGCGTGCCGTCGGGGTCGAAGAGCGTCACCCGCGCGGTCAGGCCCGAGGCCCCGGACGCACGGCTGTTGACGACCGACACGGCCCGGTTGTCGTATCCGTACTGGATGTGCAGCGGCTCGTTCGCCTTCTTCGCCCCGAAGTAGGCCCCGCCCTGGTCGAGGTAGCGGTCCACCAGCTGCCAGTGCAGCGACGTCCAGCCGCTGTTGAACATCCAGTACACGACCCCCGTCGACGGCGCGGAGGCGTCCTTCGCGTTGCGGGCGTACGCCTCGAACTGCGCCCGCACGGCCTCGTACTGGGCGAGCTGCGCCTTGCGCACGTAGTCCTCCAGGCCCGTCGGCGCGCCGTAACGGCCCGCCAGGGCCGCGTCGTACAGCCTGAGCGTCGAGAACGTGGACGAGGGCGAGCGGTGGTACTGGGCCGCCGAGGGGTCCTTCCACAGCGCCTCCAGCTCCGCCGGCGACATCATCCGGCGCAGGGTGTCCAGGGTCGGCACGTCCGGCCCGGCGCTGGTCTCGGAGTTGAAGCCGGTGGCCCCGCCCTCCCGCTTGGCGTACCAGTAGCCCGGCGGGACCCAGTCGTAGGGCCCGGTCATCTTCATGCCCGAGCGCCCCGTGACCGGCGAGGACCGGGCGGAGGCCGAGGGGATGACCGGGGCCGTCCAGTCGGCGGCCCGCAGCGCGTCGAGGTAGCCCTGCTCGATCGTGCGGTTCGGGGCGAAGTCGCTGCCGATCAGGAAGGAGGCCACGCTGGGGTGGTGGCGCAGCCGTGCGGCCTCGGCGGCCAGGGAGGCCTTCGCGACGGGGTAGTCGGCGCTCTCCCACCGCTCCCCGGCCTCCGAGCCGTTGACCTCGCCCTCCCACTTGTCGCAGCACTCCCATCCGGGGAGGGTGAGGATCCCGTACCGGTCGGCGAGGTCGAAGAACTCGTCCGGCTCGATGTGCCCCTCCAGGCGCAGCGCGTTCAGCCCGAGGTCGACGGCGTACTTGAGGCGGTCCTCCGCGTACCGGGCGTCCCACCGCAGGAACTCGTCGGGGGACCAGCCGCCGCCCCGGATCAGCAGCGGGCGCCCGTTCACCACGTACTGGCGCGCTCCGTCGGCGTTCAGCGGTGCCCGCACGTCGCGGATGCCGAAGGACTCGTGCGCGGTGTCGGAGGGCAGGCCGTCCACCGTAGCGGTCAGGTCGAGGGAGTACAGGGGCTGCCCGCCCATCGCGGCGGGCCACCACACGCGGGGCGACTCCAGCCGCAGCGCCGGGTGGTCGGCGGGGGAGAAGACCACGGTCCGGGTCTCGTGCGGGGCGAGGGTGACGCTGCGGCTGACGGAGGCCGGGCCGACGGTGCCCGCGACCGTGGTGGTGACGGCGGCCGCCGAGTCGTTGCGCACCCGGGCCTTGACGGTCAGTTCGGCCGAGGACATCGAGGGCAGCGCCAGGGAGGTCACCACGTGCGCGTCGCGCAGGGCGACCGGGCCGCTCCGGCGCACGGTGACGTCGCGGACGATCCCCATGTTCTCGTCGGGCGGCGGCTGCAGCCAGTCGAGCCAGCCCATCGTGAGGCGCTTGCGCGGGTTGTTGGGCTGGATCCGGAACGCGACCGTATTGGTGCCCGCCCTGACCAGCTCGGTGACGTCGAGTTCGTGCCGGGTGTAGGTGCCGCTCACGGTGCTGCTGCCGGCGACCAGGCGCCCGTTGACGTAGACGTCGGCGGCGGAGACCACCCCGCTGAAGTCCAGGTACGTACGGGCGTTCGTGTCGGCGACGAGGAAGTCGGACCGGTACCACCACGGCACGGTGAAGTCCCCGGCCGGGATCCGCTTCTGGTTGGTGGAGTAGAAGGGGTCGGGGTGGACCCCGGCCGCGAGCAGTGCCGCGAGCACGGTGGACCGGGAGCCGGCGGGGTACCAGCCCGTGGCCGCGTATCCGGGGCTGGACACGGCGGCGGCGGTGTCCGCGACCTTCGCCGTCGACTGGATCGCGTACCCGGCCAGGGCCGTCGCGGTCCCCGGCGCCGCCGCGACGGCGGTCGCCGGGGGCGGCGGTACGGGCGCGGGCGCCGCGGGGGCGGCCCCGGCGGCCAGGAGGAGGACCAGCGAGCCGGCGGCGAGGGCGGCGGTCCGCGCGTACGCGGGGGCGGGGCGGTACGGCACGGGGGGACCTCCCGTGGGACGGAACGCGGGTGGGGGATTCCGCGCGGAGTCTGTCACGCCCCGGCCCCCGGACCCGGCACGCCGGCCCCCGCCCGGCGCGCCCCGGCGGCCGCGCGGGCGCCTGCCGGCTGACACGCCGCGGCCTGGACCGTCCCGGGGCTCAGGTGACGACGGCGGGCGACGTCGTACAGGTCGCACCGACGGGCCGGCCGTCTTCGACCCCTGGCACCGGAGCGCGGGGCACCGGCTCCCGGGGGGTGTCCGCGAAGCCGCGCCTGCTCCGCGACGCCCAGCACACCGCCGGCGGGGCCACGGGGGCCGGACTCCGGGTGGGTGGCGCTTATTCGAGGGCACCCGCTGGGTTTCCCGGCGCGGGACCCGGACGTCAGCGGGCGGTCAGCCGCCACTGGCGCTCGGGCCGGCTCCCGCACGGGGCCTGGACGACGGCCGCGGCCTGCCGGGTGTCCGCCCCGGCGACCGTCAGGCACAGCCCGCTGTTGTCGTTGACGACCCGGTACAGCGGCCGCCCGGAGTCGTCGGAGCCGTCACGGTCGAGCCGCCACAGGTGGTCGGGGTAGTCGCCGCACGGGAACTGGTTGACCACGACGCCCGCGGCCCTGTCCGCGGCGGGTACGGCCGCGCAGAAGCCGCTGTTGTCGTTGACCACCCGGTACACGGGCCCGGCACCGCCGCGCCCCCACGGCTCGACGCGCCAGAAGTGGTCGGGGAAGTTCCCGCAGCCGAACTGGTTGAGCGCGACGACCTCGGTGCTCGCTCCGGGCACCGCCAGGCAGAAACCGCTGTTCCGGTTCACGATCCGCACCGGCACGCCCACGGGCAGCCCCTCCGCCTTCGCAGCCGTGTCCCGGTCCCCGCCACCGCCGCCCGTGGCCGACGGCCCCGGGGTGGCGGCCGGGGCGGGCGCCGGCGGCTTCGCGGTCGGTGCGGCCGGGGAGGCCCACGGATCCGGCCCCGGCGTCCCGGACCCGGACGGCGTCACGGCCGGGGACGGGGACGGCGTCGGAGCGGCGGGAGCAGCACCACCCGTCCGTACGTCGGACGGCGGCGCACCCGGGGCCGCCGGGGCCGTCCGCTGCTGCGCCGCGAGGACCGTGGCCAGCACGCCGGCCAGCGGTATCACGACACCGACCACCCACCAGGCCCACCGCGGCGGGGCGTGCCCCGGCCCGCCGCCCGCCGGGGCCGCCCCCGCCGCCGTTCTGCCCGCCTCGGAGTCCTCCGACATGTCCGCCCCCCCGGTTCACATCGCTTCGGGACCAGTATCACTGACGGCTCGTCGGACGGGCGGACGCGGTCCCCGCGGCCGGTTCCGTCCGCCCGGCGGCGGCGGACCGCAGCAGGGAGAGGAAGGCCCCCACCGCGGGGGAGTGCCGCAGCCCGCGCGGGGTGCCGGCGTACACCTTCCGGCAGGGCAGGTCCGCCGGGTCGACCGGGACGAGGACGACGTCCGGCCGCACCGCCCCGGCCGCCAGCTCCGGCAACACCGTGATGCCGAGCCCGGCGGCGACGAAGCCCTGCTTGGCGGTCCAGTCGTTGACCCGGAAGGCCACGCGCGGCAGGAAGCCGGCCGCCAACGCGGGTGCCAGCAGGGTCTGGTCGGGACGGACGTCCCCCTCGATCCAGTCCTCGCCGGCCAGTTCGGACAGGCGCAGCACCACGCGGTCCGCGCAGCGGTGGCCGCGCGGCAGCGCCACGTACATGGGCTCGTCCAGCAGGTGGTACAGCTCCGGGCCGGGCAGCGCGATCCCGGCGGGCGTGCTCAGCACGGCCAGGTCGAGGCCGCCCTCGGCCAGCAGCGCCGCGTGCTTGGCGGTGGGCCCCTCCGAGTGGACGACGGTGACGCCCGGGTACCGCTCCCCGAAGGCGGCCAGGGCGCGCGGGACCAGGGACACGTTGGCGGCGGCGAAGGCCCCGATCCGCAGCGTGCCGCCGCCGAGGGAGCGCAGCGAGGCCAGCTCCGCGCGTGCCGCCCGCAGCCGCTCCCGCAGGCCCTCGGCGTGCGGGAGCAGGACGCGCCCGGCCTCGGTCAGCCGCACCCCGCGCGGCAGACGGTCGAACAGGGCGGTGCCCCACTCCTCCTCCAGGGCCTGGACCTGACGTGAGACGGCGGACTGGGTGTACCCGAGGGACCGGGCGGCGGCGGTGAAGGAGCCGTCCCGGGCCACCCGCAGGAACACCTCGTACAAGCCATGTGGTTCGGGCATGGCAGCCATGCTAGACATTCGCTTGTCGCATGTCTCGGCGCCTCCTAACGTCGGGGCCATGGAGAAGATCGCATTCCTCGGCCTCGGCAGCATGGGCCTGCCCATGGCCCGTCGCCTGCTCGCCGCCGGCCACCCGCTCACCGTCTGGAACCGCACCCCGTACAAGGCCGGCCCGCTGGTCGCGGCCGGGGCCCGCCTCGCGGACGGCCCGGGGGAGGCCGTCCGCGGGGCCGACGTCGTCATCACGATGCTCGCCGACCCGGCCGCCGCCCGTGCCGTGGCCGACGCCGTCATCCCGGCCCTGCGGCCCGGCGTCCACTGGATCGACACCTCGACGGTGGGGCCCGACACGGTCGCCGAGCTGACGGCCCGCCTCCCGGAGGGGGTCTCGCTGACCGACGCGCCGGTGATGGGCAGCGTGGACCGGGCGGAGGCCGGTCAGCTGTGGGTCCTGGCGGGCGGACCGCTGCCCGACCCGGTGCGCGGGGTCCTGGACCGGCTCGGAGAGGTCACCGAATGCGGCGGCCCCGGCGCCGGGGCCGCCCTCAAACTGGTCCTCATCAACGCGGTGATCGGCGGTGTGGCCCTGGTGTCCGAGGCCCTCCGCCTCGGCCAGTCCCTCGGACTCCCCGCCGACCTGGTCCGCGGCGAACTGGCCAGGGGCCCGCTGGCGGGAGCGGTCGCCCGCACCTTCGCCGACGGCTCCCACTTCCCGGTGGCCCTGGCCGCGAAGGACGTCGCGCTGGCCCTGGACACCGCGGCCACCCCGCTGCCGCTGCTGCGGGCGGTCCACGGCGAGCTCACCGTCCGCCCCGAGCTGGCCGGCCAGGACCTCTCCCGCATCCGTCCCCTGACACCCCTGTGGGACTGACCGGGGGCATGATGGCGGGATGAGCCCGCCCCCGGCCGCCGGCGGCCCGGCCGCCGGGGTCCCCGAGATCCTGGACGTCGCCCCCACCCCCCGGACCGCCGTCGTGTGGCTCCCGCCGCCCGGGCTGTGGCCGCCCGTCCAGGACATCCGGGCGGAGCACGACCCCCAGATCCGCCGCTGGCCGCCCCACGTGAACCTGCTCTTCGGCTTCGTGCCGGAGGAAGACTTCCCGGCGGCCGTGCCGCTGCTGGCGGCGGCCGCGGCGCGCTGCGAGCCCTTCGCCGTCCGCCTCAGCGGGGTGCGCGCCTTCCGCCACCGGGCCTACGCGACCGTGTGGCTCGACCCCGCGGCGGCGGGCGAACGCCCCTGGACGGCGCTCCAGGAGTCCCTGGCGGAGCCCTTCCCCCGCTGCCGGGGGCGGTTCCCGCACTTCACCCCGCACCTGTCGCTGGGCCGCACCCGCGACCCGCGCCGGCTGGTCCCGGAGTGCGCCGCCCGCCTGGGCTCCCTGTCCGCCCGGGTGGACGAGGTGGTGCTGCTCTCCCGCCGGGGCGAGGGGCCGATGCGCTCCCGCGTCACGATCGCCCTCGGTACGGGGGAGACGGCCTGGCGCCACGCCTGAGCGTCGGGGTCAGCCCGGCCCGGCCGTCAGCAGCCGGGTCCGGAACAGGTCGAGGACGGTGTCCAGGGCCTGCCGCGTGGGCTGTCCCGGCTCGTCGACCAGGTGCTCCGTCAGGACGGAGTGCGGGGGCAGCGCGGCGTCGGGGTTCGCCGCGGCGTCGTCCAGCTCCACGGCGACGAACGCGTCGCCCAGCTCGCGGCGCAGGTGGGCGAACCGGTCGCCGGGCACCAGCCGGTCGCCCCGGAAGCGCAGGCCGAGCACCTGCAGGCCCTCGCGCTCGCAGCGCCCGCGCACGACGGCCAGGTCCTCGGGGGAGATGTCGATGCGGCCGGCCCGGCCGGGGGTGAGGGCCAGCGGCAGCGACGGCTGGGACAGCACCGGGGCGAGCAGGCGCGGGTCGGTCGCCATGGCCAGCGCGAACCCGCCGGTCAGGCACATCCCGACGGCGCCGACGCCGGGGCCGCCGCAGCGTTCGTGTTCGGCGGCGGCGAGCGCCCGGAGCCACGACACCACCTTCGACGTGCGCCCGGTGGCCAGCAGGGTGAACTCCCGGCTCACGCACACCCGCAGCATGGACGAAGCCGCGTAACTCCCGGCCTTCGCCCAGCCCGCGGTACGGGGATCCGCGTCCCGGCCGGGTTCGCCGAAGAGCACCGGCAGCACGGCGGTGAAGCCCGCCTCCGCCACCCGTCCGGCGAACTCCAGGACCTTGGGCGTGATGCCCGGGATCTCCGCGATGACGATCACCGCCGGGCCCGAGCCCCGGCGCAGCAGCCGCCGGGTGGTGCCGTCGTGCGTGAACGTGCCCCTGGTGAAGCCGGTCAGGTCGTGATCTGCCACGGGTCCCCCGTTCCCTCCGGTCGAATCCTCTTGGGCGACCACCAAGTTACCGGTACGTAGACGCTCGTGGTCAACAGGACCCCCCGGGTCCGACGCAAGATCATCCGTATGCAGAATGACCCGTATGTCGATGACAAACCTGCCGAAGACGGCCACCGTTGACGACGCCCCGTCGATCAGCCTTGCCCTGGCCCGCGCCTTCCACGACGACCCGATGATGATGTGGTTCTTCCCCGCCGCGGACGCGCGCGAGGAGAACCTGACGCGGTACTTCAGCACCATCTACACGCGCCAGTACGTCCGGCACGGCGTGTGCGAGCGCACCGACGCGGCGGCCGCCTTCTGGGTGTCGCCGGAGGGGCACGAGAAGTCCGTCCCCGACGCGGAGACCATCCGGGAGCTCACGGAGATCCTCGGCGACCGGGCCCACCTGTTCCGCGACGCCGTCGAGCTGGCCGCCCGGCACGCGCCGCAGGAGCCGCACTGGTACCTGGCGCTGATCGGCGCGGACCCGGCCGGCCAGGGCCAGGGCCACGGGTCCGCGCTGCTGCGCTCGGGCCTGGCCAAGGCCGACGCGGCGGGCCTGCCCGTCTACCTGGAGTCCTCCAAGCCGTCCAACCTGCCCGTCTACGAGCACTTCGGCTTCGAGGTCCTGGGCGAGGTCGAGCTCCCGGGCGGCGGCCCGACCCTCTGGGCCATGCGCCGCGCACCCCGCACCGCCTGAGCACCCGCGTTCCTCCCCGGCCCGTGCGACGGGCCGGGGAGGAACGGTTCAGCAGTCGAACCAGACGGTGAGCCGGACGTTCTCGTCCCCGTGCAGCGCGGCCAGGGTCTCCATCACCGTCCAGACCGGCCTCCATGCGCCGTCGGGCGGCACCGCCCCGCGCCGGGTCATCCGCTCCACGCGGTAGCGCAGGTCGTCGCCGTCCGGCCACTGCGTGCCCTCCGGCCAGTCGTGCTCCTCGTACCGGACCAGCCTGCCCGGGTCGCGCTGCCGGTTCAGGCCGGCCACCTCGGCGACCCGGGGGCTCCAGGCGGCCTTGCCCGTCATCACCCAGCCGTCCGGGGTGCGCCGGTACTCGTGGATCCGCGCGTCCACCCGCTCCGCCGGCTCCGACCAGTCGACCCGCTTGAGCTCCGCCCAGCCGATCCAGGTGGCGCCGTGCGCGTCCCGTCCCCAGCCCGCGAACTCCTCGCGGACCGCCGGGGCGACGTCCTCGGGCAGCCCCCGCCCCTCCGCCAGGGGCCGGAAGCCCGCGAAGTTGCGTACGCCGAAGAGGCAGCCGAAGGCGTCGTAGTCCCGGCCGCCGTACAGCAGCCCGAGGTCGATCGCGGCGCTCCACGGCTCGTCGCCCCGGCTGTCCGTGCACTCCACGAACCCGTGTATGTCCGTTCCCATGGACGGCGATTCTCCGGACGGGACGCCGCGCCCGGCAACGGGTTTACGGCCGCTGCCCGTCCCCGGCGCCCGCTGCGGGTGCGGGGCGCGGCCGGATGCGGAAAGCTGGGCAGTGCCGCGGCACCGGCGGCGGGACGGACCGGCGAGGAGGGGCGGATGGACGCCATGGAAGCTTCGCGTGGGACCCGGCCCGTACGGGTGCGCCGGTCCGGTGTGGGCCGGCACGGTGTGCGCAGGGCTGCGCTGCTGTGCGCGCTCGCGGCCCTCGCGGCGGCCGCCGTCCCGGCCTCCGCCGCCCGCGCCCCCGCGGCCCCGGACCCGCTCGTGGTGGTCGACTGCTTCGACAAGCCCCAGGTCCGCCCCGAGGAGTACCTGCTGGCCTGCGGCGACGGCAACAACCGGCTCGTCGGGCTGCGCTGGGAGAGCTGGGGGCCGGGCACCGCCACCGCCACCGGGACCGACATGGTCAACGACTGCCGCCCGTACTGCGCGGCCGGGCACTTCCGCGCCTACCCGGTGACGGTGACCCTCAGCAAGCCCCAGACCTGGCCCGAGCACCCCGACGTCCGGCGCTTCACCACGATCCGGCTGCTCTACACCGGCGCCGCCCCGCACCCGGTCCCCAAGGACGTGACGTACAAGCTCGTGTACTGAACCCCGGACGTGCGAAGGGCCGGGCCGGGGGGCCGGAGGGGGCCGGGCAGGCCCTTTTTGTCGACATCCTCCCAGGGGGGCGGCGCTGACGAAAGCCCGCAAGAAATTGTTTCGGGGGAGGGGCGTC
>NZ_JBWKEZ010000076.1:0-34608 GCF_056434525.1 Streptomyces sp. NPDC044002
AAGGAGCGAGAGGGGAAAAAGAAGACAGAAAGCCAGCTCCCCCCCCCCCCTCCCCCCCCCCCACCCCCCCCCCCCCCCCCGGCCCCGGCCCCGGCCCCGGCCCCGGCCCCGGCCCGGCCCGCGCAGCCCGGGCCCTCGCTCACCGACGTGGTGTCGCGCCGCACCATCGTGCTGGCCATAGCCGCGGTGGTCGTCGTCCTCGCGGTCGTCGGCTCGCTCATCGCGTACATGGTCAGGGGCGACGACAAGGGCACCGGGCACAAGAACGAGGGCAAGGGCGGCCCGGCCGCATCCGGCACCCCCTCGCCCGGCACCTCCGCCGGCAACGGCCCCTCCGCGTCGGCCGGTTCCTCGCCGAGCGCGAACCCCAGCGGCACCCCGGGCACCCCCGCGCCCAGCGGCACCCCCGGCGACGCCGACCAGGGACAGGGGCAGGGCCAGAACCCGGCGCAGGGCCAGAGCCAGGGGCAGGGCCAGGGCGCCAGCCCCGGCGGCCCGGGCGGCGGACTCCCGGCGGGTTTCGCCACCGTGACGGACCTCGGGTTCCACTTCTCGATGGCGATGCCCGAGGGCTTCCGCCAGACCGGTACCGCGGGCGAGAACTCCGGCGCGATATACAGCCGCGACGGAGGCTTCCCGAGGATCCAGGTCGACTACACCGGCAGCCCGGGCAACGACGCGCGACTCGCCTGGGCCAAGCTCGCCCCCGCCGTCGCGGGCAGCAGCAAGAACTACCGCCTGATACGCCTGGACACGGTGAACTACCGCAACTACCCGACCGTCGCGGACTGGGAGTTCGAGCGGGAACAGCAGGGCACGCGGGTCCGCGTCCTGAACCGCGGCTTCAAGGCCGACGCCACGCACGGCTACGCCATCATGATCACCTGCGCCGCCGACCAGTGGGACGGCCCCGAGTGCACGCAGCTGCGCGACACCGCCTTCCAGACCTTCCAGCCGTTGGGCTGACGGGCCTCCCAAGCCCGGGACGCGGGCGGCCCCGGCGACGTATCGTGTCCAGCGGGGGCCATGGGGGACCGCACTCGGGGGAGGCGATGTGGAGGACTACGCCGGCCGGATCCTGTCCGACCGCTACCGTCTGCCGATTCCGCCGTCCGACGAGTACGAGCTGATAGAGACCCGCGCCTTCGACACGCGCAGCGGGCAGGAAGTCCTCGTCCGGCAGGTGCCGCTGCCCGAGGTGGTGGACGCCGAACTCCTCGACGGATCCGGTGCGCACGCCGTGGCCGCCGGGGAACTGCCCGCCGTCCGGCGGGCGATCGCCGCCGCCCAGGCGGCCGCCTCCGTACCGGACCACCCCCGCCTCGACCAGGTCTTCGACGTGTTCGCGGAGGACGGCTCGCTGTGGATAGTGAGCGAACTCGTCCCCGCCAGGCCGCTGGCCGCGCTGATCGCCGACGAGCCGCTGAGCCCCTACCGGGCCGCGGAGGTCGCCTCCGACGTGCTGACCGCGCTGCGCGTGCTGCACGCGCACGGCTGGACGCACCGCAACATCACGGCCCGGACCGTATTGATATGCGAGGACGGACGGGTCGTCCTGACGGGTCTGGCGGCGGGTGCCGCCGAGGAGGCCCTGTGCGGGTACGACCCGGTGCCGCCGCCGGACACCGGGGAGCCGGGCGGGGACGCGGGCGCGGACGCCGCCTGGGGGACCCCGCCGCCCCAGGCGCCGCCGCCGGACCCCGCACCGGAGCCCCCGCCCGCCGGAGCCCGGGACGACGGGCCCCGGTATGCGCCGCTGGTGGCGCCCGGGTACGACACCGGCCCGCGCTACACGGACCACATCACCCCGGAACGGCCTCCGCAGGCGCCGCCCGCCCCGCCCGCGCCGCCCGCCCCGCCCGGGCAGGACCGGGCCGAAGCCGAGGCGGCTGCCCGCGCCGGGACCGTCGCCGCGTACCGGGCCGGGACCCGGGCGGCCTCCGCGGAGGTGGCGCGGCAGCGCGGGGGGCGAGGCCCGGTGGTCGTGCCGGTGCTGCCGCCGACCGGGGCCAACCTGCCCCAGGAGTACGCGTACCCGTACGGCGGGCCGGACACCGCCGCCGCCACGCCCTGGCACGGGGTGGCCCCCCGCCGCCCGGCCGAGCCGCAGAGGCCGCCGGAACCGGAGCCGGAGCCGCAGCCCGGTCCGCCGCAGCCGGAGCCGCAGCCCGAGCGGCAGTTGGAACCCGAGCCGCCGCAGCCCGCGCCCGCCCCGGCCCGGCCCGCGCTCCCCGCCCAGCTCGCCCTCCCGCAGGGCTACCGCCAGGCCGAGCCCCCCGCGCCCCCGGAGCAGGCGGCCCGGCCACCGGCCCCGCACCCCGCCCCCGCAGGCCGGGCGGACACCGGGACCGGCGGAGCCTGGGGCGGCCCCCGCACCGGCCTCGACGCCGAGCGGGCCCGGCAGACCCGGATGGCCGTCGTAGGCCCCCTCACCGAGCGCTGGGCGCCCGAACAGGCCGCCGGCCCCGTCCACGGCAACTGGCAGCTGGCCGCGCCCGTCGGCCCCGCCGCCGACCTCTGGGCCCTCGGGGCCCTGCTGTACCGCTCCGTCCAGGGGCACGCCCCGTACCCCGAGGACAGCGTCGCGGAACTCGTCGAGATGGTCTGCGCCGAGCCGCCCGCCTTCGCCGAGGACTGCGGCCCGCTGCGCCCGATCGTGGAGTCCCTGCTGCGCCAGGACCCGGCCGAGCGGCCCGACTTCGAGGAGCTGCGCGGCTGGCTCCGCTCGCTGATCCGCTCCGCCCCCGAGCCCGACGGGGACTTCGCCGGCCTCCCGTTGCCCGAACCGGACCCCGCGCGCCTGCCCGTCGTACGCCGCCGCGGCGATCTGCACGGCCGCCACCGCAACCCCGCCGCCCCCCGCAAGCCGCGCTCCCTCGGCCGGCTCCTGCTGGTCGGCGTACTGGTCCTGCTCACGGGCGGGGTGGCGTACGCGATGCTCTTCCTGCCCCGCGCGGCGGACTCCGGGCAGCAGCCCACGGCCGCCCAGAGCCCGGCGGCGTCCGCCCCCGGCCCGGGCAGCCCCCAGCAGGGCCCGGCGTCCAAGCCGCCGCAGACCCCCGGGCGCACCCCGGGCGGAGCCCCGGAGTCCAAGCCCGCCCCGCAGGGCGACGCGCCCGCGCCGGAGGGCTACACCGTCCAGCAGGACCCGGCGCACTTCAGCATCGCCGTGCCGAACGGCTGGGAGCGGCAGTCCATCAACGAGGCCGGGCAGGTGCGCTACACCCAGGGCCAGTTCACCCTGATCGTCGTACCGGGCCGGGACCGGGTCGAGGGCGGAGATCCCGATCCGCTGGGCTACCAGAAGGACAAGGAGCCCGAGCTGGCCCCGTACCGCAACTCCACCTGGGCGTCCGGCGGGGACGTGAAGTCCACCAAGGTCGGGCAGCAGTTGCGGGTCACGGGCCGCTACACCTGGATCGACGCGGCGGGCCGGTCCCTGTTCGCCCGCAATTTCGTCGTCGCGCTCGGCGGCGCCTACCACGTCGTCATGGTCACGGGCCCGGAGGACAACCAGGACAAGGTCACCGACGTCTTCGAGAAGGCGACGGCGAGTTACAAAGCGGGCGGCTGACGGGCGGTCAGTACGGCGATTGCGTCACAGTGCTGCCCTATGGGCCCCGCCTTGTTCCGGCAGCGCCCGCAGGCTCCGTAATCTGGCGTGGAGTGCACAGAGCGGCGGGAATTCGTGGAACAGCAGACAGGCGCGGGTGCGGTGCTCGCAGGCCGGTACCGGCTCGTGGAGCCCATCGGCAGCGGGGGCATGGGGAAGGTGTGGCGCGCGCATGACGAGCTGCTGCACAGAACGGTCGCGGTCAAGGAACTGACGGCGGGGCTCTACGTGTCCCAGGCCGACCGTGAGGTCATGCACGCCCGTACGCAGAAGGAGGCGCGGGCGGCGGCCCGGATCCAGCATCCGGCGGTGGTGACCGTCCACGACGTGCTGGAGCACGACGACCGGCCGTGGATCGTCATGGAGCACATCGACGGCCCGTCCCTCGCCGAGGCGGCCAAGGCCGCCGGCCGGATCGAGCCCCGCGAGGCGGCCCGGATCGGGCTGCACGTGCTGGGCGCGCTGCGCGCCGCGCACGCGGTCGGGGTGATGCACCGGGACGTGAAGCCGGGCAACGTGCTGCTGGCCAAGGACGGCCGGGTGCTGCTGACCGACTTCGGGATCGCCGCGATCGAGGGCGACTCGTCGATCACGCGAACGGGTGAACTCGTCGGTTCCATCGACTACCTGGCCCCGGAGCGGGTCACGGGCGGCGCCCCCGACCCGTCCTCCGACCTGTGGTCGCTGGGCGCCACCCTGTACACGGCCGTCGAGGCCCGCTCGCCCTTCCGCCGGACCTCCCCGATCTCCAGCCTCCAGGCCGTCGTGAACGACGAGCCGCCCGTGCCCCGCCAGTCCGGCGCCCTGGGCCCGGTCATCACGGCGCTGCTGCGCAAGGACCCGGCCGAGCGGCCGTCAGCCGCGGAGGCCGAGCGGATGCTGCTGGAGGCGATGGAGGGCCGCGAGCCGAAGGCGGCCCAGGCGTACGTGCCCACGCGCGCGGTGACCGACGAGGAGCGGGCCTCCGCGCAGGCGG
Source organism: Streptomyces sp. NPDC044002 (assembly GCF_056434525.1). Classification (NCBI taxonomy): domain Bacteria; kingdom Bacillati; phylum Actinomycetota; class Actinomycetes; order Kitasatosporales; family Streptomycetaceae; genus Streptomyces; species Streptomyces sp. NPDC044002. Next base: position 4,590 of record NZ_JBWKEZ010000076.1, read on the forward strand.
CCCCGGCGCCGGAGCCCTCCCCCGCGCCCGTCCCGGCCGCGGCCACCGCCCCGCCCGAGCGGCCCGCGGAACCCGCCGGGCGCACGCCCGGCCGGCTGCGGCGGATCGCCGCGGTGGCCCTGGTGGCGGCGCTGCTCGGCGGCGGCGCGGTGTTCGGGCTGCTGAAGTACACCGGCGACGACGGGGAAGCGGACAAGGGCGGCTCGGACAAGAACACGAGCGCCCCCGACGGCCAGACCGGCGAGACCGGTCAGAAGGCCGCCGCCCCGCCGGACGGGTGGGAGAAGGTCACCGACCCGAAGGGCTTCACCCTGTTCGTCCCCAAGGGCTGGAAGCGCCAGGTGTTCGGCGACCAGATCGACTACACCGGGGACGACGGCAAGCACTACATCCGGATCGCCGCCGACCCCACCCCGGACTACAAGGACCCGTACGCGCACGTGCTCGACCTGGAGAAGCAGGTGGCGAAGCGGACGGACTACAAGCGGCAGAGGCTCGCCCCGAACACCTTCCGGGAGAGCACCAATGCCGCGCTGTGGGACTTCACGTGGACCGAGAAGGGGGTGCACGCCGGGCCGCGCCGGGCCATCGAGCAGATGTACTACGCCCCGAACGGCACCGAGTACGCGATCTACATGACGGGTCCCGTGGCCGACTGGGCCACGACCCGCCAGCAGTTCGACACCGTGCTCAGCGGCTGGGAGCCGGCGGCCAAGTAGGGCCGGCGGGGCGCGGCGGGACCGTTCAGGGCGCGGAGAGGGTCGTCAGCGTCTGCTGGTTGTTGGTGGGGTTGGAGTCGCCGGCGACGCTGATGGTGACGTGGATGGCTCCCGGCCCGCTGGTCGTGACCTTGCCGAGGAACGGGATCTGAGCCTTGCCGCCGTTCGGCAGGCTGCCGCCGGTGCAGCGGAAGCCGGCGCCCGCGGGGGCGCACTGGAACCCGGTGAAGGTGCCCGAGTCGGGGGGCCTGCGCATCGTCATCGTGCCGGTGGGCTGGGCCTCGATGGTGATGTCCTTGGCTTCGGCGCCCCTGTTGGAGTAGTTGATCCAGTAGGTGCGGGTGGACCCGGGAGGCGGGGCCGAGTCGCCCTCGATGGAACCGACCGCGACATCGGAGGGGTTCTGGGCCGAGCCGATCGGCTGGGCGCACTTCTCCTCGGAGTAGTAGTCGTAGTTGATCGGTTTGACCTTGCCGTACGGGGCGCGCGTCCAGATGTACGCGCAGTAGCCCTTGCCGGGAAGGAGCCCGGCGTCGAAGGTCTGGGTGAGCACCCGGCCCTCGCCGGGTACCCCGAGTTCGAATGTGGGGCTCCGCCCCGCAGGGGTCAGGACGAGCTTGTGCCAGATCGAGTCGGCGTTGAGGTCCTGGAAGGTGATGGTCAGGTTGGGGGCCTTGAGTTCCAGGGCCAGGATGCGCGCGCCCTGGGGTACGGGCCGCGGAGCCGCCGGTTCTGCCGCTGCGGGCGCGGCCGGGGCCGCCAGGGTGAGTGCCAGACCGAAGGCCGCGCCGCCTGCCACCGCCACGCGGCTCAGGCGGCGGAGTTGCGTCGTGACTGACATGGGGAACCCCGTTCCTGGGGGGGGGGGAGGAGGAGGACTGGGTGCGGCCGCCGGCGCCGCGGGCGCCACGGGCGGGTCCGACGCGGGGGAGTGCGGGGCCGAGCGCTTCCTGCCGGGTCGCCGCACTGCTGGTTCCATTTTCTCGCCGCCCGTGATCCCTGTCGACGCAGACCGCTGCCGGACGGCAGCGGGCGTCCCGGCCCGGAGGGCCCCCAGGGCGGCATCCTGCCAGCGATCGCTGGCAGATTTGGCAAAATCCGGTTACCCACGGGTACCCAAAGGCCCGCCCGCCCAATACGCTCACCGCCATGACGGACTCGCAGGCCCCCGCCGCCACCCTCCGCTCCGCACCGCAGCCCACCAACCCGGTCGCCCCGGCCCCGGCAGGTGCCCGCACCGCCGCCGACGTGGTGACCCCCGCCCTGGTCACCCGGCTCACCCGCGGAGTGATCGGCTCCGGCCGGACCGCCAACCACACCCCCTTCACCGGGGCCGAGCTGGCGGACCTGCCCGAGGCCACCCCCGAGGACGTGGCCACCGCCTTCGCGAAGGCCCGCGCCGCCCAGCCCGCCTGGGCCGCCGTCCCCGTACGCAGGCGGGCCGCCGTCCTGCTGCGCTTCCACGACCTGGTCCTCGCCCGCCAGTCCGAGGTCCTCGACCTCATCCAGCTGGAGACCGGCAAGGCCCGCCTGCACGCCCACGAAGAGGTCCAGGCCGTCGCCGTCGCCGCCCGCCACTACGGCCGCAAGGCGCCCTCGTACCTGCGGCCCAAGGGCCACACCGGCGCCATGCCGACCCTCACCAAGGTCACCGAGCTGCGCCAGCCGCGCGGGGTCGTCGGCCAGATAGCCCCCTGGAACTACCCCCTCGAGCTCTCCGTCGGCGACGCCCTGCCCGCCTTCGTCTCCGGCAACGCCGTCGTCATGAAGCCCGACACCGAGACCGCGCTGACCGCCCTGTGGGCCCGCGACCTGCTCATCGAGGCCGGACTGCCCGCCGAGGTCTTCCAGGTCGTCCTCGGCGACGGCCCCGTCGTCGGCCCCGAGGTGGTCCGGCACGCCGACTACGTCTCCTTCACCGGCTCCACCCGCACCGGCCGCGAGGTGGCCCAGGGCGCGGCCGCCCGCCTGGTCGGCGTCTCCCTCGAACTCGGCGGCAAGAACGCCATGCTCGTCCTGCACGACGCCGACGTCGAGAAGGCGGCGGCCGGCGCCGTCCGCGCCTGCTTCTCCTCCGCCGGCCAGCTCTGCATCTCCATCGAGCGGCTCTACGTCCACGACTCCATCGCCGACGCCTTCGTCGAGCGCTTCGCCGCCCGCACCAAGGCCATGCGGCTCGGCGCCTCCCTCGCCTACGGCGCCGACATGGGCTCCCTCGTCGGCGAACGCCAGCTGGAGACCGTGCAGCGGCACGTGGACGAGGCCGTCGCCAAGGGCGCCACCCTCGTCGCCGGCGGCACCGCCCGCCCCGACATCGGCCCGCTCTTCTACGAGCCCACCATCCTCGACGGGGTCGAAGCCCCCATGTCGGTCTGCGCCGAGGAGACCTTCGGCCCGGTCGTCTCGATCTACCGCTTCACCGACGAGGACGAGGCCGTCGCCCAGGCCAACGCCACCCGCTACGGCCTCAACTCCAGCGTCTGGACCAAGGACGCCCGCCGCGGCCACGCCGTCGCCGCCCGGCTGCGCACCGGCACCGTCAACATCAACGACGGCTACGCCCCCGCCTACGGCAGCGCCCAGGCCCCCATGGGCGGCATGAAGGACTCCGGCCTCGGCCGCCGGCACGGCTCCGAGGGCATCCTCAAGTACACCGAGGCACAGACCGTCGCCCACCAGCGGCTGCTCCCGATGGCGCCCTCGCTCGGCATGGACGACGAGCAGTACGCCCGCTTCATGACGAGCAGCCTCAAGGTCCTCAAGGCCCTCCGACTGCGCTAAGGGGAACCCGTGCCTCACGACAGCGACTCTTCGTACGACTACGACTACGACTACGACTACGACTACGACTACGACGTCATCGTCATCGGCTCGGGCTTCGGCGGGTCGGTCTCGGCGCTGCGCCTGACCGAGAAGGGCTACCGGGTCGGCGTCCTGGAGGCAGGACGCCGCTTCACCCGCCAGGACCTGCCCCGCAACAGCTGGGACCTGCGCAACTACCTGTGGGCGCCCGCCCTCGGGCTGTACGGGATCCAGCGCATCCACCTGCTCGGCAACGTGATGGTGCTGGCCGGCGCCGGGGTCGGCGGCGGCTCGCTCAACTACGCCAACACCCTGTACGTGCCGCCCGCCGCGTTCTTCGAGGACCGCCAGTGGGCCTCCATCACCGACTGGCGGGCGGAACTCGCCCCCTACTACGAGCAGGCGCAGCGGATGCTCGGCGTCCGGCTCAACCCGACGCTCACCCCCTCCGACGTCCACCTGAAGGCCGTCGCCGAGAAGATGGGCGTCGGGGACTCCTTCCACATGGCCCCGGTCGGCGTCTTCTTCGGTGACGGCGAGGACGCGGCCGGACAGCCGAAGGTCCGCCCCGGCCAGGAGGTCCCCGACCCCTACTTCGGCGGCGCCGGGCCCGCCCGCAGGGCCTGCACCGAATGCGGCGAGTGCATGACCGGCTGCCGGCACGGCGCGAAGAACACCCTGGGCGAGAACTACCTGTACCTCGCGGAGAAGGCCGGGGCGGAGATCCGCCCCATGACCACCGTCACCGCGCTCTCCGAGCACCCCGACGGCGGCTACCGGGTCCGCGTCGTCCCCACCGCCGACCGCCGCAAGGGCCGGGCCCAGGTGCTCCGTGCCCGGCACGTGGTCGTCGCGGCGGGCACGTACGGCACCCAGACCCTGCTGCACACCATGAAGGACCTCGGCGAGCTCCCCAGGATCTCCGCCCGGCTCGGCGACCTGACCCGGACCAACTCCGAGGGCCTGGTCGGCGCCCAGACCGACGACCGCCGCTACCGCAGGAGGCACGGCGCCGGGGCCCGCGCGGACTTCACCCGGGGCGTGGCCATCACCTCGTCCGTGCACCCCAACGCCGACACCCACATCGAGCCCGTCCGCTACGGCAAGGGCTCCAACGCCATGGGGTTCATGACGATCCTCCAGGTGCCCCACGCCCGGCACCGGGTACGGGCCTGGTTCGCCCGCACCGCCACCCACCCGGTGCAGCTGCTGCGCTCCCTGTCGAACCGGCGCTGGTCGGAGCGGACCATCATCGGCCTGGTCATGCAGTCCCTGGACAACTCCTTGACCACCTACCGCAAGCCCGGCGGCATCGGAAAGGGCCTGCTGACGGCCCGCCAGGGCCACGGCGCGCCCAACCCGGTGCAGATCGCCGAGGCCACCGAGGCCGCGACGCTGCTGGCCGAGGAGATCAACGGCTTCCCCGGCAGCAACGTCGGCGAGCTGATGGGCACCCCGCTGACCGCGCACTTCCTCGGCGGCTGCCCCATCGGCGCCTCCCCGGAGGAGGGCGTGGTGGACCCGTACCACCGGCTGTACGGGCACCCGGGCATCTCGGTGGTCGACGGCTCGGCGGTCTCCGCCAACCTCGGGGTCAACCCGTCCCTGACCATCACCGCGCAGGCCGAGCGGGCCATGTCGTACTGGCCCAACAAGGGCGAGGCGGACCCGCGGCCCGCGCAGGGGGAGGCGTACCGGCGGCTGGAAGCGGTGGAGCCGGTCCGTCCGGCCGTGCCCAAGGAGGCCTTCGGCGCGCTGCGGCTGCCGTTCCTCGCGGTCCCCGAAATCCCGCCCAGGCAACCGGAACCGGAGCACTGACCCCGGGAAGACGACCGCGGCGGGCACCGCGCTCCCCCTCCGAGCGCGGTACCCGCCGCAGTACAAGAGTGGACAGGCGGTTGCCGAAAAAGGTTGTACCGGAATCCTTTGCGGCAAGCTGTGGTGTCGGTCACACGGTGTGGAGTGCAACCGGGGCGGCGGCCCGGGGGTCAAGGGGGGCATGAGACAGCGCATCTCCCTGCTGGCCGCGTGCGGCCTGGTGGCCGTGGGGCTGACCACCCCCACCGCGATGGCCGCCGAATCGGCGGACCCCGTCTTCCGCCTGAACGGCCCGGCCGACCTCGCCCTCCGGCAGGGCGCCCCGCAACCGGTGGCCCTGCACTTCGGGCTGCTCGACGCCGACAGCTTCACCGGCGAGTCCACATTTACCGTCGACCTGACCAAACTCGCCGGCATCGCGTCCGTGAAGGAGGCGGCGGGGGCCAAGAAGTGCGAGGACAAGGGCGCCACGCTCGTCTGCAAGGACAAGGGTCCGCACTCCGGGGTGGACCTGGAGGCCGTCGCGGTGAAGGACGCCAAGGACGGGGTCTCGGGCGTGCTGACGGTGACCGGCACGGCCGCCGGGGCCACCATCACCCCCGCCGCGACCGTCATCTCGGTCGGCGGCCCCGACCTGGTCATGCGGGACCTGGGCCTCAAGAAGGACCCGAAGCCCGGCGAGAGCCAGGCCCTGCCCCTCGCGTTCCGCAACGAGGGCACGCAGTCGGCCAAGGGCGTCATCCTGGAACTGGAGGCCACGCACGGCCTGGAGCTCCCGGAGCGCTACGACAACTGCGCCTACCGCACCACCCGCACATCGACCACCGTCGTCTGCACCGTCGAGGGCGAGTTCGAGGCCAAGGCCACCTACGAGCTGGCCGGCGACAGCCCGCTGCACCTCAAGGCGGGCGCGAACGCCCTCGACGAGCGTTTCGCCTACGGCATCTACCCGGCGGCCGCCCCGCAGAAGGCCACGGACGCCAAGGCGCCCGACGCCGCCGGTGCCGCGACCGCCGCGGGACGCAAGCTCGTCGCCCGCAAGAAGACGGAGGCCGCCCCCGCCCCGCTGCGCGCCCCCGACCTGAACCCGGTCGACAACAAGCGCGCGGCCGAGCTCAAGGTGAAGAACACCGCCGACTTCGTGGCCGACCCCCTCACCGTCAAGGGCGCCGCGGGGACGAGGGTCAAGGCCGTCGTCGCCGCACGCAACAACGGTCCCGCCTGGGTCACCGGCACCGGCCCCGCGGCCCTGGTCGACGTGGTGCTCCCGAAGGGCGTGAAGGTCCTCACGGCCCCGGCCGCCTGCCGCGCCGTCCAGCCGACGCAGTACCGCTGCGCCACCGGGACGTCCGTGCTGGAGAAGGAGAAGCTGGAGTTCCCCTTCGAGCTGAAGATCGAGAAGGCCGTCAAGGACGCCAAGGGCGCCGTCACCGTCGGCACGCTCGACGCGAAGGGCGAGTTCACGCGGCACGACTTCGACGAGGTGCCGGCCAACAACCTGGCCGACTTCACGGCGAACCCGACGGTCACCCCGACCAAGTCGCCGAGCCCCTCCGGCTCCGGCAGCGCCTCGCCGAGCGCCTCCAAGAGCGCCTCGCCCTCCGCGGGGAGCAGCACCGGTTCCACCACGGGCAACAACGCCTCGGCGGCCGCGGCCGGCCGCAGCGGCGGCCCGCTGGCCTCCACCGGCAGCACGGCCGGCCTGGTCGGCCTCGCCGGCGCCGGGCTGTTCGCCGTCGGCGCCGCGCTGTACCTGTCCTTCCGCCGGCGGAGCAACGGCGGCGCGCACGCGTAGGCGTACAGGAGACGGAAAAGACGAACGGCCGGCCCGGGGCGTCCCCCGGGCCGGCCGTCCTCATGGGGTGACCGGGCTGCTGTCCCCTGCCGTCCGGTCACACGAGGGGAGCGAGGTCCCACGACGCGCGCCGTCGGGCGTCGCGTCTCATCGCTCCCGTTGAGCCACGCGTGGTGCTGCCGCGTCCCGCGCCTGGCTGGCACGGACAACCTCACCAACGAAGGGCCCCCGGCCCGGTCACGGTCCGGACGGGTGACGAACGGGTGCCCGCGCGGTCAGACGCGGCCCCGGCACAGCTCCAGCAGGGTCATCGCGAGGGCGGTCCCGGGCTTGCCGAGGGCATCGCTCCAATGGGAGAGCACCTCCATCTCGCGCGACAGGTGCACCCGCCGGCCGCCCGCGCCGATCCGGGCCTCCTGGATGACGGCCGACACGGCCATCCGCTCCTGGATCAGCCCGATGATCCGGTCGTCGAGGGCGTCGATGCGCTCGCGGGAGCCGGCGATCAGCTGCTCGGGGGTGGTGGTGATCGTGGTCATGGGGTCTCTCCTGTGGTGGGTGGGTGACCCGGCAGGAGCGGAAACGCAGAGCGCCCCGGTCCTGTCGGACCGGGGCGCTCTGGGAAGTCAGCGGCTCAAGCGAGCATCACGCGGACCCATGGCGACCGGACCGGCCGGTGCCATAGGTAAAGAGGAAGCTCAGCTGCTTGCGCATGGAGTGGATTATGGCCCCCCGACCGCGCCCCGGCCAACCGGGCCCGGATGCTGAGACGCCCCCGCGCCGACCGGCCCACGTCACGCCGGGGCACCCCCAGCGTGACGTGGGCCTCGGATGGTGCGACAAACCGGCGGCCGGCGCCACCGGTAGAATCGACAAAACAGCCACCACTTTCCCGCCGGAAGGCCGCCCCGTGCCAGAAGCACCCTCCGCCGCCCACGACAGCGCCCCGGACACGGTCCTCGTCGTCGACTTCGGCGCGCAGTACGCCCAGCTCATCGCCCGCCGCGTCCGCGAGGCCCGCGTCTACAGCGAGATCGTGCCCAGCACGATGCCCGTGGCCGAGATGCTCGCCAAGGACCCGAAGGCGATCATCCTCTCCGGCGGCCCGTCCTCCGTGTACGAGGAGGGCGCCCCGCGCCTGGACGACGCCGCCGCCCTCTTCGGCTCCGGCGTCCCGGTCTTCGGCATGTGCTACGGCTTCCAGCTGATGGCGACGACCCTCGGCGGCACCGTCGACAACACCGGCGCGCGCGAGTACGGCCGCACCCCGCTGTCCGTCTCCAAGTCCGGCTCGACGCTGTTCGAGGGCACCCCGGAGCACCAGTCGGTGTGGATGTCCCACGGCGACGCCTGCTCCGCCGCCCCCGAGGGCTTCACCGTCACCGCGTCGACGAACGTCGTCCCGGTCGCGGCCTTCGAGAACGACGAGCAGAAGCTCTACGGCGTGCAGTACCACCCCGAGGTGATGCACTCCACGCACGGCCAGCAGGTCCTGGAGCACTTCCTCTACCGGGGCGCGGGCCTGAAGCCCACCTGGACCACCGGCAACATCGTCGAGGAGCAGATCGCGGCGATCAAGGCGCAGGTCGGCGACAAGCGCGCCATCTGCGGCCTGTCCGGCGGCGTGGACTCCGCGGTCGCCGCGGCCCTCGTCCAGAAGGCCATCGGCTCCCAGCTGACCTGCGTGTACGTCGACCACGGCCTGATGCGCAAGGGCGAGACCGAGCAGGTCGAGAAGGACTTCGTCGCGGCCACCGGCGTCCAGCTGAAGGTCGTCGACGCGCAGGAGCGCTTCCTGACCGCGCTGGCCGGCGTCTCCGACCCGGAGACCAAGCGCAAGATCATCGGCCGTGAGTTCATCCGCGTCTTCGAGCAGGCCCAGCTGGAGATCCTCCAGGAGGACGGTCCGGCGGTCGCGTTCCTGGTCCAGGGCACCCTGTACCCGGACGTCGTGGAGTCCGGCGGCGGCACCGGCACCGCGAACATCAAGTCCCACCACAACGTGGGCGGCCTCCCCGACGACATCGAGTTCGAGCTCGTCGAGCCGCTGCGCCAGCTGTTCAAGGACGAGGTCCGGATGGTCGGCCAGGAGCTCGGCCTGCCCGAGGAGATCGTCCAGCGCCAGCCCTTCCCCGGCCCCGGCCTCGGCATCCGCATCGTCGGCGAGGTCACCAAGGAGCGCCTGGACCTGCTGCGCGAGGCCGACGCCATCGCCCGCCACGAGCTCACCGCCGCCGGTCTCGACCGCGAGATCTGGCAGTGCCCGGTCGTCCTCCTCGCGGACGTCCGCAGCGTGGGCGTGCAGGGCGACGGCCGCACCTACGGCCACCCGATCGTGCTGCGCCCCGTCTCCTCCGAGGACGCGATGACCGCGGACTGGACGCGCATGCCGTACGAGGTGCTCGCCCGGATCTCGACCCGCATCACCAACGAGGTGCCGGACGTGAACCGCGTGGTCCTGGACTGCACGAGCAAGCCCCCGGGCACCATCGAGTGGGAGTAGTCCCCGCCCGCAGTGCCTGACGGAGCCGCCGCTCCCCTCCACGGGGGCGGCGGCTCCGCCGTTCCTCTGGCCTGTTGGCGGCCGCGCCGGTACCTTGCGCCGCGACCGTGCTCCAGCAGGAGGGACCGCCATGCCGGACCAGCCCGTACCCGTGCCGGTGGACCGGCTGGCCTTCGAGATGCCGCCCGTGCACCGGGACCCGGCCCGGGAGCGCGCCCACCGCAAGGAGCGGCTCGCCGGGGCGCTGCGGCTGCTGGGGCGGCTCGGGTACGAGGATGGGGTCTCGGGGCACGTCACCGCGCGGGACCCCGAGTTCGAGGACTGCTACTGGGTGAACCCCTTCGGCCGGGCCTTCGCGGGGCTGCGGCCGCGGGACCTGCTGCTGGCCGACGGGGACGGGCGGGTGCTGGAGGGCGGCCGGCGGCTCAACGAGCTGGCCTTCGCAGTGCACGCCGCCGTGCACCGGGCCCGGCCCGACGTGGTCGCGGTGGTCCGCGCGCAGGGCCCGTACGGCAGGGCGCTGGCCTGCCTCGGCGAGCTGCTGGCCCCGGTCACGCAGGAGGCCTGCGCCTTCTACGAGGATCACGCGCTGCTGGACGAGTACCCCGGCGGCGGTGTCGCCGACCCGTCGCGGGTCGCCCGCGCCCTCGGCCCGTACAAGGCGCTGATCCTGCGCAACCAGGGGCTGCTGACGGTCGGCGGCTCGGTGGACGCGGCCGTGTGGTGGTTCATCGCGGCGGAGCGGGCCGCGCAGGTGCAGCTGATCGCGCGGGCGGCCGGCAAACCGGTGCCCGTCGACCACCGTGCGGCCGTCGCCACCCGGGAGCGGTTCGGCGGTGATCTCGCCGCGTGGGTGAGCTACCAGCCGCTGTGGCAGACCGTCGAGGACGTGGCGTCAACATCATGAACCGTTAATCACCTGCTCTGACATCGTGCGCAATCCGGAGCACTGCCGCAGTGGTGCACAATTCGCTGGCATTGCACCGTAGTTCAGAGAGGCGGCACGCACGTGGCTGTCCAAGAGATGTCCCGGAGTACCCATACCGCCGTCTGCGCCTGCGACGACTGCGCACGGGAGGGGCACCGCAGAGCGGTCGCCGCGTTCCTGGAGAAACGGGACGAGTTCGCCGCCGGACAAGGGGTGCCGGCCGCGGTGGCCCACTCCCTCGGCGCCTCCCGCCAGTGGGTCTCCGACGAGCTGACCCTGTCCGCCCGCACGGTCGCCGACCGGGGCCGGGAGGCCGGGAACTCCTGGCTCTACCTGTTCTCCCGGCGGGCCGTCCTCACCCTGTGGATCGCCGCCGGGGTGCTGCTGGTCGTCCAGGTCGGCACCGCGCTCGGCACCGGCTGGTCCACCGCCCGCACCGCCGGGCTGCTGACCGCGCTGCTGCTGGCCGGACTGCTCACCGCCGCCGCCCGCGCCCAGTCGCTGCGCGGCGGTCTGCTGGCCCCGGTCGTGGGGGAGGACAACCGGCTGTCCACGTCGAAGGCGGTGCCGAGCGCCTGGCTGGTGCTGACCGCGTTCGCGGCGCTGCTGCCCGCGCTGCGGCTGGCCGCCTCCTCGCCGGGCCCCGAGCGCGAGGCCCTGTACCAGGGGTTCGCGCTGGAGCGGGCGCTGCCGCTGCTGTCGGTGGTCGCGCTGACCTCGGCGGTGGCGGTGCTGGTGCGCCGCGTGGTCTCCGTACGGATCATGGGGCAGCGGCTGCAGAAGCTGCCCGCGGACCGGCCGCGCGGGGTGGACCTGCTGACGGACGACGACGGCCGCGGCAGCTTCCCCGACGCGCAGTACGTGCTCGTCTCCACCGTGGTGCTGGCCTACGCGGCGGTGTCCCTGGCCCGCTTCCCCGACCGGCTGCCGCAGCTGCCGTGGGCGCTGGCCATGCTGGTGGCGCTGTCGGCGGCGGTGTACCTGGCGGCCAAGTACGCCGAGGGCAGCCGGCCGCTGGTGTTGTCGGTGGTGCGCAGGCGCGAGCCCGGTGACATCGACGCGGCCGTCCGGCCCGGCGACGACATCGAGATCCGCGGCGTCGGCTTCGTGCCGCCCGGCGCGCGGACCCCGGAGATGCTCGCCCGTCTGGTCGTACGGGTCGGGGCGGTCCACGTGCACGTGCCGCTGGTCCCGGTGGCGGGCGGGTTCACCAACCCCTCGGACGCGGTGCTCACCGTCCCGGTGCCCGCGGAGACCGAGCCGGGCCGGGTCGACGTCCAGGTGGTCACGGCGGCGGGGGTGGAATCCAACCGCTGCGTCATCGACGTGGCCGAGTGAACGGGGTAGACATGGGGGCGTGACCCGAACTGACGCCCCATCCGGGCAGCGGACGACCATCCCGCTCAAGGAGCTGGCCACCCGCTACGCGCTCTTCCCGCTGCGGATCTTCCTCGGCGTGACCTTCGTCTACGCAGGCATCGACAAGCTGACGGCCGGGGGCTTCCTCGCGGAGACCGGCAGCGGCTCGATCGGCGAGATGATGCGCGGGGTGCGCGACACCTCCGCGATCCCCGCCCTGGTGGACCTGGCGCTGAAGGCCCCCGTCGGCTTCGGCGTGGCCATCGCCATCGGGGAACTCCTCGTCGGTCTCGGTGTGCTCGCCGGGGTGCTGACCCGCCTCGCCGCCGCCGGCGGCCTGCTGATCTCGCTCAGCCTGTGGCTCACCGTCTCCTGGGCCGTGACCCCGTACTACTACGGCAACGACCTGGCGTACCTGATGGCCTGGACCCCGCTGGTCCTCGCGGGGGCGCCCTACTGGTCGTTCGACTCGATGACCCGGTCGCGCTGATCCCGGCGCACGGCGTACGTGACCATCCCGACCAGGGCGGACAGCACCAGCCCGCCCACCGCGAACGGGACCACCAGGAACCACGGCACGTCCGTCTCGCCGGCCGCGTCGAGCAGGTAGAGCACGCCCGCGGCGGTCAGGACCAGCCCCGCCAGCAGCCGTCCCGGCTGGAACTCATGACGCCGCACGGGCCACCTCCACCTGTCCCACGCCCGCTTCCAGGCGCAGCTCGATCGTCCCGCCGGCCTCGGTGCCGGCGGCCGGCGGCAGGGTCGCCCGCCGGTTCTCCCCCTCGCTCCTGATCCGGATGCCGGGGCCGGTGTCCCCGGGCAGCTCGATGTCGCCGATCCGGATCGACACGTCCGCCTTCGCGGTGACCTCCCGGGGGAGGACCACCTTCAGCCGGCCCGCCTCGATGGAGGCGCGGACGGACACGGTCGTGCCCTTGGGCACGTCCAGGCGGCTCAGGTCCAGGGTCGCCAGCCCCGTCTCCGCCTCGTAGGAGGGGCGTACGTCGGCCACCGCCGCCGGGCGCCAGGCCGTGTCCCGCCAGTCGGTGCCGATCTCGCGCGGCATGGCCACCGCACCCGCGAGCAGCACGGCGGTGAGCAGGCCGAGCAGGACCGTGCCGAAACCGGTGCGGCCCTTGACGGAGCTGACGGCGAGACCCAGCCCGAACACGGCGAGCGCGGAGGCGAGGCCCACCTGCAGGGCGTGCCCGAGGGTGCTGCCCTCCCACACCGCGGCGGTGCCGATGCCCCCCGCCAGCAGGGCCAGCACGAACACCCGGCCGCCGATGCCCCCGCGCGGCGGTGCGGGCGCCCCGCGCCGGGGCTCCTCCGGGGCGGTGCCCGGCCGGTCCCGGGCGGGGTCGCTGTCGTCGGGGCCCCACAGGTAGCCGGCCGAGCCGACCGGGCCCGTGGTGCCGTCCTTGACCAGCGGGTCCCGCCACCAGGAGGGGCTGCCCGGCACCGGCGGCGCCTGCGTCTCGGGCGGCGCCGGGCGGTGCGCGGCCGGGTCCCGCACCTCGGGGGCGGCGGCGGTGCGGTGGCGGCGGGACCAGTAGGAGGCCCCGCCGAGGGCCAGGATGACCAGGACCGAGAAGGCCCCCATCACCCCGTTGTCCAGCATCGACAGGAACAGCGCGCAGCCCACCAGGGCGCTGAACACGGCGGCGAGGGTGGCGCCCTCGACGCGGCCGGTCAGCAGCCGCTTGCCCTCGCTGTCCTCCTCGCCCTCCAGGGGCAGCAGCAGCCACGCGAAGCCGTAGAAGATCAGGCCGACGCCGCCGGTGACGGTGAGCACCCCGAGCACGATCCGGAACACCACCGGGTCCAGGTCGAAGTACCGGCCGAGGCCGCCGCACACGCCCGCGAGGACCTTGTCGCGCTTGCTGCGGCGCAGCGGTGGCCGCTCGGCGGGGGCCGGTGCCCCGGGATCCCCGGGCGGGGCGTCTTGTACGTCGGTCATGGGTCCATGGTGACGGGCGGTGCGGCCCCCCGGCACCGGGCCCTACCCTGGCGCAACCCTGATATCCCCCCTACAGAACTGGGGGGACGCCCTGATGCCCGGCCGCTCCCGGACGTGTGACCCTTGGTGACATGCCCGTAGCCGCCGCTCCACGCATCCCGCACGCACCCGACCCGGAGGACGTCCCGCAGCGCAGGCTCTACCGCAGCGCCGACGGCCGGATGCTCGGCGGGGTCGCGCGCGGCCTCGCCGGCCACCTCGGGCTGCCCGTGATCTGGGTCCGGCTCGCCTTCCTCGGCATGTTCATGTTCGGGGACGGGCTCGGCGTGCTGCTCTACGCGGCGTTCTGGGTCTTCGTACCGCTCGGCCAGGGCGGCAAGACCGGGCACCACTCCTTCTTCGAGACCCTCGACGACGGGACCCGCCGGGTGCGCAAGCCCGACAAGGGAGCGGTCTCCGGCCTGATCGCGCTGGCCGTCGGCGCCGGCATCTTCTTCTCCCAGCTGCGCTTCGGCGGCGAGAACGGCCGCTACATCTGGCCCACCCTCCTCGTCGGGGCCGGCGTCGTCCTCGTCTGGCGGCAGGCCGACAACGCCCGCCGCGCCCACTGGAGCGCCGCCGGGGACCGCCAGAAGCGCCTGTTCCAGGCGGGCCGCGCGCTCGCCGGCGTCGTCCTCGTCGGCGTGGGCCTGACCGTGTTCATCGTCGTACGCGGCTCCGCGGCCCAGCTCGGCAACCTCCTCACCGCCGTCCTCGCCGTCCTCGTCGGCATAGCCCTGCTCGCCGGGCCCTGGCTGATCCGGATGACCCAGGACCTCTCCGAGGAGCGCCTGATGCGCATCCGCGCCCAGGAACGCGCCGAGGTCGCCGCCCACGTCCACGACTCGGTGCTGCACACCCTCACCCTGATCCAGCGCAACGCCGAGGACGTCGGCGAGGTGCGCCGCCTCGCCCGCGCCCAGGAGCGGGAGCTGCGCAACTGGCTCTACAAGCCCGAGGGCACCGGCAAGGACGAGGCCGAGGAGCCCGCCACCCTCGCGGAGGCCGTGAAGAAGACCGCCGCCGAAGTGGAGGACCACCACGGCGTCCCGATCGAGGTGGTCGTCGTCGGCGACTGCCCGCTCGACGAGAAGCTCGGCGCCCAGATCCAGGCCGCGCGCGAGGCGATGGTCAACGCCGCCAAGTACGGTGGCGAGGGGCCCGTGCAGGTGTACGCGGAGGTCGAGGGGCAGACGGTGTTCGTGTCCGTACGCGACCGCGGACCGGGCTTCGACATGGAAGCGGTACCGGACGACCGCATGGGCGTACGAGAATCGATCATCGGCCGGATGCAGCGCAACGGGGGCACCGCGGTGCTGCGGTCCGCGCCCGACGGCGGCACGGTAGTCGAGCTGGAGACGGAGAGGGCGGCGAAGACAGCATGACCGAGGACAACGCGACCACGGGCGGCGCGGGCAGGAGGGTCCGGGTGGTCCTCGTCGACGACCACCGGATGTTCCGCACCGGCGTCCAGGCCGAGATCGGCGAGACCGCCCGGACCGGCGTCGAGGTCGTCGGCGAGGCCGCCGACGTGGACCAGGCCGTCACCGTCATCACCGCCACCCGCCCCGAGGTGGTCCTCCTCGACGTGCACCTGCCTGGCGGCGGCGGCGTCGAGGTGCTGCGCCGCTGCGCGCCGCTGATGGCGGCCGCCGAGAACCCGGTGCGGTTCCTGGCGCTGTCGGTGTCGGACGCGGCCGAGGACGTCATCGGCGTCATCCGCGGCGGCGCGCGCGGCTACGTCACCAAGACCATCACCGGCACCGACCTGGTGGACTCCGTCTTCCGGGTCCAGGACGGGGACGCGGTGTTCTCGCCCCGTCTGGCCGGCTTCGTGCTGGACGCCTTCGCCTCGACCGACGCCCCGCCGGTCGACGAGGACCTGGACCGGCTGACCCAGCGCGAGCGCGAGGTGCTGCGGCTGATCGCGCGCGGGTACGCGTACAAGGAGATCGCCAAGCAGCTGTTCATCTCGGTGAAGACGGTGGAGTCGCACGTCTCGGCGGTGCTCAGGAAGCTCCAGCTCTCCAACCGGCACGAGCTGACCCGCTGGGCGACGGCCCGCCGCCTGGTCTGAGACCGGTCTGACCTGCGGATGAACCGGGGATGACGCCCCGGGGCCGGGCCCCGGGGTGTGATCCACGCCGCAGTCGGGGAGGGCAACCGGAAGGCATCGCGGCGGGTCTTGGGTGGCGTGATGAGCCTGACCGGGACGCCCCTCTTCGCGACGGCGGCCGCCCTGACCGTGACCGCCGTCGTGCTGCCGCTGGCCCTGTGGAGCAAGGTGCGCGGCCCCGCCGTCGCACGCGTCGCCACCCGGGCGCTGATGGTGCTGTTCGCCCAGGTCACCGCCGTCGCCCTGGTCTTCGTCGCGCTCAACCGGGAGATGAACTTCTACGTCTCCTGGGCCGACCTGATGGGCACCGGCAAGTACGTCCAGGCCGCGCCCGACCTCGGCCCCGACGGCATGGGCGGGAAGAAGGCCGAGCAGGTCAGGGAGGAGCCCAAGGTCCGCCAGGAGTTCACCCCCGTCGAGGGCCTCGGCGGGCGGGTGAAGAAGACCGAGCTCGACGGGAAGATCTCCGGCGTCAAGGGCGACGTCATGGTGTGGCTGCCGCCGCAGTACGACGACCCCGCCTGGAAGGACAGGAAGTTCCCGGTCGTCGAGCTGATCCCGGGGATACCCGGCACCGGCAAGTCCTGGTTCCAGGGGCTCAAGGCGCACGAGGTGCTGGAGCCGCTGATGAAGGAGGGCAAGGTCCAGCCCTTCATCCTGGTTTCCCCGCGCGCCATGCTCCTCGGCAGCGGCGACACCGGCTGCGCCAACATCCCCGGCAAGGTCAACGCCGACAGCTGGTTCAGCGTCGACGTCCGCAAGATGGTCACCGACAACTTCCGCGCCTCCGACGAGGCCCGCACCTGGGGCGTCGCCGGCTACTCGGCCGGCGCGTACTGCGCCGCCAAGCTGGCGATCCTGCACCCCGACCGCTACAGCGCCGCCGTCTCCCTGTCCGGCTACAACGACCCCGGCCAGGAGCCCAGCTCGCTGGTGGCCAAGGACCCGGAGCTGCGCCGCACCCACAACCTGAAGGAACTCCTCAAGGCCCAGCCCGCGCCGCCGGCGGTCGCGCTGTGGATGTCGGGCGCCGAGCACGACGGCTACCTGTCCGGGACGGACCTCAAGGCCCTCGCGCAGAACCCGACCACCGTGCACGCCGAGAAGATCACCGGCGGGCACAACCTGGAGGCGTGGTCGAAGCAGCTGCCGCAGACCTTCGGCTGGCTCAGCCAGCAGGTCAAGGCGCCGTAGCCGGTCCTCACGCGGGACGGGAGGCGCCCGCCCAGGGCATCGAGTCGACCGGCGCCAGCCGGACCGTGGAGCCGGGGCGCGGGGCGTGGATCATCTGGCCGTTGCCGACGTACATGCCGACGTGCGTGACCCCGGAGTAGAAGAAGACCAGGTCGCCGGGGGCCAGCTGGTCCCGGGAGATCCGCCGGCCCGCGTTGATCTGCGTGTAGGTGGTGCGGGGCAGGGACACCCCGGCCGCGCGCCACGCGGCCTGGGTCAGGCCGGAGCAGTCGTACGAGCCCGGTCCCGTCGCGCCCCAGACGTACGGCTTGCCGATCGCCCCGTACGCGAAGGCCACCGCCCGCGCGGCGCGCGAGCTGCCGGCCGCCGCCGGGGGCGGGGTGTGGGGGGCGCTGACGGGGTCGGCCCCGACGGAGGCGGCGGTGCCCGACTGCGCCTCGTAGGCGGCCCGTTCCTCGGCGGTGAGCCGGGCCAGCAGCTGCCGGGCGGTGGCGAGCTTGTCCTCGATGACGGCCTTCTGCCGGGCGAGCTCGTGCTGGCGGGCGCGCAGGTCCGCGAGCCGGCCGGCGGCCTGGTCGCGCAGCCGCCCGACCTCGTCGAGGCCGCGCTTGACGGCTGCCACGTCGGCGGCGGTCCGGTCGCCGGCCCGGGTGAGCATGCCGGCCCGGTCCAGGTAGTCCTGCGGGTCGGCGGCCATGGCCAGTTGGAGGGCGGGGTCCAGGCCGCCGCTGCGGTACTGGGAGGCGGCGAGCGAGCCGAGCGCGCTGCGGGCGGTGTTCAGCCGGTCCGCCTTGCGGGCGGTCTCCTCGCGCAGGCCGGTCAGCGCCCGCTCGGCCTCGTCCGACTTGGCCTTCGCCCCGTTGTACTTCTCGGTCGCCGCCTCGGCCTCCCCGTAGAGCCGGTCGACCTCCGTCTTGACCTGGGCGGGGCTGAGCTGCGGCTCGGCGTGCGAGGTGCCTTCGAAGGCGGTGGCGGTGGCAGCGCCCGCGAGGGCGAGGGTGGCGGCGGTCCGTGCCGTGCCGCCGGAGAACGGGCGCTGCCTGGGCTTTCGATGACTGGCCACGGGGGCCTCACGTCCTTCCGCTCGTCCCGCAGGTCTGGGGGAGGTCTCGGGGGAGGACGCTAAACCCGGAGGTCACGGGCAGATGACGAGATGATCGGAAGTGGCTTCCTCCGACCGGGACTGGGCCGAGCCGGACCGGTCCCGGTCGCAGGACGGCGGTTCAGTGCCAGAGGACGGCGATGAAGATGTTGGCCACGGTCAGGCCGCCGACCGCCGCGAAGAGCCCCTTCTCCACGTGCTCCTCGTCGCGCTTGACGTAGACGAGGGCCAGGATCACGAACAGGACCGCCAGCTTCACGCCGATCTTGACGTGGTTGAGCGGGGCGCCGTCGCCCATCTCGCGGAAGCCCACCAGCAGCACACCGGTGACGAGCATGGTCAGCGCGCCGTGCAGCATCGCGGGCACGAACCGCGCCGTACCGGCGCCCATCGCCTTCATCTGGGTCAGGAACCCGCCCAGGAGCGAGGCGATGCCGATGATGTGCAGGCCGACGAAGACGTTGGTGAGGACAGTCATGCCGTCGAGCGTACGGGGCGGCTCCGGGGCCCCCGACGGCGGTGTGCGGTGCGGCCCCCGGGGGAGGGGCGGGGCCCGGTGAACGGGCCCGCGCCGGGGGTCGGCTGGACGGAAGCGTCCCTGGCCGGTTCGGTCCCTCGGTGATCACTTCCATGGCCCGTGACCTGCGGCGAAGCTTGTTCATGTCGCCGGGGGGAGCCCCCCGGGACACCCCCTCGAAGCCCTGAGAGACGTCACCGCGGGACGTACGTGAGGCGGCGGGGAGGACCCACCGCCCCACCCAGCCTCACCGACCGTGAACCGGAGTTTTGTCATGCCCCGATCCACCCGTACGTCCCGCAGCGCGTCCCGTCGTACGGCCGTCGCCGCCCTCGTCGCCGCCGCCGTCACCTCCGGGCTCGTCGCCGTCGACTCCGCGGCCCTCGCCGCCCCGGCCGCCGAGCCCGTGCCCGCCGCCGCCGACTACGGCAGCACCGGCCAGGGCGCGATCACCGCGGTCGACGGGGACCTGCGCGGCTCCGTCTACTCGGCGGCGACGACGAAGATGACCCGCAGTCAGGTCATAGCCCGGGCCAGGAGCTGGGTCGGCATCGGCCTCGTCTACGGCGGCGGCAGATACCACGGCGGCTACCGCCAGGACTGCTCCGGCTACGTCTCCATGGCCTGGGACCTCGACGACTCCCTCACCACCGACGCCTTCGAGCCGCGCGGCACGGTCTACTCGATCGGCAAGTCGGACCTGAAGGCCGGCGACGCCCTCCTCGACAACGACCCCGGCGCCGACGGCCACGTGGTCCTGTTCGAGAAGTGGGCCAACGGCGACAAGACCCAGTACTGGGGCTTCGACTTCACCCCGAGCGGCGTGCACCACCGCGTGTACGACTACCCGTACTACCCGGGCTACGGCCCCTTCACCCCGGTCCGCTACAAGAACATCGTCGACGACACGACGACCACGCCGCAGCCCGCCGCCGGCATGACCGACCTCGTCGCCGCCAACCTCAACGGGGACGCGGTGGACGACGTGGTCGGCGTGGAGGCCGCCACCGGCAAGCTCTGGCTCTACAAGGGCAGCTCCAACGGCACCATCGCCAGCGGCAGCGGCCGCGTGGAGATCGGCACCGGCGGCTGGAACGGCATGTCCAACCTGGCGGCCGGCGACTTCACCGGCGACGGCAAGGACGACATCGTCGCCACCGAGGAAGCCTCCGGCAAGCTCTACCTCTACCCCGGCACCGGCAACGGCCTCGGCACCCGCAAGGAGATCGGCTCCGGCGGCTGGAACGGCATGCACGACCTGGTCGGAGGCGACTTCACCGGCGACGGCAAGGCCGACGTGGTCGGCGTGGAAGCCGCCACCGGCAAGCTCTGGCTCTACAAGGGCAACGGCACCGGCGCGATCGGCGGCGGCAGCACCCGCGTCCTGCTCGGCACGGGCGGCTGGAACGGCATGCACGACCTGGTCGGCATGGACATCGACAACGACGGCAGGACGGACGTCGTCGGCGTCGAGACCTCCAGCGGCAAGCTCTTCTCCTACAAGAGCGCCGGCACCGGCCTGGACGCCCGCCGCGAGATCGGCTCCGGCGGCTGGAACGGGATGAACGACCTGCTCGGCGGCGACTTCACCGGCACCGGCAACGACGACCTCATCGGCGTCGAGAAGTCCAGCGGCAAGCTCTACCTCTACCCGAACACCGGTGGCGCCCTGGGCGTCCGCAAGGAGATCGGCTCCGGCGGCTGGTAGTCCGCCCCGCCGCGCGCCCCCGGACGCGCGCCCGCACGCACCGCACCACACGCACCGCACCGCACTGCCCGCACTGCCCGCACCGCATCACACCGCACGCGCCACCCGTGCCCGTCCCGCCGCGCGCCCCGAGCCGCCGGCCCGGGCCCGGGCCCCGCGCACCGGCCCGCCGCGCGCCCCGCGCCGCCGCGCCCGCCGCCTTCCGCTCCCCGAGCGCGCGGCCCCGTACCCGCCATTCCCCTCCCCAGGCACCCGTGTGCCGGTTTGGAACCCCCCATGTCTGCTTCGCCCAGCTCCGCCCCCGCCTCCCGCCGCACCTCCAAGGCGGTGCGCATCGCCACCGGCCTGATCTGCGCCACCATCGCCGCCACCGCCTTCTCCGTCGGCGGGGCCCAGGCCGAGGGCGAGGACCACCACGAGGCCCTGCCCGCCCTGACCGCGGCGGAGATGGGCCTGCCCGACACCTACGACACCCCGCCGGCGGCCGCCCTCTTCGCCACCGGTGACGGCGGCCGCCCCCGGTTCCAGATGCCCTTCCCGTGCGGGGAGAGCTGGTCCGGCGACTCCCGCTCGTACCACAGCCCCTCGGCCAAGGCCGTCGACTGGACCCACGGCGGCACCACCTACGGCAAGTCCGTCCTGGCCAGCGCCGGCGGCACGGCCCACATCCGCGACAAGGGCAACACCAGCTACGGCAAGTTCGTCGTCATCGACCACGGCAACGGCTGGAGCACCCTCTACGCACACCTCAGCGCCTTCAAGGTCTCCGAGGGCCAGCGCGTCGACGGCGGCGACCTGATCGGCCTCGTCGGCAACAGCGGCGGCTCCACCGGGGCCCACCTGCACTACGAACAGCGGCACAGCGGCAGCTACGAGCGCACCGTCTTCAACGGCACCGCCTACTACCCCGACGGCAGCCTGACCAGCAAGAACTGCTCCGCCCCGGACGAGGACGAGACGCAGCCCGGCCCGGGCCCCGGCCCCACCCCCGGCGACACAGGCATGATCGACCTGGCCTCGGCCGACCTGACCGGCGACGGCGTGATCGACGTGGTCGGCGTGGAGAAGTCCACCGGCAAGCTGTGGATGTACAAGGGCAACTCGAACGGCACCGTCGCGAGCGGCGGCAGCCGCGTCGAGATCGGCTCCGGCGGCTGGAACGGCATGTCCAACCTCACCGGCGGCGACTTCACCGGCGACGGCAAGGACGACATCGTCGCCGTCGAGGAGTCCACCGGCAAGCTGTGGCTCTACAAGGGCGCCGACAACGGGACCATCGCCCAGGGCGGCACCCGCGTCCTGATCGGCACGGGCGGCTGGAACGGCATGTCCGACCTCACGGCCCTCAACCTCAACGGCGACAAGGTCTCCGACCTCGCGGCCGTCGAGAAGTCCACCGGCAAGCTGTTCCTCTACCCGGGCTCCACCACCGGCCAGCTCGGCGCCCGCAAGGAGATCGGCTCCGGCGGCTGGAACGGCATGTCCAACCTGACCGGGATGGACGTGAACAACTCCGGCAAGCAGGACCTCGTCGCGGTCGAGGAGTCCACCGGGAAGCTCTGGCTCTACCCCGGCGCCGACAACGGCCGCCTCAGCGCCCGCGTCCTGATCGGCTCCGGCGGCTGGAACGGCATGTCCGACCTGATCGGCGGCGACCTCCAGGGCGCCACCGGCCCGGACGACCTGGTGGCCGTCCAGAACTCGACCGGCAAGCTCTTCCTCTACCCGGGCACCGGCAGCGGCCTGGGCGTCCGCAAGGAGATCGGCTCCGGCGGCTGGTAGCCACCGGCCGGCAGGCCATCACGGAAACCGGCGCGCTACCCCGGGTAGCGCGCCGGTTTCCGCGATTTCTCCGGGGGCGGGACCGGCTGTCGGTCCGGGCCCCTAAACTCGGAAGGCGATGAGCAGCCTCTTTGACGACAGCTTCCTGGCCGACCTCACCCCCTCCGACGAGGTCCCCCCGCCGCCCGAGGAGCACGCCGAGCCCGAGCACGGCGCGGACGACCTCTTCGGGGGCGCCTTCGACCTGCCCATGAGCGGGGACGCGTACTACCGGGACGGCGCCCCGCGCCCCGTCATCGACCCGGCGACGCTCCTGGACGGGCTGAACGAGCAGCAGGCCGCCGCCGTGGTGCACGCGGGCTCGCCGCTGCTCATCGTGGCCGGCGCCGGCTCCGGCAAGACCCGGGTGCTCACCCACCGCATCGGCCACCTGCTGTCCGCGCGGAACGTCCACCCCGGCCAGATCCTGGCGATCACCTTCACCAACAAGGCCGCCGGCGAGATGAAGGAACGCGTCGAGGGCCTGGTCGGCCCGCGCGCGAACGCCATGTGGGTGTCCACCTTCCACAGCGCCTGCGTGCGCATCCTGCGCCGCGAGTCGAAGCGGCTCGGCTTCACCTCCTCGTTCTCGATCTACGACGCGGCCGACTCGAAGCGCCTGATGGCGCTCGTCTGCCGGGACCTGGACCTGGACCCGAAGAAGTTCCCGCCCAAGTCCTTCAACGCCAAGATCTCGAACCTGAAGAACGAGCTGATCGACGAGGACGCCTTCGCCGCCCAGGCGGCCGACGGGTTCGAGAAGACGCTCGCCCAGGCGTACGCGATGTACCAGGGGCGGCTGCGCGAGGCCAACGCCCTCGACTTCGACGACATCATCATGACCACCGTCCACCTCCTCCAGGCCTTCCCGGACGTCGCCGAGCACTACCGGCGCCGCTTCCGGCACGTCCTGGTCGACGAGTACCAGGACACCAACCACGCCCAGTACACGCTGGTGCGCGAGCTGGTCGGCCCCGGCTACCCGGACCTGCCGCCCGCCGAGCTGTGCGTGGTGGGTGACGCCGACCAGTCGATCTACGCCTTCCGCGGCGCGACGATCCGCAACATCCTCCAGTTCGAGGAGGACTACAAGGACGCGACGACGATCCTGCTGGAGCAGAACTACCGCTCCACGCAGACGATCCTGTCCGCGGCCAACGCGGTCATCGAGCGCAACGAGAACCGCCGCGCCAAGAACCTGTGGACCCAGGCCGGCACGGGCGCCGTCATCACCGGCTACGTCGCCGACACCGAGCACGACGAGGCCCAGTTCGTCGCCGACGAGATCGACCGGCTCACCGACGCCGGCGACGCCAAGGCCGGCGACGTCGCGATCTTCTACCGGACCAACGCCCAGTCCCGCGTGTTCGAGGAGATCTTCATCCGCGTCGGCCTCCCGTACAAGGTCGTCGGCGGTGTCCGCTTCTACGAGCGCAAGGAGGTCCGGGACGTCCTGGCCTACCTGCGCGTCCTCGCGAACCCCGAGGACAACGTCCCGCTCCGCCGGATCCTGAACGTGCCCAAGCGCGGCATTGGCGAGCGCGCCGAGGCGATGATCGACGCGCTCGCGATGCGCGAGAAGATCACCTTCCCGCAGGCGCTGCGCCGCGTCGACGAGGCCTTCGGCATGGCCGCCCGCTCCACCAACGCCGTCAAGCGGTTCAACGTGCTGATGGAGGAGCTGCGCACGGTCGTCGACTCCGGCGCCGGCCCGGCCGTGGTGCTGGAGGCCGTACTGGAGCGCACGGGGTACCTCGCCGAGCTCCAGGCGTCGACCGACCCGCAGGACGAGACCCGGATCGAGAACCTCCAGGAGCTCGCCGCCGTGGCCCTGGAGTTCGAGCAGGCCCGCGACGAGTCCAACCCGGGCACCCTCGCCGAGTTCCTGGAGCAGGTCGCGCTCGTCGCCGACTCCGACCAGATCCCCGACGAGGACACCGAGGGCACCGGCGTCATCACGCTGATGACCCTGCACACCGCCAAGGGCCTGGAGTTCCCGGTCGTCTTCCTGACCGGCATGGAGGACGGGGTCTTCCCGCACATGCGCGCGCTCGGCCAGACCAAGGAGCTGGAGGAGGAGCGCCGCCTCGCCTACGTGGGCATCACCCGGGCCCGCGAGCGGCTGTACCTGACCCGCTCCAGCATGCGCAGCGCGTGGGGGACGCCCTCGTACAACCCGCCCTCGCGGTTCCTGGAGGAGATCCCGGCCGAGTACCTCCAGTGGAAGCGCACGGGCGCCGCGCAGAAGCCGGCGGGGCCGGTGCGCGGTTCCGGGTACGGCTCGTCCTCCGGGAAGGCCTCCTTCGGGACCTCGCCCGAGGCGTTCCTGTCCTCCTCGCGCACCAAGTCCGGCCCGTCCGGCTTCGCGACGCGCCGGGCCCCCGACAAGCCGGTCATCGCGCTGTCCGTCGGGGACCGGGTCACCCACGACCAGTTCGGTCTGGGCACCGTCATGGAGGTCCGGGGGGCCGGCGCGGACGCGCAGGCCACCATCGACTTCGGGGACGCCAAGCCGAAGCGGCTGCTGCTGCGTTACGCGCCGGTGCAGAAGCTGTAGGAGCCAGCGGGGCCGGCGGGGCCGGGGCCTTCGGGCTCCGGCCGTCGCCGGCGTCGGATCAGCTCGGGTCCAGGCCGTGGCTGCGCAGCCAGGCGGCGGGGTCGATCGCGGAACCGCCGCCGGGGCGCACCTCGAAGTGGAGGTGCGGGCCGGTGGAGTTGCCGGAGTTGCCGGAGTACGCGATGACGTCGCCGGCCTTGACCTGCCCGGACCGGATCTTGGTGCTGCTGAGGTGGCAGTACCAGGTCTCGGTGCCGTCGGGGGAGGTCAGGATGGCCATGTTGCCGTAGGCGCTGTTCCACTGGGTGCGCATGGTGCCGTCGGTGGCGGCCATGACCGGGGTGCCGTAGCCGACGGGGAAGTCGATGCCGGTGTGCACCGACATCCACATGCCGCCGGCCTGGCCGAAGCTGGCGCTCAGGCCGTGCTGGGCGACGGGAACCGCGAACTTGGGGCGGGCGGCTTCCTTGGCCGCGGCCTCCTCGGCGCGCTTCTTCTTCTCTTCTTCCTGGCGCTGCTTGAGGTCGATGCGCTCCTGCGTGCGGCTCGCGCGGTCCGCGAAGTCGCCCGCGTCGGCGCTGAGTGCCGCCAGCTGCGTGTCGAGCTTGTTGTTCGCCTCGACCGGCTTCACCGAGGACGGGTCGGGGGCGGCCATCGTGGTCGTTTCCTCGGCCGGCTTGTCGGAGCCGGTGAGTCCGCCGACGGAGGCGGCGGCCACGCCCGCGACGCCCATCACGCACGCGGAGGGCACGGCCACCGTCAGCAGGGCGGACCGCTTGGCCGGGTTGCGGCGGCGGTTGCCGGCGGCGGCGCCGCCCTTGGCCGCGGCGTTCCGGCCGGAGCCGCCCTTGCCGGTGGCCCGGCGGCCGGCGCGGGGTCCGGCGGCGGAGGCGGCGACGGACGGGGTGACGGGCATGGCCTGCGTGGGCATGTCGTGCACGGGGCCGTCCGGGAAGTCCGGCTCCTCGTCGGCCGCGACGAGTACGGGCTCGAAGACGGAGGTCTCGTCGTCCGCGTACGGGTCGGCGTCCGCGAAGGCGCCGGCCTCGGCGTGGCCCTCGGCCGTGGCGGTCTCCGCGAACACGGGGACGACGGTCGTGGCCTCGTAGCCGGCGGACGCGGTCGCGTCGGCCGCGCCGCCGTTCCAGGCGGTGGCGTCGTAGGTGCCGGTGTCCTGGCCGTAGCCGGGGAGGGTCCAGTGCCCGGTCTGCTCGGCGCCGGCGGAGTCGTAGCCGAAGGGCGCTGACGGGTACTCGGCCGTCGCGGCGTTCCAGGCGCTCGCGTCGTACTGGCCCGTGGTGTCCTCGTGGACGGTCTGGGCCGGGACGCTCGAAAGGTAACTCTCCGGAGCGGACCACCCGGTGGTGTCGTACGAGCCGGTGTCGCCCGCGGCCGGGTACGTCCCGTACGCGTCGTACGTTCCGTAACTGCCGGAGGCGGCGTAGTCCGTGACGAACTGATACCCCTGGCCCTGCGTTTCATAGGACGCATATGCCTGGTCACCAGCGAAAGTGGTGGTGGAAAGGCCGTCGTACCCGAAATCGGGGTACTGGCCCGACGTCGGGCGGTCGTTCACCAACTTCTCTTTCGCCTCGGCAGTGGGGCCTGGGTGGCCGGGGAACTCAAGGTTCACCGGAGGAGAGCAGTGGCGTGACTGTACCCGGCGGTTACTCGCCTCGACAATCTTCCGAGTGTTTCGTCCTGAGCGGAACCGGGCATTCGGCCGTCTTTCGGTCGCCTGAAGACCGAGCCTTGGCCTTGAGTTCGAAATTCGTTCGACTGGCGGTCGACCGGTGTTGTACGCACGCGCGGTCGTCAGACGACCAGGCTCCGGCCCTCGGTACCCGCGGCGGGAGCGGCGGATTCCGCCGGGCGGGGCGCGCCGTCCGCGGCGCGGAGCGGGCCGTCGAGGGCGCGCCGGACGGCGGCGATGACCGTGGGATGGACCGGGAGTGCGAGATGTCCGATGCCGGTGACCTGCACGTTCGTCGCGTCCAGGTCCGGGTGCTCGATGCGGGCCGTCCCGGTGGGTGCCATCAGCGCGTCGAACTCGCTCCAGAACGCCACGAACCGGGTCCGGCAGCCGGGCGCGGGCGTGGCCAGCTCGGCCATCACCTCGGAGTCCGGGCGCATCTGGCGGACCAGGGGGTGCGCGTCCATGAAGGGCGCGACCCGGGTGCCGCCGTGCGGGGTCCCCAGGGTGACCAGCGTCCGTACGCGCGCGTCCCCGCCGAGCCGCTGGACGTAGTACCGCGCGACCAGCCCGCCGAGGCTGTGCCCGACGACGTCCACCCGCTCCTGGCCGCTGCGCTCGCACAGCTCCTCGACGCGCCGGGCGAGGTGGCGGGCCGTCCGGCGCAGGTCGCGGGCGAAGGGGGAGTGGTTGTACGTCTCCACGCGCCGCCGGCCGCCCGCGCCGAGGGCGCGGCGCAGCAGGACGAAGACCGAGCGGTTGTCGGTGAAGCCGTGCAGGAGCAGTACCGGCGGCGGCTGTCCGGGCGTCCGGGCGGCGGGCAGGTCCGGCGGCCGCTCCTCGCGCATCCCCGTGGGGTAGAGGAGGAGGTGCCCGGCGAGCACCGCCGCCTCCAGGACCGCCGCCCGCAGGGCGGCGCCCGTGCGCGGCACGGGCAGCGGTGCGATCGTCAGCCCCATGGACGGCCTCCCCCTGGACCATTCGGGTACGGGGCCGTACCGCCGGGCGCGGCCCCGCCACCGTGCCGTGCGGCTGTCGGCGCGGTGGCGGGGCGACGGGGCGGTGGTGAATCAACGGCGTCCCGCGTGTGATTTCCCCCTCCCCGTTGACCGTGAAACGGTGCCGTGCGCAATGCTGTACTTAACGTTCGTTCACTCGGGAGGCAGTGCGATGGGTGTGACCGGTCCGATCCGTGTGGTGGTGGCCAAGCCGGGTCTCGACGGCCACGACCGCGGCGCCAAGGTGATCGCGCGGGCGCTGCGCGACGCCGGTATGGAGGTCATCTACACCGGCCTCCACCAGACCCCCGAGCAGATCGTGGACACCGCCATCCAGGAGGACGCGGACGCCATCGGCCTCTCCATCCTCTCCGGGGCGCACAACACGCTCTTCGTCCGCGTCATCGAGCTCCTCAAGGAGCGCGACGCGGAGGACATCAAGGTCTTCGGCGGCGGGATCATCCCGGAGGACGACATCGCCCCGCTCAAGGAGAAGGGCGTCGCCGAGATCTTCACCCCCGGCGCCACCACCACCGCCATCGTGGACTGGGTCAACGCCCACGTCCGCCAGGGCTGAACCGCCCCCCCCCGCAGTCCCGGCCCCGCCGCCCGTTCGGGCGGACGGGGCCAGTTCCGCGAGCATCGCCCCGCGCAGGCGCAGGGTGGCCACCAGGCGCTGGAAGGCCTCCGCCCAGTAGGCGGCGGCTCCCGGTGAGGCCTCCGGCGGGTCCTGGGCGGCGGCCGTCAGGGCCTCCAGGCGGTCCGCCTCCGCGGGGTCGAGGCAGCGCTCCGCCAGGCCCATCACCCCGCTGAAGCTCCACGGGTAACTGCCCGCCTCGCGCGCCGCGTCCAGCGCGTCCACCACCGCGCGGCCCAGCTCGCCCGCCCAGGGGACCAGGCAGACGCCGAGCAGCTGGAAGGCCTCCGACAGCCCGTGGGCCCGTACGAACTCCGCGACCCACGCGGCCCGCTCCCGCTCGGTCAGCGTCTCCAGCAGCTTCGCCCGCTCCGCGAGCGACGCCGTGCCCGGGCCCGCCGCGGGCGGTGCGGACGCGGGGCCCAGCAGGGCCTTGGACCAGAGCGGGTCGCGCTGGCGCACCGCCGCCCGGCACCAGGCCGCGTGGATCTCCTCCGCCCAGCCCTCGGCGACCGGCAGCGCCACGATCTCCGCCGGGGAGAGGCCGCCGAAGCGGTCCCGCCAGCAGGACAGCGGGGCCGACTCCACCAGCTGGCCGAGCCACCAGGCCCGCTCCCCGCGCCCGGCCGGCGGCCGCTTGACCACCCCGTCCCGCAGCATGCCCGCGTCGCATTCCGCCGGGGGCACCACCGCCTCCGGGCCGACGCAGGCCAGCGCCCGTTCCGCCATCCGCCCGGCCAGTGCCGAGGCCGGCAGCGCGGACAGCAGTTCGGCGGCGGTCGCCCGGACGTTGCGGCTGCGGTCGCCCAGCGCCGCCTCCAGGAACGGCTCGTCCCCGTCGGACAGCCCGGACCGCAGGGAGTCGAGGAACATCAGCCGGTCCTCGGCCCGCTCCGTCGCCCAGGTCGTGGCCAGCAGCCGGGGCGCCGCCGCCGGGTCGTGCGCCCGGACGGCCCCGAGCAGCGCGACCCGCTCCGCGAACAGCCCCTCCTCCCAGAGCCGGGCCACCGCCGCCCCGTCGGCCGGGTCGGGCAGTTCGCCGCCGCCCCCGGCCGAGCCGCGCAGGGCGAACCGCCACTCCGGATTCAGCCGGGCCAGCCACAGCCCCCGCGGCCCGGCCAGGGCCAGCGCCTGCGGGCGCAGGTCGGTCCGCGCCCGGGCCGCGTCCAGCAGCGCCGGGACCAGGGCCGACGGCGCCCGGTACCCGTGCCGCGCGGCGGCGGCCAGCCACTGCGGCAGCAGCTCCGTCAGATCCGGGGCGGCCCCGCGCCGTCCGCCGCCGCTGCCCGCCGCGGTCCGGCCGGCCAGCAGCTGCGCGAGCCGCCGCCCGGCTGCCTCCGGGGGCGCCGGGCGCGGATCGGGCGCCGCGGGCCGGGGCCGCCGGACCGCCCCGGCGGGCCGCAGCCCGGCGCGGCGGCGCAGCGTCTGCACGGCCGCCGCGTCGAGCAGCGCCTCCGGCGAGCCGCCCCGCCGCTCGGTGCCCAGCAGCGCGGCGGTGACCAGCTCCTCCCAGTCCCGGTGTACCCCTGCGCCCTCGTCACCCTGGCCCATCGGACCCCTCCTTCGTCAGTCCCCGTCGGTCGGTCCCCGTCGGCCGTGCGCCGTCGGTCCTGCGTCGTCGGTCGTGCGCCGTGCCGGCCCGGGGGGGGGGGGGGGGCCCGGCGCGGAGAGATGGTGCGAGGGGAGAGAGGGAGGGGTGTCGGGGGCGGGGTTGGTGTTCTGTTCGATGCCCCGCGCCCGCCCCCCTCCGGCA
>NZ_JBWKEZ010000077.1:0-33882 GCF_056434525.1 Streptomyces sp. NPDC044002
CCACCCCCCCCCCCCCCCCCCCCCCCCCCCCCCCCCCCCCCCCCCCCCCCCCCCCCCCCCCCCCCCCCCCCCCCCCCCCCCCCCCCCCCCCCCCCTCGTCGGTGAACGGGGTGGCGGTCGGCGGCTCAGTGCGCGAAGGAGTCCTGCGGGGCCTGCGCGGCCTTGGCGGGCTCGCCGCCGGCCGGGGCCGGACCGGCGCCCCGCAGCGGGACCTCCTTGACGAACCAGGCGAGCACGAAGCCCAGTACGGCCACGGCCGCGCCCAGCAGGAACGCCGAGTGGGTACCGGCGGCCACGGCGTGCTGGTAGGCGTCGCGCACGGCCTCGGGCAGCTTGGCCATGCTCGCCGCGTCCAGCTGGGCGGCGCCGGCGGACTGCGCGGCCTGCGGGCCGAGCCGCTCGGACATGGTGTCCGTGACGCGGGAGGTGAACAGGGAGCCCATGAGGGCCACGCCGAAGGAACCGCCGAGGGTGCGGAAGAGGGTGGCCGAGGAGGAGGCGACGCCCATGTCCTTCATGTCGACGCTGTTCTGCGCGACCAGCATGGTGATCTGCATCAGGAAGCCGAGACCGGCGCCGAGGACGGCCATGTAGAGGCCGGAGACCAGGCGGGTGGTGCCGGTGTCCATGGTGGCGAGCAGGAACAGGCCGACGACCATCAGCGCGCCGCCGGCGATCGGGAACACCTTGTACTTGCCGCTGCTGGTGGTGATCCGGCCCGCGACGAGCGAGACGGCCATCATCGAGAGCAGCATCGGCAGGAGCAGCAGGCCGGAGTTGGTGGCGGAGGCGCCCTGGACGGCCTGCTGGAAGAGCGGCAGGTAGAGCACGCCGCCGAACATGGCGAAGCCGACGAGGAAGCCGATCACCGACATGAGGGTGAAGTTGCGGCTGCGGAAGATGTGCAGCGGCATGACCGGCTCGGCGGCCTTGGTCTCAGTGTAGAGGAAGGCGGCGAGGGACAGGACGCCGACGGCGATCAGGCCGATGATCTCGGCGGAGCCCCAGGCGTACTCGGTGCCGCCCCAGGTGGTCACGAGGACGGTGGAGGTGATGGCGATGGTCAGCAGGGCCGCGCCGATGTAGTCGATCTTCGGGCGTTCGCCCTGTCCCGCCTTCTTGGGCAGGTGCAGTACGGCACTCACCATCGCCAGGGCGACGGCGCCGAGCGGGAGGTTGATGTAGAAGGACCAGCGCCAGCCCATGTGGTCGGTGATGGTGCCGCCGACCAGCGGGCCGCCGATCATGGCGAGGGCCATCACGCCGGCCATCATGCCCTGGTACTTGCCGCGCTCGCGGGGCGGGATCAGGTCGCCGATGATCGCCATGACGCCGACCATCAGACCGCCGGCGCCCAGGCCCTGGACGGCGCGGAAGCCGATGAGCTGGCCCATGTCCTGGGCCATGCCGCTGAGCGCGGAGCCGACGAGGAAGATGATGATCGAGGTGAGGAAGGAGCCCTTCCGCCCGTACATGTCGCCGATCTTGCCCCAGATGGGCGTCGAGGCGGCGGTGGCCAGGGTGTAGGCGGTGACCACCCAGGAGAGGTGTTCGAGGCCGCCGAGCTCGCCGACGATGGTCGGCATCGCGGTACCGATGATCATGTTGTCGAGCATGGCGAGCAGCATTGCGATCATGAGGGCCATGAGGACGACACGCACGCTGCGCGGCTTCACCTCCTCGGCGCCCGCTGCCTGCTTGGTGTTCTCCGCCATGTCCACTCCCCGTTCACACGCAACTGCGCCGGGTACTTACTTGTCGCCCGGCTAGTTCACTACACTGGGGAAGGTAGACCCGTCACTAGCCGGGCGTCAAGTAAGTACTCGGGGAGAGCCATGTCCAGCACCAGTCCGCAGCAGCCGCGCCGTGGCAACACGCGCCAGCGCATCCAGGACGTCGCACTGGAGCTCTTCGCCGAGCAGGGGTACGAGAAGACCTCGCTGCGGGAGATCGCGGAGCGGCTGGAGGTCACGAAGGCGGCGCTGTACTACCACTTCAAGACCAAGGAAGACATCATCATCAGCGTCTTCGACGACCTGACCCGGCCGATCGACGAGCTGATCGAGTGGGCGCAGCAGCAGCCGAAGACGCTGGAGACCAAGCGGGAGATCCTGCGCCGCTACAGCGAGGCCATGGCGGCGGGCGCCCCGCTGTACCGCTTCATGCAGGAGAACCAGGCCACGATGCGGGAGCTGAGCATCGGGGAGACGGTCAAGCGCCGGCTGTTCACCCTGGTGGAACTGCTGCGCAACGACGAGGGCCCGCTGGCGGACCAGGTGCGCTGCGTGAGCGCCCTGTTCACTCTGCACGCGGGGATGATGTTCCTCCAGCACGTGGAGGGGGACCCGGAGGAGACCCGGCTGGCGGCCCTGGACGTCGCCACGGACCTGATCACCCGCGCCCACCACGGCGACGCGTAGCCGCCGGCGGCGGGCCGGGCGGGGGACTCAGGCCCCGTCGCCGCCCTCCCGGTCGGCCGCGCGCTTCGCGGCGAGGGTCCGGCGCAGTGCCGGAACGGCGATGCCGAGGGAGGAGCCGAGGGCCAGGCCGAGGCCTATGTTGTCGAACACCAGGAGCCCGAGCAGGAGGCCGACGGACACTCCGGCCGACAGGCCGGCGGCGGTGTCCCTGCCGTAAGCGGCCTCGTCCGCGGCGGTCTTGTCTTCATGCGTCATGCACGCATTGTGTCAGCCGATCACCTGTCCACGGCCATGGCCAGTTCGAACACGCCGCTGGCCATGTCCTCGCACAGGGCCCGGCAGGCACCGAAGAGTTCGGCGAACTCGGGCATCGACTGCCAGTCCTTCATGGCCTGCACGTCGGTCCAGCGGGACACGGACACGAAGTGGCCCGGTTCGTTGAGGTCGCGGATCAGCCGGGCGTGCAGGAACCCGTCGACGGAACCGTTGGTCCAGGTCAGGAACTCCGTCCAGCGCAGGATGAACTCCGCCTCCTGGCCCGCGCGCACCTGCCAGTTCCCGGAAGCCCAGTACCTGTTCGTCTCTTCGGACATCGCACACCACCTCGGGAGTCGCCCCCTCCCCCAGACTAGGCCGGGACGCGCGTCCCGGCCCGTCCGGGCGGCGGACGGCATCGCCCGGTCGGCGGCAC
This sequence comes from Streptomyces sp. NPDC044002, assembly GCF_056434525.1. Lineage (NCBI taxonomy): Bacteria > Bacillati > Actinomycetota > Actinomycetes > Kitasatosporales > Streptomycetaceae > Streptomyces > Streptomyces sp. NPDC044002. The sequence continues at coordinate 3,112 of NZ_JBWKEZ010000077.1, forward strand.
CGGCTCCCGGCACGCGGCGCGGCGCGGCGGCGGCCGGGCGGGGAGGCGGTAGGGCATGGGGGTGCACGCTCGGCGGCGACGCTCCCTGGAGGCCCGATGACAGCGGTGGACCACGCGGCCCGGACCGAGCGGCGGGTGCGGCAGGGCTCCGCGGTGCTGCGCCTGCTGACGACCACCGACCACAAGACCATCGGCAACCTCTACCTGGCGACGGCCTTCGGCTTCTTCCTCTTCGCCGGCGTCCTCGCCCTGGTCATGCGGGCCGAACTCGCCCGCCCCGGGCTCCAGATCCTCTCGAACCAGCAGTACAACGAGGCGTTCACCATCCACGCCACGATCATGATGCTGCTCTTCGCGACGCCGACCTTCACGGGCTTCGCCAACGCGGTGATGCCGCTCCAGATCGGCGCGCCCGACGTGGCCTTCCCCCGGCTGAACGCCTTCACCTACTGGGTCTACCTCTTCGGCGGGCTGATGGTGGTCTCCGGGTTCCTCACCGCCGACGGGGCCGCCGCCTTCGGGTGGTTCGCGTACGCCCCGCTCAACGGGGCGGTGTTCTCCCCGGGCACGGGCCCCGACCTGTGGGTGATGGGGCTGGCGGTGGCGGGGCTCAGCACGATCCTGGGCGCCGTCAACTTCATCACCACGGTCATCTGCCTGCGCGCGCCCGGCATGACGCTCTTCCGGATGCCGGTCTTCACCTGGAACGTGCTGTTCACCTCGGTCCTGGCGCTGCTTGCCTTCCCCGTGTTCACCGCCGCCCTGCTGGCCCTGGAGGCGGACCGCAAGTTCGGCGCGCACGTCTTCGACCCGGCGAACGGCGGCGCACTGTTGTGGCAGCACCTGTTCTGGTTCTTCGGGCATCCCGAGGTCTACATCGTGGCCCTGCCGTTCTTCGGCGTGGTCAGCGAGATCCTGCCGGTCTTCAGCCGCAAGCCCATGTTCGGGTACGTGTCCCTGATCGGGGCCACGATCGCCATCACCGGCCTGTCCGCGACCGTGTGGGCCCACCACATGTTCGCCACCGGCGCCGTGCTGCTCCCCTTCTTCTCCCTGCTGTCGTTCCTGATCGCGGTGCCGACGGGGGTGAAGTTCTTCAACTGGATCGGGACCATGTGGAAGGGCTCGCTCTCCTTCGAGACCCCGATGCTGTGGTCCATCGGGTTCCTCGTCACCTTCCTGCTGGGCGGGCTGACCGGGGTGCTGGTCGCCTCGCCGCCGCTGGACTTCCACCTGACCGACAGCTACTTCGTCGTCGCCCACCTCCACTACGTCCTCTTCGGCACGATCGTCTTCGCCACCTTCGGCGGCCTCTACTTCTGGTGGCCCAAGCTGACCGGGCGGATGCTGGACGAGCGGCTCGGCAGGATCCACTTCTGGACCCTGTTCACCGGCTTCCAGATCACCTTCCTGGTCCAGCACTGGCTGGGCGAGGCGGGCATGCCCCGCCGGTACGCCGACTACCTCGCGGCCGACGGGTTCACCCTGCTCAACACCGTCTCCACGATCGGCTCCTTCCTGCTCGGCCTGTCCACGCTGCCGTTCCTCTACAACGTGTGGCGCACGCGGCGGTACGGCGAGCCGGTCGCCGTCGACGACCCGTGGGGCTGGGGCCGCTCCCTGGAGTGGGCGACCTCCTGCCCGCCGCCCCGGCACAACTTCCACGCCCTGCCCCGGATCCGTTCGGAATCCCCGGCCTTCGACCTTCACCACCCGGAGGTGCCCGTTGAGAGGTGAGGCCTGGCTCTTCACCGGTACGGCCCTGTTCTTCGGGGCCACCACCGCCGTCTACGCGTGGCTGTCCGACGAGCCGGCGGGCATCGCCGCGCTCTGCGTGTCCTTCGTGATGTCGGCCCTGGTCGCGGCCTTCCTGTGGCGGCAGCACCGGCGGGGCGGGGAACGCCCGGAGGACCGTGCGGACGCCGAGGTGCGGGAGGCCGGCGGGCGGCGGGTCTTCTTCCCGGCCCGCAGCCTCTACCCCGTGCTGACGGCGGCCGGGAGCGCGCTGGTCGGGCTGGGCGTGGTGCAGGGGCTGTGGCTGTGCCTGATCGGCTTCGGGGTGCTGCTGCCGGGCGTCCTCGGCTTCGCCTTCCAGAACCTGGACCACCCGGAGTAGCTCAGACGGCTTCCGGGGGCTCGGGCCGGTCCGGGCCGGCGAGGGCGGCGGCGGCCTTCCGGCGCTGCTCCGGGGTGAGCGGGTACGGGACGCGGTCACGGTGGAACCAGGCGCTGACGGCCGCCCGGGTGCGGTTCAGGACCCGGCGCGGCAGGGGCCGGGTGGGGTCGCCGTCGTACTCCAGCGGCGCGGGCAGGTCCCGGGCGAGCATGGCGTACCGCTCGCCGGACGGGAGCGCCTCGTAGCGCGGGTGGAAGGCGCCCTCCGCGTCCTGCACCGCCAGACCGGTCTCCGCGCCCTCCGTCAGCAGCTCCCGCTCGTGCGACTGGAGGGCCAGGCACAGCCGCCGGGTCAGCCAGAACACCGCCGCCGGCACGGCGAAGAGGGCGGCGCGCAGCGTCCAGGTCAGCGGGGGCAGGGGCAGGGCGAAGACGAAGGCCAGGATGTCCTGGGCCCCGGCGAGGAGCAGCACCGCGTACCAGGACAGGGCCGCCGCGCCGAGGGCCGTGCGGACCGGCCGGTCGCGGGGGCGGTCGCACAGGTGCCGCTCGCCGGTGTCGCCGGTGATCCAGCGTTCGAAGAAGGGGTAGGCGTAGAGCACGGTGAACATCAGGCCGGGCATGAGGACGGCCGTCACCAGCGGGTTCCAGGAGATGGTGTGCCCCCACACGCGGGTCTCGACCCCGGGCATCAGCCGCAGGGCGCCCTCCAGGAAGCCGATGTACCAGTCGGGCTGGGAGCCGTCGGAGACCAGGTCGGTGCGGTAGGGCCCGTACACCCAGATGGGGTTGACCTGCGCGACGGCGGCGAGCGCGGCGAGGACCCCGAAGACGGCGAGGAAGAGGCCGCCGGACTTGGCCAGGTACTGGGGGAAGAAGGGCAGGCCCACGGCGTTGCGGGCGGTGCGGCCGGGGCCCGCCCAGTGGGTGTGCTTGAGGTGGAACACGAGCAGCAGGTGCACGGTGACCAGCCCCAGCAGCAGGCCGGGGACCAGCAGGACGTGCACCGGGTAGAGGCGGGGGACGATGTCCTGGCCGGGGAACTCGCCGCCGAAGGCGAGGCAGCTCAGGTAGGTGCCGGCGACGGGGACGGACAGCATGACGCCCTGGGCGATGCGCAGCCCGGTGCCGGACAGCAGGTCGTCGGGGAGCGAGTAGCCGGCGAAGCCCTCCAGCATCGCCAGCATGAACAGGGTCACCCCGATCACCCAGTTCAGCTCGCGGGGGCGGCGGAAGGCGCCGGTGAAGAAGATCCGGAGCATGTGCGCACCGATGGCGGCGAGGAAGACGATCGCCGCCCAGTGGTGGATCTGGCGGATCAGCAGGCCGCCGCGGACGTCGAAGCTGATGCGGAGTGTGGAGAGGTAGGCCTGCGACATGAGGACGCCGCGCAGCGGCTCGTACGAGCCCTGGTAGGGGGTCTCGCGCATCGAGGGGTCGAAGAAGAGCGTCAGGTAGACGCCGGTCAGCATCAGGACGACGAAGCTGTAGAGGGCCAGTTCCCCCAGCAGGAAGGACCAGTGGTCGGGGAACACCTTCCGCAGCACCCCGCGGGTGAGCTCCGCCAGTGGCAGCCGCTCGTCGAGGGCCCCGGCTGCCCGCGCCGCCCGCTTCCCGCGCTTGGACTCCGGCACCGGCCTGCACCTCCTGCCCGCGCGCACCGCCCGGCGCGTACGCCACGCCAAGCTACCGAAACGGGGCAGGAGGGTACGGGACGGACACGGCCGGTCAGGCGCGGAGCCGCCGTTCGGACTCCTCGATGGGGACGTCGTTGATGCTGGCCTCGCGGCGGCGCATCAGGCCGTCGTCATCGAACTCCCACTGCTCGTTGCCGTGGCTGCGCCACCACTGGCCGCCGGCGTCGTGCCACTCGTACTCGAAGCGGACGGAGATGCGGTTGCCGGTGTACGCCCACAGCTCCTTGCGCAGGCGGTAGTCCAGCTCGCGCTCCCACTTCTCGGCGAGGAAGGCGCGGATCTCGGCGCGGCCGGTGAGGAAGCGGTCGCGGTTGCGCCAGACGGAGTCCTCGGAGTAGGCGAGGGCGATGCGCGCGGGGTCGCGGGTGTTCCAGGCGTCCTCGGCCGCCTGGACCTTGGCGCGGGCGGTCTCCTCGGTGAACGGGGGCTTGAGCACGGCGGGTTCCTCTCGGATCGCAGATCGAAGATCGGAGAACGTTCGTTCTCAAGGTAGAGAACGAACGTTCTCACCGCAAGCGTTTCTGAACTACCCTTCACCCCATGGACGACGAAGAGGCCCGCACCCGACTGCTCGACGCGGCGGAGGCGCTGTTCTACGCCGAGGGCATCCAGGCCGTCGGCATGGACCGCATCCGCACGGAGTCGGGCGTGCCGCTCAAGCGGCTCTACCGCCTCTTCCCGGCGAAGGAAGCCCTGGTCGCCGCCTACCTGGAGCGGCGCGACGCCCGCTGGATCGGCGGCCTGCGGGAGGCGGTGGCGGGGGCCGGGGAACCGGTTCCGGCGGTGTTCGACTGGCTGGCGCGGTGGTTCTCGGAGCCGGACTTCCGCGGCTGCGCCTTCCTCAACGCGTACGGGGAACTCGGCGCGGGCCCCGCGGCGGTGCTGGACGTCGTACGCCGCCACAAGGCGGAGCTGCGCTCCCTGCTGGGCACCCTGACCGACTCCCCCGCCCTCGCCGACCAGCTCCTCATCCTGGCCGAGGGCGCCACGGTGGTCGCCGCCCTCACCCCGGGCCCGGAACCGGCCCTCCGCGCCCGCGAGGCCGCGCTGCGACTGCTGGAGGCGGCGGGCTGAGACACCGGGGCGCAGCGCCGCCCGAAGGACTACGGTGACAGCCATGCGTGAGCGGAACCGGCCCGCGGAGGCCGAGCCCCATCGAGACCCGGCTTTCGAGAACATGCTGCGCACGGTCGAGGAGATGGACACCCCGGAGGGCTACAAGGCCGAACTCATCCGGGGAAAGATCATCGTTTCCCCCTGGCCGGAGCTGCGGTGCATGCGGCCCATGCTCAGCTTGCGGGAGCAGTTGGGGAGGCACGCCCCCGAAGACCACGTCGCGGATTCCGCGCCCTTCCTGTTCAGCTTCCCGTCAGTCGGCCGTGCCTACGGACCGAACTTCTACGTCGTCGACCGCGCCGCCTTCCTGACGGAGGAGCGGCACGGTGACGGGGAGGCCCTGAGTCTCGTCGCGGAGTTCACGTCTACCTCCACCAGGGACGCCGACTGGCAGGAGAAGCTCCAGGTCTACGGCCGGCTGGTGCCCGTGTACCTCGTGGTCGACATGCAGGAGGAAGAGATCACCTGCTTCTCCGACCCCTCCCCGCAGGGCTACCGCGCCCACAGGACGGTCTCCTTCGGCACCCCCCTGCCGGTACCCGCCCCCTTTTCGTGCGAGATCGACACGACGGCTTTCAAGGCGGCGGGCTGAGCCGGCCGGGGGCCGGTCACCACCTGAAGAGGACGCCTCGCCAGGTCCAGCCCGCGGCGAGGACCGTGTTCCGCAGGGGGTCCTTCATGTCCCGGGAGTCGTAGCGGAAGGTCTCGACCAGGCGCCGGCGGCCGTCCGGGCCCTTCTGGAACTCCCACTCACGGGCGATCCTGGTCGAGCCCCCGCGGCCGTACTGCCTGCTGCCGGAGTACTCGTGCGAGAGGTTGCCCCACTGCTCTTCGAGCGTGCGCACCTCGCGGGTGCCGGGCACCAGGCGAAGCCGGATCTTGACAGTCAGGTCCAGCTTCGCGATCCGGCGCTCCGCCACCAGGTCGGCCTTCTCCTTCGGGAAGGCATGGCGTACGCGGAACGGCGCGTCGGGGCCGCCCAGCGCGAGCAGCGCTTCCCGGAGCTCCATGGTGGGCAGGGGCTTGATCCCCCTGCCGGGGTACTTGGTGCCGGTGACCTTGTCCCAGAGGCGGCCCATGGTCAGTCCTCCGCCACGTCGTCCGGGCGCACGGTGCGCACGAAGTCCTGGAAGTCCGCCAGGACGCTGTCGTACTGGTCCCGGCGGACGTCGTCCGCGACGGCCGCGAAGGTGATCCGCTGGGCCGGAACGGGCCGCCGGCCCGTCGGCAGCGTGAACGCGATCGGCACGGGCAGTGTCGTGGGCATCCCTGAACCTCCTTCCGCGGAAACGTACATCAGTCGAACCAGCTGCCGATCTCGTGGGCCACACCGGGCCGGTTGAGGGACTGTCATGACCCGGTAACGGCTGATGGCCGGGCGGAAGTTGCCGTGCATATGATCGGACTCTTCCGACGGGGGGGAGCGCAGGACATGGCAGAGGACACCACCCACCAGGACCCGGTGGCCGGCATGCGGCTCAACCACGTACCGCCGGAGCCCTCCTCCCCCGGGCGCGGCAGCGCGGGCGGCCTCGGCGCACCCGGGGACTTCGCCTCGACGCCGGCCCAGAAGAAGGCGGCGGCCGGCGTCATCGAGACCGAGCTGGAGCCGAACACGAGGAAGGCCTCGGAGCACGCCGACGATGCCACCGGCAACGCCGTGAAGGGCTTCGACGGCTGGGAGACGGCAGCCGGACTGAAGACCCTGGCGGACACCTGGGACCGGCAGGTCAAGGCGCTGATGGGCCGCCTGTCGGCGGAGAAGGCCTCCCTGCGCGGTGCCTCCGGCCTCTTCGCACGCAACGACATCGGCACGGGCAGCAGCTTCCTGACGCCCGGTTCGAAACTGAACGGCCTCTAGGGGGAACGGTGGCGCTGGACTACTACGAGGTCATGACCACCGACCTGGGCCTGCTGACGACGGCCGCGGGCAAGTGGGAGGCCATGGCCGGAGAACTGGGAAAGGTCGAGACCCGCTACAAGGAGACCGTCCAGACGGTCACCGTCGGCCCGGACTGGCAGGGCCTCAGCGCCGGAACCGCCCGCACCCGCTTCGAGGCGACCCGCTACGAGTACGCGGCCGCGCAGGTCCAGGCCAAGGCGGTCGCGAGCCTGCTGCGCGACGCGCACGAGAGGTTCACCGACCTCAGGAAGAAGCTCGAAAGCGCGCGGGACGACGCGATCGCCGCCGGCATGACCGTGTCCGAGCAGGGGCGCGTCGCCTTCGACTACGCCAGGCTCACCCCGGCCGAGCGCAGCGCCTACCACCACGACCCCGACGGCCAGAAGACGGTCGCCGATGCCGTCACCAAGTGGCAGCGGCACGTCGACGACCGGGTGAAGGCCGTCGCGGAGCTCGACCAGGGCGTCAAGGTGGCCCTGGTCCGCGCCAGTACGGACAGCAACAAGGACGCCTTCGGCAAGGGCGCCGACGCGAGCCTCAGCGGGTTCAACGCGGGCGCCGAAGGCGACCTGACCAAGGCCATGAAGCCGGACGAGCCCGGCCCCGGCGCGCAGCCGAACGGCAAGACCGGGGTCACCGTCACCGGCCCCAAGTACGGCAAGGAGGGCTCGGTCAAGGCGTACGCGGACCTCTTCCACGAGACCGCCCAGGGCGACACGGCCCTGGGCGACCTGAAGCTGTCCGGGATCGCCGACGCCTACGGCGGCGGCAGGGCCACCGCGAACTTCGGCCTCACCGAGCAGGGCGCCAACGCCAAGGCCGAGGCGTCCGCGGGCGTACGGGGACTGGCCGAGGGCCGGGCCCAGTACGGCTACGTCGGGGACTACGGCCGGGCCGAGGGTTTCGCGGGCGCCGAGGCGGGTGTGAGCGCCAAGGCCACCAAGGACGAGCTGTCCGTCGGCGCCAAGGCGTTCGCGGGGGCCAAGGGGACCCTGGCCGGGGGCGCGGAGGCCTTCGGCATCGGCGTCGGCGTGAACGCCGAGGGATGGGCCGGCCCCGGAGCGGAGGCCTGGTGGGGCTACAAGAAGGACGAGGAGACCGGCAAGTGGAAGATCGGCGGTGACGCGGGGCTCTCCCCCATCGTCGGCGGCAAGGTGGGTCTGGAGATCACCATCGATCCGGGCAAGATATCCGACGCCCTCGGCGACGCCGCCGACGCACTGGGCGACGCGGCCCACGCCGTCGGCGGATGGTTCGACTGATGTACGTTCCCGAGGACCACGCGCGAACCGTGGAAGGAGGGCCCCGAATGCCCGCGACACTGCCCGTGCCGATCGAATTCTCCCTGCCGGACGGCTGGCTCCCCGCCAAACCGGACGGGCTGGACGCCGAGGGGGTGGCCTTCGCCGCGGTGCATCCGCGACCTGATGCCGGGTACGCCGCCAACATCACCGTCGACGGCGGCTTCCCCGTCGCGCCCCCGACCCTGGCGGAGCTGGCCGACGCGTCGGTGGAACGGCTGCGCGGCACCGCCGCCCGGGTGGAGGTGGCCGACCGCCGCGAGGCCGGCTCGGCGGACGCTCCGGCCCTGGTCCAGCGCCTGTCGCTCTCGGCCGTCGCCGGCGGCACCCGCCGCGACCTCGTCCAGTCCCAGGTGTACCTGTTGCTGACGGACGTCGCGGACCCGCTCGCGAGCGCCGTGATCAGGCTGACCCTCACCGCCACCGCGGCACAGCACGACGCCGTCCTGGGAGAGTTCCAGGACTTCGTGCGCAGCGTACGGCCGGACACCGGGACGGGGACGTAGCCGTGGGCTTCAAGGACAGGTGGACCGGCACCAGGCACCCGCGCGCCGGCACCCCGGCACGGCCCGCCGCGGAGGTCCGGGCCGCGCTCCTCGCGGTCAGCGGTCCGGACGCACGGTTCAGCGTGCGCGAGGGCTCCGCGAAGGAAGGCGCCGACCTGGTGGCGGAGTTCGAGTTCCCGCCCCTGGACCTGACCCTGAGGACCCGGATGCGCCTGAACCCAGCGGCGCACGAGGTGCGGGTCCTCGAGGAGCGCTGGGAGCCGTCGTCCGAGGGGGCCCGCAGGCAGTACGGGCGCGGGCCGGCGGACAAGGTGTACCGACAGTGGGAGGTCAAGGCCGGGCCGGACGGGCGCCGGCACAAGGCCGAGACGTTCCGCTTCGCCACGCAGGACATGCGGGGACCCCTGCAACGAGCGGTCCTCGGCGCGGGCTGGACCTGGCGCGGCGTACTGCTGCGGCTCTGACCCGCCGACACCGTCATGCCCGCGGCGACCGCGTCGTCGCGGGCGCTCTCCGGCTTCGCCTTGAGGTCGGCGAACGGCTTCGATCACATGCACGACCGTCCCGGACTCGGCGGGCTGCCCGACGGGCCGTCAGCGGCAGTCGACCCCGTGCAGGGCCGGCATCACGGGGTCGCCCTCGCGGCCGTGCAGCGTCAGGACCCCCGCCCGTTCGCCCCACTCCAGTTCGTACCGGCCTGCGGCGACGGGGCGCATGTTGTCGTCGGCGGTCCAGGAGCTGCCCGGCAGGGCGAAGCCGAACCCCTTCACCGCGTAGACGCTGCCGTCGCCCATCACGAGGAACGAGTTCTCTCGCACCACGGCCCGGCAGCCGTCCGGCCCCGCCGGTTCCAGCACCCGGTACTCGGCCCCCACGTCCCCCAGCCCGCCGAGCCCGATGCCGGTCGCGGCCACCACGACGGGCAGGGTGAACGCCGCCCACCACCATCCGGTCACGGCCCGCGCCGGGGGGCGCCGCCGCGACAGCCGGTAAATCCGTACGGCTGCGGCGGCCAGCAGCAGGATCCCGCCGAGCACCCAGTGCGGCAGCACCCACCCCGGCACGACCAGGATCAGTTCGGTCCAGCCGACGACGGCGGCGAGCACCGCGCACACGAGGGCGAGGACGAACGGCCGGTCCACCGCCGCCGCCTCCCGCCGCCGCTCCGGCTCCGCTTCCGTCTCCATCCCCCCACCCTACGGCGCCGATCGGCGACAAATGATCATGACGGCACCCGGCGGGCTTGACCCTCGACCTGGTGGAGGGACGAGAGTTCCGGGCGTGGAGAACGAGAACGAGATGCGCAGCATCGGTGAGATGGCCCGGGACAGCGGGCTGGGCGTGAGCGCCCTGCGGTTCTACGACGGAGCCGGGGTGCTGGTCCCGGACTGGGTGGACCCGGTGAGCGGGTACCGCTGGTACGGGCCCGGCCAGCTGGACGAGGCGCGCCTGCTGGCGCACCTGCGGCGGGCCGGCATGCCGCTGGCCGACATCCGGCTGGTGACGGCCGGCTGGTCCGGGTCCGACACCGCCCTGGTGCTGAAGCTGCTCTCGGAGCACCTGCTCCGGCTGGAGCGGGGGCTCTCCGACGCCCGCCGCGCGTTCTCCACGGTCCGCACCCTTCTCGACGCCAGGGAGACCCCGATGAGTTCGACCTTCGCCCACCCGCACACCGCCGCCGTCCGCCTGACCGTGTCCGCACCCGGGCTGGCCGCCGCGCTGGACGCGGTCCGGTTCGCCGCGAGCACCGACCCGGAGCTGCCGATGCTCGGCGGCGTCCTGTTCGACGCCGAGGACGGGACGCTGCGGGTCGTCGCCACCGACCGGTACCGGCTGGCCGTTTCGGCGACCGCCGTCACCGGCGCCGGGGGGTACGACGGCTCCCGCGTCCAGGCCGTCGTCCCGTCCCCGCTGGTCGACGCGATGCGGGCGCTGCTCGGTGCCGAAGGGTCCGCGGAGCTGCGTATCGAGGGGGACGGGGTGGTCCTGGAGGCCGGGGAGCGGCAGGCGGGCGGGCGGTGCGGCGGGACCGGCTTCCCCGACTACCGCCGGCTCTCGCGGCTGCCGGCCGGGCGGCGGGCCCCGGTGGACGTGCCCGCGTTCCGGGAGGCGCTGCTGGCCGGCCCCGTACGGAGCCAGGTGCGGGAGCAGGACGGTGCGGCGTACGAGGTGAGCGTGCTGGAGGTGACGGACGGGGGGACGGTGTCGGTCCGCGAGCACGCCTCGGCCGGGGACCGGGTCGGCGTCAACCGCGCCTTCCTGCTGGAGGCCTTGGCCGCGGCGGACCGGGACCGCCTGGTCCTGGAGGCCGGGACCGGCCCGAGGCCGCTGACCATCAGCCGCAGCGACGACGCGGAGACGTACTCGATGCTCATGCCGGTGGTGGTGGAGGATTAGACCGTGCCGAGGGGCGTGTTTCCGACCGGGGCCGCGCCCCCGCCGGAGTCGTGGTGTCCGGCGAGCAATCGCCTGCGGTGGCGTCGGCGGCGGACGGCGGTGACGAGGGCGATGACGATGCCGAGGGTGACGCCGAGGATCGGGAGGGCGATGGCCACCACCAGCCATCCCGCGAGCGCGAAGTAGCCTCCGGAGTTCCCGATGGCGTACGCGCGTGAGGCCGGGGAGGAACAGGCGATGCGGTAGTCGCCCGCTTGGGACACCTCGATGGTGTGGAGCGGGTTCCAGGTCTCGTGACGGGTGAGGAACACGTCGATCCGCGGCTCGGTGAGACGGGGGTCGCCCGGCCCGGTGATGGTGCACTTCGGTTCGGCGGGCGGGCCGAATTCCTCGTCCCTGATCCAGAGGGACTTCTCGCTCCCCGGCTCCAGCCCCAGGGTGACGGCTTCGCCGCCGGCGAACCGGTGGCCGGTGTCCACGGCGTCGGTCGTGGCGTCGAACCGGAAGGCGCCGATGACCACGCCCGTCACGATCAGCACGACGGCGATCACGCCCGCCGTGGCGTACCAATGGCGGCCGGGTCGGAGTTCGTTGGCCGGTATCCGTGGCGATGGGGAGGGATTCACCCGCACACCCTAGATCGCCGAGACCGGCCGACGAGCCGCCGGGGCCCGGATCCAGGCCGGGGGTCCCGCGCCCGGGGCGGGCGGCGCCGGGCGCGGGAGCGGGGGTCAGGCGAGGGCGAGGCTGATCTGGTCGTTGAAGACCACCCAGTTCTGCCCGCGGTCGGCGGCATCGCAGGGCTTCGTGGAGAGGTTCGGGGTCCCCCAGGCGTTGGCGAAGCAGTACGCCGGGGCGAAGGCGAGGGAGATCTTCTGGCCGTCGACGTTCCAGTACTGCCCCTGGTCGTTGGGGTTGCACGGCTTCGTGGAGACGTCCGGGGTCCCCCAGTTGTTGGCCAGGCAGTAGCCGCGGGCGTTGGTGAGGGCGATCTGGTGGCCCGAGACGGTCCAGTGCTGGCCCCGGTCCGCGGCGTCGCAGGGCTTCGTGGACACGTTCGGGGTGTCCCAGGCGTTGGCGAGGCAGTACCGGCCGGGAACGGCGGCCTGCTGGACGGCGCCCGCCGCGCCAGCCGTACCGGCCGGCAGGAGGGAAGCGGTCAGGGCGAGCGCGGCGAGGGCGAGCGTCTTGCGGAGGGCGACGGCCATGATGCGGATTCCGTTCTCTGCGCAGGCAGGAGTGATTCACTCAAGCCAAAAGGAGGGGGTTATCCGGCTCGGATCCGAGCACATGGAAATTGATACCAGCGGCCACCGGACGGTCAATTGGATTGGACGGACCCTTCACCCGGAACGAGCAGTCACCGGATGATCCGATGACCGGCGATTGGCCGATCAACCCCCCTCCGGGGCGCAAAACAGCCACCCCATCACACCCCGCCCCACCTGCATGGATGGCTGAAAATCCACGGCCCGACACACCGAGTCCGCCCTGCGCCGCACCCCTGCGCAGGGCAGATCCAAACCTCGGACGCGACGCCCCGCATGCGGAAACGTTCCGCACGCGCATTTTCGCGCCGAATTCATGCGGCAGGCGAATCCGGAGGGAATTACCGGGCCGCCCGCAGGGCCGCGGAAAGGGCGGCGGGGAAGTCGGCCGAGGCATACACGGTCCTGGCGTCGACCACCCCGGCGGCGCCCAGGTCCAGACGTACGGGCGGGTCCAGGTGCACGGCCACGTCCAGCGAGTCGCTCACCGAGCAGGCCACCGCGTCCGGCTCCCCCGGCACGGGCCGCGGCCCCCGGCCGTCCACGGTACGGATCACCGGCGCCACGGACCGGACCGCCGAGCGCGGCAGCGCCACGTCCCCGAGGAACCCGGTGCGCAGGACCAGCCGCTCGGCGTCCACCTGGTGCGGATGCCGGACCAGGGAGGCCACCAGGGCGAGCCCGCCCACGATCAGCAGCACCTCCAGCGCCGCGTGGGCGGGCCGGAGCGGGGGCGGGACCATCGAGGACACGAGGAACGAGGTCACGAACTCGACGGCGACCAGCGGCAGCACCAGCTGCCGCACCCCGCCCGAGTGCCGCACCCCCGGCACCGCCGGCCGCCGCACGACCACCTCCGCCAGCGACCGCACCAGCACCTTCACGGCACCGACCCTGCCCGGCCCTGCCGTCACCGCCCCCGTCACCCACTCCGTCGCAGCCACTCGCCCGCTCCCCACTCCCCGTCGACACGCCCATCTCCTTTCACCCTGGGGCGAGTTGGGGCGGGATGAAAGTGACAAACGTCAGCGGCTCACGCCGCTCGGGCCAGCAGCGGCAGCGTGGCCCAGGTCCGCGTCCCGCCGCCGGGCTCCCGGGAGGGCCCGACGCCCCACTCCCCGCCGTGGTCGCGGACGAGCGCGGCGAACACCCGGAGGGTGGCCCGGCGTCGGGCCTCGCAGAGCGCGGCGAGGCGGGGGTGGGCGTGCGCGGAGTGGCCGTCGTAGACGATCAGGCGGAGGGCGTCTTCGCGCTGGCGGAGGGAGAGATAGATCTCCCCGTACGGGTCCATCCGCCAGGCGGAGCCCATGAGTTCGGAGGCCGCCTGGACGGCGGTCGGTTCGAGCGGATCGAGCCCGTAGGCCCGCAGCGCGGCCCGCACCACGTGCCGCGCGATCCCGGCGGACCGGGCGGAGGCGGGCAGCGTGACGCTGCACGACAGCCCGGGCGGCCCGGCGGGGTCGCCCTCGGGGGCGACGGGGCAGGAGGCGGGCGGGGCGTACAGGTTCGCGGTGAAGGGGTTCAGCGGGCTGGGCGGAATGGGCATCTTCGGCTCCCAAGTCGTCTGCAGTGACGGCGGATTGGCATCGGAAGCTCGACGCGCACGGCTGGCTCACGCGGGCGGGGAGGGTGGCTCGTCGCCGAGGCCGAGGCATGCTGCGGCGATGCACTTCGACTCCCCTGAGTGAGCGGTGCGCTACCGACTGTAGAGCAGTCGGTGATGCCTGCGCCACAAACTTGGTGATGCCCGCACCCCTTCTGGACCGGGCGGGCGGTTCCATGCAGACTGCCCTCATGCCACCCAGGACGTCGCCGACGTACCGTCAAGCAAGGCTCGGGGCCGAGCTGCGCAAGATGCGCCTGCGCGCCGGCGTCAGCGCCGAGTTCGCGGCCGGACTGATCGGAGTCGACCGGGGCAAGATCCCCAACATCGAGTCGGGCGTACGAACCCTGAGCATCGAGCGCCTGCGCACCCTCGCCGTCCACTACGGCTGCACGGACGCGGCCTATCTCGACGGCCTGGCCGCGATGGCGCAGACGAGAACACGCGGCTGGTGGGCCCAGTACCGGGGCAGGCTGGCGGCGGGCATGCTCGACATCGCCGAACTCGAATGGCACGCCACGCGGTTGCAGACGATCCAGACCGTGCACATCCCCGGACTCCTCCAGACCGAGGACTACGCACGCGCCATCTTCGGTGCGTTCCTTCCGGCCCTGCCCCGCCTGGAGGTCGAACTCCGCGTCGCCCACCGCCAAGAGCGGCGGTGCGTACTCGACCGCCCCGAACCGGTGCGTTACACCGGCTTCGTGCACGAGACAGCCCTGCGCATGCAGTTCGGCGGGCGGCAGGCGGCCCGCGCGCAGCTGGAGTACCTGGGCGAGCGGAGCGCCGCCGACCACGTCACCATCCGCGTCCTGCCCATCTCCCACGGCATCTTCCCCGGAGCCGGACACGCCTTGCTGTACGCCGAAGGCGTCGTTCCCGAGCTCGACACGGCGCAACTCGACACCGCCCACGGGCCGGACTTCATGCATGCCGAGGACCAACTGTCGCAGTACCGGAGCCACCTGAGCTGGATGGACGCCAACGCGCTCGACGCCTCGGCATCCCGGGACTTCATCCATCACGTCCAAAAGGAACTGTGAGAGCCATGTCCGACGTCAGCTGGGAAGAGCCGTACTGCGGCGCAGGGAACAACTGCTACCGGATCGGGGTGGACGGGGACGGCAACAGCTACATCGCCGTCGCGGGACAGGAAGACCGCCCCCTCACGGACAGCCGCGCCGCGCTCTCCGCGCTGATCCGGGACATCAAGGCCGGCAAGGCGGACCACCTGCTGGATGGCTGACCCGGGCCGTCTCGCCGCCCGGCGCCCGGCGGCGTAGCGTCGTACCCGGGGGCGATCAGGAGGAGAGGGGTCGCCATGGCCGTTCTGGTGCAGAACACGGGTTCCGGCTGGGACCGGGATCTCTACCAGACCCTGCACGACCGCGTCATGCCCGACGTCACGAAGCCGCCCGCCGGACTCGTCGCCCACGCGGCGATGGCCGGCGACCCGGACGGGTGGGTGGTCATCGACGTGTGGGAGTCGGAGGACGACTACCAGCGCTTCCTGGAGGAGGTCCTCATCCCGGCCGCGCAGGAACTCGGGACGCCGCAGTTCGACACGAAGATCGTGGAGATCTACAACCTGATGGTCCCCCCGCACCCCATCTGAGGGCCCCGCCCCGGCACGCGGGTTCAGCGGCGGCGCCGGCCGCTCTTCGCAGGGCCCTCGCCGGTGCCCGGGATCTTCCCCCCGCCGTCCAGGCCCGACTGCGGGCGACGGGGCCCATGGGGGACCGGCCGGCTAGCCGGCCGCGCCGCGCGGGAAGGTGATCTCAACTCGGCGGTTCTTCTTGCGGCCTTCCTCGGTGCTGTTGTCGGCGATCGGGTAGTCCTCGCTGTAGCCGCGGACGTCGTAGGTGACGCCGGGGTTGGTGACGGTCTTGGCCAGCTCGGCCTGGACGGCGTCGGCGCGCTGCTTGGAGAGCTCCTTGCCGTGTTCGTAGCTGCCCTGGTCGTCGGTGAAGCCGAAGACGCGGATGCGGGTGGCCTTCTGGGTGTTGATCTCCTGCGCGATGGCCTGAATGCGGGATGCGGCCTGGGCGTTGAAAACGGCGCTGTTCTCCGGGAAGAGGACCTCGGACTGCAGGGCCATCATGACGTTCTGGTTGGTCTCCTGGCGGCGCTGCTCGCCGCCGAGGTCTTCGACGACCTCGGCGATGTCGAGCACCTTGATGGGGGCGAGGGTGCCGCCCTGGGGGATCTTGAGGCCGGGGGCGTTGGAGTCGATGGGTACGGGTGCGGCGGCCGACGGCTCCGTGCCGGGTGGTACGGACGGCTTGGGGTCGTCGGCGTAGGCGGCGGTGGCGCCGATCAGGTGGGTGCCGGCGATGACGAGCCCGGCGACGGCTGTGGCTGCGGCTACGCGGTGGCGGTGTGTCATGGGGTCACCCGGAGAGTTTGACGGTGGCCGTGGCGAAGGTGGGAAGGCTCATCTCCACCTCCATGGTGGCGGCAGGTGGCGCCGGGAACTGGGCGAAGAACGGGACGGACTGGCCTGGCTCGATGATGGCCAGCCCCGTGGTGCACAGGCACCTCCCATCGGTGTCCCGGAGCACGTAGTAGCGCTTCTTCCCGGCCTTGTCGACCAAGGTCACGCCGGCAACCGAAACGCCGCTGGAGTTGAGTTCGTTGCCGCGCCACGGTGCCGTGTTGACGTAGGGAGCTGTGCCCGTGTTCTTCAGCTGACCTTCCACCGTCAGGAATCCACCGGCGTCACGTGCCGCCTTGTTGATGGTCAACGTCATGCCGGCTTCACCGTTGGCAGTGGCGAGCACCACCGTCGGCGTGGGCTTGGAACCACCAGTCGGCGCCTGCGACTTCGGCGCGTCCCCCTGGGGTGCCGCTGACGGGTCCTGAGCGGCCTTGGGCTTGTCATCGCCTCCCCCACCGCAGCCCGCCACCGTGAGCGCCAGCACGGCCACGGATACGGCAGCCGCTCCCCCACGGATCTTCGCCGAGCGCCGAGTGCTCATCTATGCAGCTTCCTTATCTCGTGTACGTGTCAATCGATCAGCCGGACCGTGAACAGCGCCTTCGCCAGCTTGCTCAGTGAGCCCGGATGCGCCAGGTCCAAAGTGAGTGACTCCCCGTCGCAGACGAACTTGACGCTTCCCGGCCCGGGCGTGGAGCTCGGGCTCGGACTCGGGCTGGACGTCGGGTCCGGGGTCGGCGTGGGCGACGGAGGGGCCGGGGCCGAAGCCAGTGAACAGCGGGGCTTGATGCTGGCCTTGGCAGTGGCCTTGCCGTGAACGCCCTCAGTGCCCGGCACCACCGACTCCCCGACGGTCCCGTTCGTGGTCACGGTGACACTGACTTCCGGGATGGCTGCCTCACATTCGGCAACGGCATCGTTCAGAGCCGCGAACTCGGCCGCCTTGGCACACGCTCCCCGCCCCGTGAGAAGGTCACCGTGCACGAGCTTCGCCCAGTCCGCGGGCGTGAGGCTGAGCAGGTCGAGTCCCGAGAAGGTGTTGTCCCTGGCCTCCCCGGCTGCGGCGAGGGCAGCAGCGTCAGCAGCACCCTGCGCATTGCTGCGGGTGACCCCCGCCTGCCCCACGACGAAGAAGGCCAGGGCGGCGAAGAGCAGGCCCACCACCACGATGATGTAGACGGGGAACGCCTGCCCCCGCTCGTCCCGGAGCCCCTGCTGCCTCACTTCCCCGCAGTGATACTCGCGACCGCGCCTGTGATCTTGGTGGTAATGGCCTGCCCGATACCCGTACCGACGATCGCCCCGATGATCACCACGACCACCAGGATGATCCCCAGGTACTCGAACGCCGTCTGCCCGCGATCCCTCGCACCCTTGCCCGCGTACCGCTTCCGCAACCTGGCCAGCGTGTTGTTCGACATAGGGGGTCCCTCCCGGTCCGGTTCCGCTGTCGATCTGCGGACGGTACGGGGAGTGACGAGAGATAACCAAGGGTCCCGGGGCCCAAATACGGTCCCATTGCGCACGGCGTCTACCCACGACCGGTCACCCCCGGACGGGCGGTTCCCAGCCAGCGGGCTATCGCCTCGCTGCGGCTCGTGCTCTGGAGCTTCGCGAAGATGCGGTTGATGTGGTTCTTGACCGTCTTCTCGCTGATGAAGCAGGCGCCGGCGATCTGCTGGTTGTTCATGCCGGACGCGATCAGGTCCATGATCTCCACCTCCCGCGAACTCAGCCCGAAGACAACGGAGTTGTGCACGCGCTCCGTCGACTGTGCCACAGAAGGTTGCGTTTGCGAAGAGGACCGCAGCTCCGCGAGGACGGCGGTGGCCGCCGTCGGGGTGAAGTGGGCGCGGCCGTCGCGGGCGTCCCGTACCGCGCGGACCAGTTCGTCCGCGGTGAACTCGCCGTGGATCAGGTAGCCGCCCGCGCCCAGCAGCAGGGCCTCGCGGATCTGGTCCGCCTCCTGGCTGTACGTCAGCATCAGGACCGGCGCCAGGCACACCAGGTGCGGCAGCGCCGAGATGCCGTCCACCCCCGGCATCCGGACGTCCAGCAGGATCACGTCCGGGGCGTGGACCCGCGTCAGGTGCAGGGCCTCCCGGCCGTCGCGGGCCTGCGCCACCACCCGGAGGTCACCGGCCGTGGCCAGCAGTGCGCTCAGGCCCGCCCGCACCACCGGGTTGTCGTCGGCGATCAGGACGTCGATCGAGGTCGGGGTCGGGGTCGGGGTCATCGGATCCCCTCCAGCGGGAGCGAGAGACGGACACGGGTGCCCGGGCGGCCGGACGGGCGGGGGCCCAGGGACAGGGCGGCTCCGATCGCCGCCGCGCGTTCCCGCATGCCGCGCACGCCGAAGTGGCCCGCGGACGGGAGGTGCGCCGGCAGGCCCCGGCCGTCGTCCTCCACCGAGACGGTGAGGTGCGTACCGGTCGCCGAGACGGTGAGCAGGGTCTCGGACGCCCCCGCGTGGCGGCGTACGTTCTCCACCGCCTCCGCGGCCACGGCGACCACGTGCCGGGCCACGGACGGCGGCAGCGCCGGCACCGCGCCCGAGACCCGGACCTGCGCGTCCAGCGCGTGCAGCGCCGGCAGGAGGGGGACGGGCCCGGCCCGCAGGTCCGTCAGCAGGGCACGGGACTCGGACGCCGCGCGGCGGGCCGCCGAGGCCACCAGTTCGGCCTGGGTGCGGATCGAAGCCGGGTCCGACGTACGGGACAGCGCGTCCGCGGCGAGGGCCAGGCCGTGCAGGGTCTTGGAGACCGAGTCGTGCATCTCCCGCGCCAGCCGTTCCCGCTCCTCCCGGACCGCCTCGGCCGCCGCCAGCCGCGCCCGGGTCTCGGAGAGGCGGAAGAGGAAGTCGCGGACCGAGGAGCCCGCAGCCCCGGAGAGGACGCAGAGGAGGGAGAGGACCAGGCCGCCGCCCAGGGCCGCGACCAGTACCGTCTGGGCCGCCGCGATGACCGCCGAGCCCCGCCAGCCGTACACCAGGCCGGAGAGGAGGGGGGTGCCCAGGGCCACGAGGCCGAGAGGGGACGAGGGGGTGGCCGTGACCAGGAGCAGCGCGCCCACCGCCATGTCCGCCGCCAGCAGCCACCGGTGGCGCAGCAGCAGCGGCCCGAAGCGCTCCCAGTCGCGGAACAGGGCGTACGACAGGAGGAAGGTGAGGACCACGGAGGTCGCCACCAGGTACGTGGGGGCGCCCGGCGCCGTCCGGCCCAGGGCGAGCGGGGCGCCCAGGGGGATCATGACCAGCCGGACCGCGAAGACCCGCCTGCACAGGGCCTGGAGGGCGTTGGCTTCCAGGCGTTCCGGGCCCATGGGTCAGCCGCCTCCCAGCAGCGCGCCGAAGTCGACGTTCGCGCCGTAGACGAAGCCGCAGACGAGGAGGATGAGCGTGCCCGGCAGCATGAACATGGTCACCGCGAAAGTGGCCTTGGGGACGGCCCGGGCGGCGCGCCGGCGGGCGTTCTGGGCGTCGGTGCGCCGCATGTCCTCCGCGATGGCGATCAGGGTCTCCACGATCGGGGAGCCCAGCTCCTCGCCCTGCTGGAGGGCGGTGACGAACTGCGCGACCTGCTCGGAGTCGTTGCGGCGGCGGAGCTCGTCGAAGGCCTGGCGCCGGCTGACGCCCATGTCCATCTGCTGGAGCGTGATCCGGACCTCGTCCGCCCACGGTCCCTCGTACTTGCCCGCGACGCGTTCGAGGGCCTGGCGGAAGCCCAGCCCGGCACTGACGACGACCGCGAGGACGTCCAGGAAGTCCGGCAGGGTCCGCTCGATGTTGTCCCGGCGGATCCGGATCGCCGACCACAGCCCGGCCTCGATCCAGAACAGCCCGAAGACCACCATGAGGAGGGCCGGTACGAGCTTGCCGTTCATCAGCATCGCGAGGGCGCCGAGGCCGCCCAGGAAGCCGTACACCGCGCGCCGGGCGGCGTAGCGGTCGATGGTGAGGCCGGCCGGGTTGCCCGCCATGTCGATCTGGCGGCGCTTGCGGGCCACCTGCTTGGGCCCCATCAGCCGCAGCACCAGCGGTGCCCAGCGGATGCCGATGCGGTCGACGACCGAGCCGACGGCGGTCGTGCGGGTGGCGCCGACCTCCAGGGCGAGGGCGAGGTCGGTCGGGAGTTTGACGTCGGCGCGGTAGAGCCGGACGCCGTGGAGGATCCCGAAGACGGACAGGGCGGCGGCCAGGGCCAGGAGGAAGGGGAGGTAGGTGTTCATCGCGGCGGCCGGCCCCTCAGACGTCGATCTTCGACAGGCGGCGGATGAGGACGAACCCGAGGGTGAAGAGGCCGAGCGCTATCAGCACGGCTGTCTGCCCGATCCAGGCGCCGGTCATCCGGTCCAGCGCGCCCGGCATCATCACGTCGACGAGGAGGAGGGAGCCGAGGCCGATCGCGGGAACGAGGTACGCGGTCACGGTGACCTGCGAGAGCTGCGTACGGATCTCCCTGCGCGTCTCCTTGCGCTGCTCCAGGGTCACCGTCAGGTTCCGCAGGCTGCCGACGATGGCGCCGCCCGCCCGGGCGGACAGCACGAGGGTGGAGACGAGGACGACCAGCTCGCGGGACGGGAGCCGCTCCACGATCTCCCCGAGCGCCTCCTCGATGGAGTGGCCGACCGCGAGCCGGTCCGCGACCCGGGACAGCTCCTCCCCGGCCGGGGCCTCCAGCTCCTCCGCCGCGATCCCGATGGCCGTGCGCAGGGCGAGCCCGGCCTGGGTGGCGTTGGCGAGGATGCGGGCCAGCTCGGGCAGCTGGTTGATGAACCGCTCCGTACGCCGGGCCCGCTGCCAGTTGAGGAAGGCGTTGGCGGCCCACAGCCCGATCAGGCCGGCCACCGGGCCGAAGAAGGGCGCGAGGAGGGAGGAGGAGACCAGCCACACCCCGGCGACCGCCATCAGCATGTACGCGAAGAACTCGCCCGGGGTGAGGTCCAGGCCGGTGGTCGCCAGCTTCAGTTCGATGCGCCGGCCCAGCCGTGTCCTGCGCAGGCGCCGGTCGAGCCCCTGGAAGCGGCGCCTGCGGCCGACGGGATCGGGGGTGCCCTCGGCGGAGAGCCGGTCGATGAGGGCGGCGCGCTGGGCGAGCCCGGCCGAGTACGCGTGCACGCCGAGGGACACGAACAGGCCCGCCAGCAGCGTGGCGCCGAGGGTGAGGAGGACGAGGTTGGTCACAGCACGGTCCGGGAGGTCAGCGGGTCGAGGTAGTCCTCCGGCGGGGCGACCCCGAAGGCCTGGGGGATGGGCTGGTTGCTCATGTAGAGGCGCTCCGCGATCCGGCGGGGCAGCGGGGCGTAGGCGAAGTAGCCGTGCACGCGCCCGTCGGCCCCCATGGGCTGGGCGATGTAGCGGCACACGGTGGTGATCCGGAACGGCTCGCGGCCGTGGGAGTCGAGGATGGAGATCTCCGTGATGCGGCGCGAGCCGTCGCCGAAGCGGGTGAGCTGGACGATGACGTTGACGGCGCTGTTGATCTGGTCCTGGAGCGCCTCGAAGGGGATCTCGACCTCGGACATGGACGCGAGGGTCTGCAGGCGCATCAGGGCGTCCTGCGAGCTGTTGGCGTGGACGGTGGCGAGGGAGCCGTCGTGGCCGGTGGACATCGCCTGGAGCATGTCGAGGGTCTCGCCGCCGCGGACCTCGCCGACGATGATGCGGTCGGGGCGCATGCGCAGGGAGTTGCGCACGAGGTCGCGGATGGTGATCTGGCCCTTGCCCTCCACGTTCGCGGGCCGGGATTCGAGGCGGATGACGTGCGCCTGCTGGAGCTGGAGCTCGGCGGAGTCCTCGATGGTGATGACGCGCTCGCCCTCGGGGATCAGTCCGGAGAGGGCGTTGAGGAGGGTGGTCTTCCCGGTGCCGGTGGCTCCGGAGACGATCAGGTTCATCTTCGCCTGGACCAGCCCGGAGAGCAGGAGCAGCATCTGCTCGTCGAGGGAGCCGAGGGCGATCATCTCGTGCAGGGTGAAGGCGCGCGGGAAGCGGCGGATGGTGAGGGTCGCGCCGGTGAGGGAGAGCGGCGGGATGATGACGTTGACGCGCTCGCCGCTGGGCAGGCGCGCGTCGACCATCGGATTGGCCTCGTCCACACGCCGGTTGACGGTGGAGACGATGCGCTCGATGGTCTGCATCAGCTGCTCGTGCGAGGCGAAGCGGATGGGGAGCTGCTCGACCCGGCCGGAGCGCTCCACGAAGATCTGGTCGGGGCCGTTGACCATGATCTCGGAGATGGAGGCGTCTTCGAGGAGCGGTTCGAGCACGCCGAGGCCGAGGGCTTCGTCGACGACGCGGCGGATCAGCTGGGCGCGCTCGGCGGTGGAGAGGACGGGGCCCTCGCGGCTGATGATGTGCCCGAGCACGCGCTCCAGGCGGGCCCGGCGCTCGGCGGGCGCGAGCGCGGACATCTCGGCGAGGTCGATCTCCTCCAGCAGCTTGGCGCGGTAGGAGGAGACGAGCCGGCCGTCCTCGCGGGGGCTGTGGCGGTCGTCGGGGGTGTTGACCCGGGAACGCAGGCTCATGGTCACGGTCCCTTCGGGTCGTCGTTGGGCATGACTGCGGTGGCCTTGGCCGGGTCGACGGACAGGCCGGGCACGATCGAGTTGATGGGGATGGTCACGGTGGCGGTGACGGCGTCGGCGCTCTTGCTGATGGCCACGTCGGCCGTGAGGCCGCCCCGGACGGCTGCCTGGCCGGCGGCCGCGCCGCCGGAGCCCTTGCGGGCCTCCACCCGGGCCGCCGTACGGGCGGCGGTGTCGGCCTGTTCGTGGACGTACGCGATCCAGCCCAGCTGGATCCCGCACAGCGCGACGAACAGCAGGAACGGCACGAAGCCGATGTACTCCAGGGCGACCTGGCCCCGGTCGGAGCGGATGTCGCGTCGTCGTCCCACGTTCACTCCTCCCGTTCCATGGCCGCGCCGCCCTCTCCCGTGATCTCGCCGAAGTTCAGGCCCGGGTATAGGACGGGGATCTTGAGCTTCACCGTCGCCTTGAAGACGTCTCCGGATTCCCCGCACTCGGCCGACATGCCCCAGGCCGGGGCGATGTGCTCCCCGGCAGCCGTCTGACAGGCCCCCGCACCGTGTACCGCCCCCGCCCGCGCCGCCTCGTCGGCCGCGTTCCCGGCCAGGGAGAACGCGTAGCCGATCAGCACGCACTCCCACACCGCCGCGACGAGCAGCAGGATCAGCGGCACCATGCCCACGAACTCCAGGGCCACCTGCCCCCGGTCCCCGCCCCGGTACCACCCCCGGCGCACGCGTCAGCCCTCCCGGCCGCGCCGCAGCCGGGCCACCGGGCCGGGCGGGCGGACGGCGAGGGCCGCGCCCGTGCCCGGCTGCGCCGGGACCGGTGCCCTGTCCGGTGCCGAGAGGAGGCCCAGCTCGCCGGCCACCGCCCACAGGGCCTGTTTCACCGTCGAGCGGTTGTCGAGGTCCTGGACCCGGCCCGCGTCGACCACGGCCTGGAGTTCCTTGAAGGCGGCGGGGACGGGGGTGCGGACCGGCCGGGTCTTGGTGATCTTCTCGATCAGCGAGGGCTGGATCTCGGTGTGCTTGCTCCAGCGGTTGACGACCATCGCGGTGTCCTCGGCCTTGCGCACCTGGAGCCGCTCCCACATCCGGACCATCCGCTTGGCCGCGCGTACGGAGACCACGTCGGGGGTGGTGACCAGTACGGCGGTGTCGGCCTGTTCCACGGCGGCGGCGTTGGCTCCGGTGACCTGGGTGCCGCAGTCGACGACGACCAGTTCGTAGCGGGCGCGCAGGGCGCCGATGACCTGGCGGGTGGCGCGTTCGTCGAGCTCCTCGCCCCGTTCGCCCTCCGCGGGGGCCAGCAGCAGGGCCAGTCCGGTGCGGTCCTCGTAGACGGCGTCCTGGAGGACGCGGGGGGAGATGTCCTGGATGCCGGCGAGGTCGGCGATGGAGCGGCGGAACTGCACGTCCAGGTAGGAGCCGACGTCCCCGGCCTGGAGGTCGAGGTCGACGAGCGCCGTGCGCCGGCCCGAGGCGGCCGCCGCGAGGGCGAACTGGACGGCGGTGAAGGTGGTGCCGACGCCGCCCTTGGCCCCGGTGACGGTGACGACCCGGCCGCCCGGGCCGGTGAAGACCTCCGCGCCGCCGCCCAGGTGGCGGCGTACGCCGACGGCCCACAGGGCGGCGGCCTGGACGCGGGCGCTCAGCTCCTCGTACGAGAGGGGCAGGGCGATCAGGCCCCGCGCGCCGGAGTCCATGGCGGCGGAGAACAGGCCGGGTCCGGCGTCGGAGGAGAGCAGGACGACGCCCACGGCCGGGAAGCGCAGGGCGACTTCGCGGATGAGTTCCAGGGCGGGGACGGGGCCGATCCGCTCGTGGACGAGGACGACCTCGGGGAGTTCGTCGACGGACTCGGCGGCCATCCGGCCGAGCATGTCGAGGAGGGTGGTGGAGTCGGGGACGGGAGGGGCGGGCTCGGCGTCGGGGAGCTGGCTGAGCAGGGCCGTGATGGAGCGGGCGGCGTCCGGGTCGCCGGCCGCGGGGAGGATTCGAGTGGTCATCCGCGCCTCACTTGTCCCCGTCGAGGGTGTACGTGCGGTCGGCCGTGCTGGGGGCCGAGTCGGTGCCGGGGGCCACCAGGGCCAGCCGGACGTGCTCCGCGAAGGACTCGGCGTAGGCGACGCGCTGGGTGTCCTTCGTGTTCAGGGCGAAGGTGATCGGGACCGCTTCGGCGGGGCCCTTGCGGTCGCCGTCCTTGTCGAGGGCGGTGAGCTTGCCGACGCCGAGGACGCGGGCGTTGGCGACGATGATCACCGAGCGGGAGGGGTCGGTCTCCTTGGCGCCCTTGAAGGTGGCGATGATGTTGACCTTCGCGCCCGAGGTGATCTTGCCGGCCACGCCGGTGGCCGCGTCGATCATGATGGCGATCTCCTGCTCCCCGGCCTGGAGCTGCGGCTTGTCGACGAACATGTCGCTCTGGAGCAGGGAGCCCTTCTTCAGGGTGGTGAGCGCGATCTTGCCCCGGAGCGCGCCGAGGTCGTCGACGGCGGTGTCGGAGAGCCACCGCTTGGGGACCTTCACCTCTTCGAACTGGCCGGCCGTCAGGGCGCTGTACGGTGCGATGTCGCCCTTGACGCGGTACGCGACGACCTCGGCCCCGACCTTGGAGTTGACGTCGCCGATGACGACGAGGACCCCGGCGAAGGCGGCGAGGGCGCACAGGACCGACAGCAGGAGCAGGATGACGCCGCGGCGCTGGCGTGAGTTCATGAGCCGTACTACCTCGCCGTTCTTCGTTCGTTCGGGCGGTCAGGATCCGGTTCTCGATCGGGCGGCGGGCACCTCGGGCGGGGGTGCGGCCAGGGGGGCGGCGCAGAAGCCGCAGCGGTCGCCGATGAGCTCGAAGCCGCACCAGCCGCACTCCTCGCGGCGCACCGAGGAGACCAGCTGGTGGAGCACGGAGACGTCGGGGATGGCGGCGGCGAACTCGACGAGCTTGGGGGTGGCCCACCAGCGGGCGGAGCCGTCGGGCAGCGGGTTCTCCATGACGCCCTGCACCTGCCAGGCGGGGGCCAGTTCGGCCGCCACCCAGTCGGAGGACAGCTGGCCGCGCGCGAAGGTGAGGTGGGTGGCGAAGGCGGGGCCGGGCGGGATCACCCCGGTGGCGGCGGTGCCGAGCCGGGCCAGGTGCGGCGACGGGTGGGCGAGTACGGCGAACTGGGCACTGGGCGACCAGGAGCGGGCGTGCGCCTTGAGGCCGACCGGGATCCGGTCGAGCTTGGCGACGGAGCCCAGCAGGGCGCCCGCGTAGACGTAGTGGGACAGCAGCCGGGCGGCGGAGGCGATCACCCCGGGGCTGAAGTCGCAGACGGTGAGCTGGCGCAGCTGACGCACCAGCACGGCGGTGCCCAGCGGCGGGAGGTCGGTGTCGACGAGCGCGATCCGGTCGGTCTCCAGGATGGCCCGCACGGTGCGCAGCCGGTGTGCGGTGGCCGGGGGCAGCCAGGACGGCACGACGGCCACGAGGTGGCCGTGCCGCTCCAGCAGGGCGGTGGTCGCGGCGAGCGAGGCCTCCAGCCCGGCTTCGGCCGGCGGGTGCAGTACGGCGGCGCCGGGGGTGTGCCGGTCGGGGGCCGGCAGCACCAGATCGGCACTGGTGACAGCGATGGCGGTCGGCACGCGAATCCCCCCGTTCACCCTCCGCGCGGCGTCCGTTCACCCGGCCGACGGCCGGACTTCCGCACGCGCGCATGCTGCGCGACCGCAAACGATCGGCGCCCTTCCCCCTTGCCCGTGCACCATATCCGCGACGCCCCTGGCAGGGCAGGGGCTTGAAGATTCCTGTGCCGGAAGCACATGTCACAGGAGGCGGGAAACCCGGACAACAGGGATCGGGACCGGGTCCATTTCAAGCCACATTGCAAACACTCTTGACACGGGGATTGGTCTGGACCAACTTGGCTGGCGCCTGCTTTCGGTCCGGGGGACCCCACTCCCCCCTCACAGCTCCCCCCTTCCGCTTCTCCCCTTCCTCCCCCCACGGAGCCCACGTGAACCGCATACGCTCCCTCGCCCTGCCCCTCGCCGCCACCCTCGCCGCCGGCGGCCTCACCGCCCTCGCGGCGGGCCCCGCGCAGGCCGCCGACGTCAACGTCGTCCGCAACGGCGGCTTCGAGTCCGGCCTCGCCAACTGGTCCTGCTCCAACGCAAGCGGGGCTTCCGTCTCCTCGCCCGTCTACGCGGGGGCGGGCGCCTTGAAGGCCACCCCGGCGGGCTCGGACAACGCCCGCTGCTCCCAGACCGTCACGGTCAAGCCGAATTCCACGTACACGCTCAGCACCCAGGTGCAGGGCTCGTACGTCTACCTGGGCGCGACCGGCACCGGCACCCAGGACGTCTCCACCTGGACCCCGGGCTCGGGCGGGGGCTGGCAGAAGCTGTCGACCACCTTCACCACCGGCCCGAGCACCACCCAGGTCACCGTCTACACCCACGGCTGGTACGGCCAGCCGGCCTACACCGTCGATGAGTTCAGCGTCTTCGGCCCGGACGGCGGCGGCCCCACCGACCCGGGCCCGGGCCTGCCCGGCGCGCCCGCCGGGGCCGCCGTTTCCGGCCAGAGCCAGAACGGGCTCACCCTTTCGTGGAACGCGGTCAGCGGGGCGGGCGGCTATTACGTCTACCAGGACGGCGTGCGCGTCCAGACGGTGGCCAACACCTCCACGCCCGTCACCGGGCTCGCGCCCGGCACCTCGTACTCCTTCCAGGTGAGCGCGTACAACGCGGCCGGCGAGGGCCCCAAGTCGGCGCCGGTCACCGGCACCACCACCGGGGGCGGCGGCCCGAACCCGAACCCGTCGGTGCCCAGGCACGCGCTGACCGGCTACTGGCAGAACTTCAACAACGGCGCGACCGTCCAGAAGATCTCCGACGTCTCCGCGCAGTACGACATCATCGCCGTCTCCTTCGCCGACGCCACGACCACGCCCGGCGCCATCACCTTCAACCTCGACTCGGCCGGCCTCGGCGGCTACACCGTGGCCCAGTTCAAGGCCGACGTCGCCGCGAAGAAGGCGGCCGGCAAGTCGGTCATCCTCTCCATCGGCGGCGAGAAGGGCACGATCTCGGTCAACGACTCCGCCTCCGCGACGAATCTGGCCAACTCCGCGTGGGCGCTGATGCAGGAGTACGGCTTCAACGGCATCGACATCGACCTGGAGAACGGCCTCAACCCGACCTACATGACGCAGGCGCTGCGCGCCCTGTCGGCGAAGGCGGGCCCCTCCATGGTCCTGACCATGGCCCCGCAGACCATCGACATGCAGTCCACGCAGGGCGGGTACTTCAAGACCGCGCTGGCCGTGAAGGACATCCTGACGGTCGTGAACATGCAGTACTACAACAGCGGCGCGATGAACGGCTGCGACGGCAAGGTCTACTCCCAGGGCTCGGTGGACTTCCTGACGGCCCTGGCCTGCATCCAGCTGGAGGGCGGCCTCGACCCCTCGCAGGTGGGCATCGGCGTCCCCGCCTCCCCGAGCGGCGCGGGCAGCGGCTACGTCTCCCCGACCGTCGTGAACAACGCCCTGGACTGCCTGGCCAGGGGCACGGGCTGCGGGTCCTTCAAGCCGTCGAAGACCTACCCCTCGCTGCGCGGGGCGATGACCTGGTCGACCAACTGGGACGCCAAGGCGGGTAGCACCTGGTCCAACGCGGTGGGTCCCAAGGTCCACGGGCTGCCGTAGGCGGTAGAGGTGTGGGGGTGGCTGATTCGGTCCGGTGAGCCCGCCGGATACTTCCGGGGCTATTGACCGGGACATGCCACAAGAGCACGCTGTGCGCGTCCGCACGGCTACCCCCACACTCCCACCCAGGAGAACGCATGCGGCTCCACACCCGCCGGAGGGCCGCCGTCACGGCGGCCCTGCTGGCGCTCGCGCTCGGCGCACCCGCCTACGGCATGAGCGCGACGGCAGCACCGCCGCCCACCCCGTCCACGGCGACGCAGGACGAGGCCATCGCCCAGTACGAGATCCAGGGCCCCTCCACGGCCGCCGAACGCACGGCCCTGCTGCGCACCGGGGTCTCGATCGACGAGGTGGACGCCCGCTCGGTCGTGGTCAGCGCCGACCCCATGCAGGCCAAGAGCCTGCGGGCGCTCGGGTACACGCTGACCCCGCTGCCCGGCCCGCCGGACCGCGGCGAGCGCGGCGTCGCGGCGACCCCGATGGACTTCCCCTCGGCCGACTCCCGGTACCACAACTACGCCGAGGCCAAGGCCGAGATCGACCAGCGCATCGCCCAGTACCCCGGGATCATGAGCAAGCGGGTCATCGGCAAGTCGCACGAGGGCCGCGACCTCATCGCCATCAAGATCAGCGACAACGTCGGCACGGACGAGGCCGAACCCGAGGTGCTCTTCACGGCCCACCAGCACGCCCGCGAGCACCTGACCGTGGAAATGGCCCTGTACCTGCTCAAGGAGTTCGGCTCCAAGTACGGCACCGAGAGCCGGATCACGAACATGGTCAACCAGCGCGAGATCTGGATCATCCCGGACCTCAACCCGGACGGCGGCGAGTACGACATCGCCACCGGCTCCTACCGCTCCTGGCGCAAGAACCGCCAGCCCAACAGCGGCTCCTCCTACGTCGGCACCGACGAGAACCGCAACTGGAACTACAAGTGGGGCTGCTGCGGCGGATCCAGCACCAGCAAGAGCTCCGAGACCTACCGCGGGCCGGCCGCCGAGTCCGCCCCCGAGGTCAAGGTGGTCTCCGACTTCGTCCGCAGCCGCGTGGTCGGCGGCAAGCAGCAGATCACCGCCGCGATCGACTTCCACACGTACAGCGAACTGGTGCTGTGGCCGTTCGGCTACACCTACAACGACACCGCGCCGGGCCTGACGGCCGACGACCTCGCCGTCTACAAGAAGATCGGCACGAGCATGGCCGCCAGCAACGGCTACACGCCCGAACAGTCGAGCGACCTGTACATCACCGACGGCACGATCGACGACTGGCTGTGGGGCAACCAGAAGATCTTCGCCTACACCTTCGAGATGTACCCGGCGAACGGCGGCGGCGGCTTCTACCCGCCCGACGAGGTCATCGACCGCGAGACGGCGCGCAACAAGGAAGCGGTGCTCCAGCTGCTGGAGAACGCGGACTGCATGTACCGCTCGATCGGCAAGGAAGCCCAGTACTGCGCGTAGCGCGTAGCGCACACCGCACAGAGCGCGCCGCTGAGCCGGGGCGCCCCACCGCCAGGGGGGCGCCCCTTCGCCTGCGCCCGTGCCTCAGCCGAGCACCGCCAGGGCGTCGATCTCGATCAGCAGCCCGGCGGGCAGGCCCACGTACACCGTGGTGCGGGCGGCGGGAACCTTCACGCCCTGCTCGTCGAAGTAGGCGTTGTAGATCTCGTTCATCTCGGCGAAGTGGCCGGTGTCGGTCAGATAGACGCGGATCATCACCACGTCGTCCCAGCTCGCGTCGCCGGCCTCCAGCACGGAGCGGACGTTCTCCAGCGTCTGGAGGGTCTGCTCGCGCAGCGTCGGCCCGGCGGTGGTCGGCGGCTGCCCCTCGACGTGCGGCAGGTAGCCGACCTGGCCGGCGACCTGGAAGATGTTGCCCTTGCGGACGCCGTGCGAGAACTTCGCGGGCGGGGCGGGGTGGGACTCGGGGGTGACGGCGGTCTTCTCGCTCACGGAGGGGTCCTCTGCGTTCGTATCGGTACGGGGGGTGTTTCCCCCCGCTGATGGTGTCAGCGGGGCGGGCCCCGCGTGACGCCCCCTCAACCGGTTCGCGAGGACGGACTACCGCCGGGCCGGCGGGTGCCGCTGCGCGGGCGAGGTCCCCTACCCGCCCTTCCACCGTTCCCAGGGGCTCCGCCCCTGACCCCGTTGCGCTCAAACGCCGCGCGGGCTGGATATATCCAGCCTCGCCGGCGTT